>NZ_JBARTQ010000553.1:0-35941 GCF_049645325.1 Pseudomonas sp. | reverse complement strand
GGTGAGCGGGCTTGCCCGCTCACCACAGTGACAGCGTCTGCAGTTCCGGGGTTAGCCCGGTACGCGGCGGATTTTAGCGCCGAGCATTTGCAGTTTTTCTTCGATGCACTCGTAGCCACGGTCTATGTGGTAGATGCGGTCGATCAGGGTGTCGCCTTCGGCGCACAGTGCCGAGATCACCAGGCTGGCCGAAGCACGCAGGTCGGTCGCCATCACTGGCGCGCCCTTGAGCTTGTCGATGCCGGTGACGATGGCGGTGTTGCCTTCGACCTGGATCTTGGCGCCCATGCGGTGCAGTTCATACACGTGCATGAAGCGGTTTTCGAAGATGGTCTCGATCACGGCACCGGTGCCTTCAGCAATCGCGTTCAGGGAAATGAACTGCGCCTGCATGTCGGTCGGGAACGCCGGGTAAGGCGCGGTACGCACGTTGACGGCTTTTGGCCGCTTGCCGTGCATGTTCAGCTCGATCCAGTCGTCGCCGGTAGTAATTTCGGCACCGGCTTCCTTGAGCTTTTCCAGCACCGCTTCAAGGATGGTCGGATCGGTGTCCTTGACCTTGACGCGGCCGCCGGTGACGGCAGCAGCCACCAGGTAGGTGCCGGTCTCGATGCGGTCCGGCATCACTTTATAGGTGGCCGAGTGCAGGCGCTTCACACCGTCAATGGTGATGGTGTCAGTGCCGGCGCCGGTGATGTTGGCACCCATGGCGATCAGGAAGTTGGCCAGGTCGACCACTTCAGGCTCGCGCGCGGCGTTTTGCAGGACGCTGCGACCGTTGGCCAGGGCAGCCGCCATCATGATGTTCTCGGTACCGGTCACGCTGACGGTATCAAAGAAGAAGTTGGCGCCACGCAGGCCGCCTTCCGGCGCTTTGGCCTTGATGTAGCCGCCTTCGACGTCGATGGTCGCGCCCATGGCTTCAAGGCCACGGATGTGCAGGTCCACCGGACGCGAGCCAATGGCGCAACCGCCAGGCAGGGCCACTTCGGCTTCGCCGAAACGGGCAACCATCGGGCCGAGCACCAGGATCGACGCACGCATGGTTTTCACCAGTTCGTACGGGGCGATCAGGGTCTTGATGGTGCGTGGGTCGATTTCGACGGACAACTTCTCGTCGATCACCGGCTCAATGCCCATGCGACCGAACAGTTCGATCATGGTAGTGATGTCGTGCAGGTGCGGCAGGTTGGCCACGGTTACCGGGCCATCGCACAGCAGGGTCGCCGCCAGGATCGGCAAGGCGGAGTTTTTCGCACCGGAAATGCGGATCTCGCCATCAAGGCGGCCACCACCGGTAATAATCAATTTATCCATAAGAATCTCGACGCCTTGGGGGCTCAGGTGCGCTCGGCCCAGGCCGCGCGGCTGAAAAATTTCATAGTGACCGCATGGATGCTGCCATCGGTGATCCATGGGTTCAAATGGGCATAGATCTGCTGCTGACGCTTGACCGGGCTCAGTGCCGCCAGTTCATCGCTAATCACGTTCAGCTGGAAATTGCAGCCTTCGCCTTCAACTTCTACAGTCGTTTCCGGCAGCTTTCCTTCAAGGAAGCTCTTAACTTCTAGGGCCTGCATGCTCAACCTCTATCGGCGCCCAGTGCGCACGGGTCGCACATCATACAAAAAAGCCCCGCGCCTGCGAACCCCGCATAGCAGGACTCTGACGGGGGGCTTCATTGATAATGGGTATTAAGGATGCGCCAACAGCTCGGTCAGACCGGAAACCTCGGCAATTTCACGCATATCCTCGGGCAATGCCCGGACGCTCACCGGCTTTTTAGCCGCTTGCGCATCACGCATGAAGCACAACAGCAACGACAAGCCGACGCTGCTGGACTTGGTCACCGCCGAGCAATCCAGCACCAGCGCGGGCGCGGTACTGGCGCTGATCAGTGCCTGGCCCTGCTTGCGCAGGTCAGGCCCGGAGCGGTAATCGAGCACGCCACTGATGAACAACTCGCCGGCGTCGCCAAGACGAACAGCCGACTCGGTCATTGTGCAGGCTTCCCGGCAGCTTGCTTGTCGGTTTCTTCCTTCGCTTTAGCGACTTCACCGGCCCAACCATTGATGGTCTTGTCCAGGTCATTGCCATTACGCTGCATCGCGTCGGCGAACTGGTCACGGAACAGCTTGCCGATGTTGATGCCATTGATGATCACGTTGCGCAGTTTCCAATCGCCGTTGACCTTCTCCAGCGTGTACTGCACAGGGTAGACCGCGCCGTTGGTGCCCTTGACGGTCATGCCAACGCTGGTGCGGTCGCCCGACTCATCCTTGGCAGGGTCGACGGTGATGCCCTGGTTGTTGTATTCCAGCAAAGCGTTGCCGTAGAACTGGAACAGGCCCTTTTTGAAGTTTTCCTGGAAGGTCTGCATCTGCGCAGGCGTCGCCTTGCGCGAATACTTGACCGTCATGATGCTGCGGGAAATGCCTTCGGCATCGACCACCGGGCCGACAATGGTATTCAGCGCATCGTAGAACTTGGTGGGATCTTGCTTGTACTGCTCTTTGTTGGCAGTCAGGTCAGCCAACATCTTGTTGGTCGTGTCCTGCACCAGATCGTGCGCAGAACCTGCCGCGTTGGCCATCAGCGGCAGCGCTGCAAGCAGTACCAGCAGGCCACGTCGCAAGGTAGAGATCATGAACAGATTCCTCATTTGGCGTCTTTATTGACCGTATTGAGCAGGAATTTACCGATCAGGTCTTCAAGCACCAGCGACGACTGTGTGTCGTGGATGGTCGAACCATCCTTGAGCAGGGCTGTTTCCCCGCCCACGCTGACACCGATGTACTTCTCGCCCAGCAGACCCGCAGTGAGGATAGATGCAGTGGAGTCAGTTGGCAGGTTATCTACCTTCTTGTCGACTTGCATGGTCACTCGCCCGGTGAAGCTGTCGCGATCCAGATCGATTGCCGTGACCTTGCCGATGGTGACACCGGCCATGGTCACTTTAGCTCTGACAGTCAAACCGGCGATATTGTCGAAGTACGCATAAAGTTTATAAGTGTCGGCCGTAGGGCTGGCCGAAAGGCCACTGACCCGCAGGGCCAGCAACAGTAAAGCCAGGATGCCAGCCAGCAAGAAAAGGCCGACACCGATTTCCACAGTGCGGTTTTGCATCAGAAATCTCCAAACATCAAGGCGGTCAAAATAAAGTCAAGGCCCAGTACCGCCAGCGAGGCGTACACAACGGTCTTGGTAGTGGCGCGACTGATCCCTTCTGAAGTGGGCTCACAGTCATAGCCTTGGAATACGGCGATCCAGGTCACAACAAAGGCGAAAACGATGCTCTTAATGACGCCATTGAGCACATCACCACTGAAGGTCACGCTGTTCTGCATGTTGCCCCAGTAGGAACCGTCGTAGACGCCCAACCAGTCAACCGCTACCCACGAACCGCCCCAGATGCCCACCACGCTGAAAATCATCGCCAGCAGCGGCAGGGAAATGAAGCCGGCCCACAGGCGCGGCGCAACAATGTACTTGAGCGGGTCCACGCCGATCATTTCCAGGCTGGACAACTGCTCGGTGGACTTCATGTTGCCGATTTCAGCGGTCAACGCAGAACCCGCGCGACCGGCAAACAGCAAGGCGGTTACGACCGGCCCAAGCTCGCGCAACAGCGTCAGGGCGACCATCTGCCCCACCGCCTGCTCCGAACCATAGCTGGAAAGGATGTTGAATCCCTGCAACGCGAGCACCATGCCGATGAAAATCCCGGACACCACGATGATCACCAGGGACATCACACCCACTGAATGCAGTTGCTTGAGCAGCAGGCCGAAGCCCCCACCGATGCCGCCACGGCCAAGCAAGGCGTGAAACAGGAAAATCGTCGAACGCCCGAGCACTTCGACCATATCGATACCGGAGCGACCGAACAGGCGCACCTTCTCGATTAAAGATTTCTTGCGCATCAGCGCTTCCCCAGAAGATCTGAGCGGTAGTCCGCTGCCGGAAAATGAAAAGGCACCGGGCCATCAGGATCGCCGGTCATGAATTGGCGAATGCGCGGGTTATCAGCGTTCATCAGCTCTTCGGGCGTGCCCTGCCCCAGCACCTGGCCATCGCCTACTACATAAAGGTAGTCGGCAATGCTCGCGGTTTCGGCCAGGTCGTGGGAAACCACGATACTGGTGATCCCCAGCGCATCGTTGAGCAGGCGGATCAGGCGCACCAACACGCCCATGGCGATCGGGTCCTGACCTACGAAGGGCTCGTCATACATGAGGATCTGCGGGTCAAGGGCAATCGCTCGCGCCAGGGCGACCCGGCGCTTCATGCCGCCGGACAACTCGTCGGGCATCAAGTCGATAGCGCCACGAAGGCCCACGGCCTGCAGCTTCAACAGCACGATGTCGCGAATCATTTCATCGGACAGCTGGGTATGCACCCGCAGCGGAAACGCTACGTTTTCGAATACGTCGAGGTCGGTAAACAGCGCGCCGCTCTGGAACAACACGCCCATGTGCTTGCGCGCATCGAACAGATCGCTGCGCGACAGCGTCGGCAGGTTCTGGCCATTGACCCACACTTCGCCGGCACTGGGCCGCAATTGCATGCCCATCAGGCGCAACAGAGTGGTCTTGCCGCAACCGGAAGGCCCCATGATGCCCGTGACTTTGCCGCGGGGAATGCGAATATCGACGTTATTGAAGATGCTGCGCGTACCGCGCTTGAAGGTAAGACCCTTCAGCTCGACCGCGTAGGCGTTATCGGCACTCATCTAATCTCCTTGGGATGCAGCCTTTCACTCAGACACCATGTTTGCGACATTCGTTTGCAACGGATGCGCAATAGTTAGCCACATGGGTTGGGCGGACCGAACTGGCGGCGAACTATATCACTGCTGATGCAGAGCCCCCAAGGCCGGAACAGCGCTCGTTCAGATTATGGACAGGGAAAAAATTGTTGCTGAGCATGAATCTCAGGCACTTCGGAATAAAGCCTGACGAACTTGCGTGAGGGAATTGATCATTACCGCTATAATCGCCGACTTTTCGTCAGGCTATACGATTTCAGACATGAGCCAATCCAGCGACCTTATTCAATCCGCACAACGCACTATCCGCCTAGAGCTTGAAGCCGTAGAAGGCTTGCTGGCCCATATCGACGCGGATTTCGTGCGCGCCTGCGAAATGATTCTGGCCAGCAAGGGCCGCGTGGTTGTGGTCGGAATGGGCAAATCCGGCCACGTCGGCAACAAAATCGCCGCCACCCTGGCCAGCACCGGGACCACGGCGTTTTTCGTCCACCCGGCCGAAGCCAGCCACGGCGACATGGGCATGATCACCAAGGATGACATCATCCTGGCGCTGTCCAACTCCGGCACCACCAACGAAATCGTGACCTTGCTGCCGCTGATCAAGCGTCTGGGCATCAAGATGATCAGCCTCACCGGCAACCCGGACTCGACGCTGGCCAAGGCCGCCGAAGTGAACCTCAATGTGCATGTGGCCCACGAGGCCTGCCCATTGAACCTGGCGCCGACCTCCTCCACCACCGCCGCCCTGGTCATGGGCGATGCGCTGGCGGTTGCCCTGCTGGAGGCCCGCGGGTTTACGGCTGAAGACTTCGCATTTTCCCACCCAGGCGGCGCACTTGGCCGACGCCTGCTGCTGAAAGTGGAAAACGTCATGCACGCAGGCGATGAATTGCCCCACGTCCAGCGCGGCACGCTGCTCAAGGACGCGCTGATGGAAATGACGCGCAAAGGCCTGGGCATGACGGTGATCCTGGAGACCGACGGGCGCCTGGCCGGGGTGTTCACCGACGGTGACCTGCGCCGCACGCTCGACCGCACCATTGATATCCACACCGCGACCATCGATGCGGTGATGACGCCACATGGCAAGACTGCCCGCCCAGAAATGCTCGCAGCCGAAGCCCTGAAAATCATGGAAGACCACAAAATCGGCGCGCTGGTGGTGGTCGACAACGATGACCGCCCGATCGGCGCCCTGAACATGCACGACTTGCTGCGTGCGGGAGTGATGTAAATGACCAGCGACCTGTTGCAACGCGGCAAACACATCAAATTGGCGATTTTCGACGTCGATGGCGTGCTGACCGATGGCCGCCTGTACTTCCTCGAAGACGGCAGCGAATTCAAGACGTTCAACACCCTCGACGGCCAGGGCATCAAAATGCTCATGGCGGCGGGCGTGCAAACGGCGATCATCAGCGGTCGAAAAACACCGGTTGTGGAACGTCGCGCACAAAACCTGGGGATTCCTCACCTGTATCAAGGCCGCGAGGATAAACTGGTGGTTCTGGACGAGCTTCTTGGTCAACTCAACCTAAGCTATGAGCAGGTCGCCTATTTGGGCGATGACCTGCCCGACCTGCCGGTCATTCGCCGGGTCGGGCTGGGCATGGCCGTCGCCAACGCGGCAGCCTTTGTTCGCGAACACGCACACGGCATCACGACCGCCCGTGGCGGTGAAGGCGCCGCCCGCGAGTTCTGCGAATTGATCCTGCGTGCCCAGGGCAGCCTTGAAGCGGCCCACGCCGCCTACCTATAGAGCGTTTTATGCTGAGCAAAAAAATTCGCAACTTCCTGCTATTCGGAGTCATTGCCGCGCTGTTCCTGGCGGTTGGCTACTGGAATATCAGCCCGGAGCGCTTCCTCGACAAGCCTGTCGCACAGGTTGACGCAGGCGCTATCGACTATTACGCCACCAATGCCTACAGCGTGCAGTTCCTGCCGGACGGCAAGGTGCAGTACGAGATGACCGCTGACAAAGTCGATCATTTAAAGGTCTCCGAGGTCACATTGCTGACCAAGCCGGACATGAACCTGTACCGCGGCACCGAATTTCCGTGGCACGTCACCAGCGAGCGTGGCGAGGTCAACCCGGACGGCACCCAAGTGGAACTCATCGACTCGGTACGCGTTGCACGCACTGACGACAAGAACCGCGACACCATCATTACAAGCAGTCGCATGACCGTTTTCCCACAACAGCAATATGCGCAGACCGAGCAAGACGTTAGAATCGACGGCGCTGGCGGTGTATCGACTGGCAAGGGAATGAAAGCGTATTTGAAAGAAAGCAGGATACACCTGCTATCGAACGTAAGAGGACAGTATGAGGCTCGTTAAAACTCTCCCTATTTTGCTCAGTCTGGGCGCAGCACTGGGAAGCGTGAGCGCCTGGGCTCTGCCGAACGATAGCGAGCAACCGATCCATATTCAGGCTGACGATGCTCAACTGGATGACAAGCAAGGCGTGGCGACCTACACCGGCGCTGTGATCATCACCCAAGGCTCGATGAAAATCACCGGCAACACGGTGACGCTCACGCGTACCCCGGCTGGCGATATCGACGTGGTGACCTCGGTGGGCAACCTGGCTTACTTCGAACAGAAGCAGGCCGCTGCAGACCCCGCTCCGATGAAGGGCTATGGCCGGACCATCCAGTACCACGCCCAGCAGAACCGCATCATCCTGATCGATCAGGCCCGGGTTGTCAGCAGCGACGGCAACACGACAGACGGTGAAAAAATCACTTATGACACCGTGAAACAGATCGCCCAGGCGGGCCGTGCCACTGGCGCCAAGATCGGTACTCCGAAGCCGCGCATCGACATGGTTATCCAGCCGAAGCAGAAAGAAGGCGCCGCACAGCCTGCGCCTAAACCCGCTGCGAAGAAGACGAACTAATGGCAACCCTGAAAGCCCAGCATCTGGCCAAGGCCTATAAAAGCCGTCAGGTCGTGCGCGATGTCAGCCTGTCGATCGACAGCGGCCAGATCGTCGGCCTGCTCGGCCCTAACGGTGCCGGCAAAACCACGTGCTTCTATATGATCGTCGGGCTGGTCCAGGCGGATCAGGGCCGTGTATTGATCGACGACTTGGACGTCAGCCACCAGCCGATGCACGGGCGTGCACGCGCAGGTATCGGCTATCTTCCCCAGGAAGCGTCGATCTTCCGCAAACTGTCGGTAGCCGACAACATCATGGCGATCCTTGAGACCCGCAAGGAACTCGACCGCGACGGCCGCCGCAAGGAGCTGGAAAGCCTGCTGCAGGAATTCCACATCAACCACATCCGTGACAACCTCGGCATGAGCTTGTCGGGTGGTGAGCGTCGCCGGGTGGAAATCGCCCGCGCATTGGCCACCGCGCCGAAGTTCATCCTGCTGGACGAACCGTTTGCCGGCGTCGACCCTATCTCGGTCGGCGACATCAAGCAGATCATCCACCACCTCAAGGCCAAGGGCATCGGCGTATTGATCACTGACCACAACGTCCGTGAGACGCTCGATATCTGTGAAACGGCGTATATCGTCAACGATGGCCAGCTGATCGCCGAAGGCGATTCCGCGACCATCCTGGCCAACGAACTGGTCAAGGAAGTGTACCTGGGCCACGAGTTCCGCCTGTAAACAGTGTGGTGTCACGGCTGTTCGCCAAGACGCGCGGGAGTCAATAAAAAGCTCTGTTTTTTTATTGTTACCGCGCTCTAGGCAAAGCACCCGATATCAGGCATATAATTTGCTTATGTTTGGCGCTCACGCGCCCTGTCGTGGATGGCGCATTGCGCCGGCGAATAAGGTGTTAAGCCCCTGCCATGAAACCATCGCTAGTCCTGAGAATGGGCCAGCAGCTGACGATGACACCGCAGCTGCAACAGGCCATCCGCCTGCTCCAATTGTCGACCCTGGACCTGCAACAGGAAATCCAGGAGGCCCTGGAGTCCAATCCGATGCTCGAACGCCAGGAAGAAGGCGACGACTTCGATAATGCAGACCCGCTGGCAGACAACATCGAGCAAAAACCCAACTCCGACGTGCAAGAGCCCTCCTACCAGGAAACCGCCCCTACGGTGGATAACCTTGAGGAAGGCGAATGGAACGAACGCATTCCCAACGAGCTTCCCGTGGACACCGCGTGGGAAGACGTTTACCAGACCAGCGCCAGCAGCCTGCCCAGCAATGACGATGACGAGTGGGACTTCACCACCCGCACCTCCGTCGGCGAGAGCCTGCAGAGTCACTTGCTGTGGCAACTGAACCTGGCACCGATGTCCGACACCGATCGCCTGATCGCCGTCACCTTGATCGACTGCATCAACAATCAGGGCTACCTGGACGAAACCCTTGAGGAAATCCTTGAGGCATTCGACCCGGAACTGGATATCGAGCTGGACGAAATTGAAGCGGTCCTGCACCGCATCCAGCAATTCGAGCCCGCCGGCATTGGCGCCCGTACGCTCAGCGAATGCCTGCTGCTGCAATTGCGCCAGCTGCCCGCCAAAACCCCATGGCTCAGCGAAGCCCAGCGCCTGGTCACCGACTACATCGACTTATTGGGCAGCCGCGACTACAGCCAGCTGATGCGGCGCATGAAGCTCAAGGAAGATGACCTGCGCCAGGTGATTGAGCTGGTGCAAAGCCTTAACCCGCGCCCGGGTTCACAGATCGAGTCCAGCGAAGCCGAATACGTTGTCCCTGACGTGATCGTGCGCAAGGACAACGAGCGCTGGCTGGTGGAGTTGAACCAGGAGTCGGTGCCACGCCTGCGCGTCAACCCGCAGTACGCAGGGTTTGTGCGCCGTGCCGACACCAGCGCCGACAACACGTTTATGCGCAACCAGTTGCAGGAGGCGCGCTGGTTCATCAAGAGCCTGCAAAGCCGCAACGAAACCCTGATGAAAGTGGCCACTCAGATCGTCGAGCACCAGCGCGGCTTCCTGGAGTACGGCGACGAAGCGATGAAACCGCTGGTGCTGCATGACATTGCCGAAGCCGTGGGCATGCACGAATCGACGATTTCTCGCGTCACCACACAAAAATTCATGCATACCCCACGGGGTATTTATGAGTTGAAATACTTTTTCTCCAGCCATGTCAGCACCTCCGAAGGCGGCGAATGCTCGTCCACGGCGATCCGCGCGATCATCAAAAAACTGGTTGCCGCGGAAAATCAGAAAAAGCCATTGAGTGACAGTAAGATCGCTGGTTTACTGGAGGCACAAGGCATTCAGGTCGCCCGTCGAACCGTCGCCAAGTACCGCGAGTCCCTCGGGATCGCGCCTTCCAGCGAGCGTAAGCGTTTGATGTGACGGGCGGGCCATAGCGTTCCAGTGGCGGGTATTCCTACCCGCCGCTTTATGCACTGGCAACGAAGGAGAAGCTGTATGCAAGTCAACATCAGTGGACACCATGTAGAAGTCACCCCTCCACTGCGCGACTATGTCGAGCAGAAGCTGAAGCGGCTTGAGGGTCATTTTGACAAGATCACCAACGTGCAAGTCATCATGAAGGTCGACAAGCTTCAGCAGAAAATCGAGGCAACCCTACAGATTCCCGGTGGCGAAATAGTCGCCAATGCCGAGCATGAAGACATGTATGCATCAATCGATGCCTTGACTGACAAGCTTGACCGCCAACTTAAAAAGCATAAGGAAAAGAATCTGCACCTGATGCAAGGTACAGGTCGTTAACTCTCCCCCCATGATCCGACTTGAAACCATCCTGACCCCCGGCCGTTCCCTCGTGAACGTGCCGGGCGGCAGTAAAAAGAAAGCCCTCGAAGAAATTGCCAAACTGATCAGCCGCGAAGTGCCTGAGCTGGATGAGCAAATTGTGTACGAGTCGCTGATCGCCCGTGAAAAACTCGGTTCAACCGGTTTTGGCAACGGCATCGCCATTCCTCACTGTCGTCTTCAAGGCTGTGAATCGCCAGTCAGCGCTCTGCTGCACATGGAAAAACCAATCGATTTCGATGCCATCGACGGTGCTCCGGTCGACCTGCTGTTCGTTCTGCTGGTCCCGCAAGCCGCCACCGATGCGCACCTGGAACTGCTTCGGCAGATCGCCAGCATGCTCGACCGCAAGGAAGTACGCGACAGACTGCGCAGTGCCAAAAGCAACGAGGCGCTCTATCAGGTTGTTCTGGATGAACAAAACGGGCAGTAATCATGCGTTTGATCATCGTCAGCGGCCGGTCCGGCTCGGGTAAAAGTACTGCTCTCAACGTTCTGGAGGACAGTGGCTTCTATTGCATCGACAACCTGCCCGCCGGCCTGCTGCCGGAACTGGCGGAAAGAGCACTGATCCATACCGAATTGGCGCAACCCCTGGTCGCCGTTTCGATTGATGCGCGCAACCTGCCCAGCCACCTCTCGCGATTCCCTGAATTGCTCGAAGAAGTGCGGGCCAAGCACATTCATTGCGACGTGCTGTACCTGGATGCCGACGAAGAGACGCTGCTCAAGCGCTTCTCTGAAACCCGTCGCCGTCACCCACTCAGCAGCCCTCATCGCTCCCTGGCCGAAGCCATCGAGGACGAAACCACGCTGCTGGGCCCGATCATTGACCTCGCCGACCTCAAGATCAACACCACCGGGCTGAACCTGTATCAGTTGCGCGACGCCATCAAGCTGCGCCTGCTGAACCAGCCGGAGCCTGGCACGGCATTTCTCGTCGAGTCGTTTGGTTTTAAACGCGGCATGCCAGTGGATGCCGACCTGGTGTTCGATGTGCGCTGCCTGCCCAACCCATACTGGAAGCCGGAACTGCGCGACCAGTCGGGGCTGGATCCGGCCGTAGCCGAGTACCTGGCTGCGCAACCGGATGTCGAGGAAATGTTCCAGGACATCTCCAGCTACCTGCTCAAATGGTTGCCGCGTTTCGCCGCGAGCAATCGGGCTTATGTCACCATTGCCATTGGCTGCACCGGTGGTCACCACCGTTCCGTCTACCTGACCGAGCGTCTGGGCCAGGTGCTGCAACAAACTCTCAAGAACGTCCAGGTCCGCCACCGCGACCTTAGCTGAAAGGAACACCCCCGCGATGCCCGCTCTGGAAATTGAAATCATCAACAAGCTGGGCCTGCACGCCCGGGCTTCCGCCAAGTTCGTCGGCGTTGCGGGGCAGTTTCCCTGCCAGATTCGCGCCGGGCGCACCCCGGAATCCATGGTCGATGGCAAAAGCATCATGGCCATGATGATGCTGGCCGCCGGCAAGGGCACCAAAATTCATCTGAAGACGGAAGGTGAGCAAGAGCAGGAAGCGCTGGACGCACTGGTCGCGCTGATCAATAACTTCTTTGATGAGGGTGAGTAAACCCACCCCCTACTGAGACAGGTGAAGCCGCAACGGCTTCACCCTAGTGCCGTATCCATCACCATCATCAAACAAAACCCGATGCACAGCCCCAGGCTGGCGAGCTTTTCGTGGCCGTTACGACGTGATTCAGGGATCACTTCGTGAGTCACGACCAGCAGCATCGCCCCCGCCGCCAGCGCCAACCCCAACGGCAGCAGCACCTCGGCCAAGCTGACCAGCCAGGCGCACAGCACGGCAAACACCGGCTCGACCAAACCTGAAGCGGCGCCAATCAAGAACGCCTTGACCCGCGACATGCCCGCCCCAGCCAGCACCAGTGCAATCACCAACCCTTCCGGTACATCCTGCAAGGCAATGCCCATGGCCAAGCTGTCGGCGTCCGGCATGCCTCCACCGGCAGAAACGCCCACGGCCATGCCTTCCGGGATGTTGTGGGCAATGATGGCAAATACGAATAGCCAAATGCGTGGTGGAATCACCGGTTTTTCCGGCGTGCCCACCAGCATTTCCGGGCTGGCGCCCGAGACCTTGCGATCAACCAAATACAACCCGAACGCCCCGAGCATGATGCCGAAGCTGATCAACCCACTGGCGCCCCAAGGCGAGAGCCCCAGGCTCTCGGCAGCACTGATACCAGGCACCACCAGCGAAAACGCCGTAGCCGCCAGCATCACCCCGGCACCAAAACCCAACAAGGTATCGCTCAGCGCCACCGGCATGCGGCGAATCACCAACACCGGTACCGCGCCCAGCGCCGTGCCGAGCGCGCATATCGCCCCGCCCTGCAAAGCTCGCAAGATGCGCGGTTCAAGGTCAAGCCAGGCCAGCCCGTGGGCCACCAGCAACGCAATACCTGCCAACAGCAGCAGCGAGCCCAATGCATAACGGCACATTCGCCCGCTGCTGATCGCCAGTGTTTCAGTGCCCATAGTCGGCCTTAGATCTTGTTATAGGATGAATGTCAGGCCAGGGCGGCCTGGTAGCGCGCGGCGACTTCCGGCCAGTTGATCACGCTATAGAAGGCGTTGATGTATTCCGGGCGACGGTTCTGATAAAGCAGGTAATAGGCATGCTCCCAGACATCGAGACCGAGGATCGGCGTGTTGCCATTCATCAACGGGCTGTCCTGGTTACCGCTGCTTTCCACCACCAAGGTCTTTTGCGGGGTCACGCTCAGCCAGGCCCAACCGCTGCCGAAGCGGGTCAGGGCGGCCTTGGTGAAGGCCTCTTTGAAGCTGTCGAAACCGCCCAGTTGCTCATCGATGGCCTTGCCCAGCGCGCCTTCAGGTTTGCCGCCGCCTTTGGGCGACATTACCGCCCAGAACAACGAATGGTTGGCGTGGCCGCCGCCCTGGTTGATCACTGCCGCGCGGAGTTTTTCCGGCAGTTGCTGGACGCTGGACACCAGCTTTTCCACCGGCCAACCCGCGAACTCGGTGCCCTCGACGGCCGCGTTGAGGTTGTTGATGTAGGTCTGATGGTGCTTTGTGTAGTGAATCTCCATGGTTTGCGCATCGATATGCGGTTCCAGGGCATCGTAGGCATAGGGCAAGGCAGGCAAGGTGTAGGTCATATCAATGAGCTCCGTAATAAGGACTGTTGCGGGTCGACGCATCCGGTTGCGCCGCAGTGCCGCCCAACAAGCGATGTGTGCGTGGGTATTCGCCGTAATCGCTGATGAAATTCAAGAGTTCGACGTAGGTCTTGCTGCTCTGGCGCAGCGCCGCCTCGCGCAGTTGCGGGCTCAGGCGCGGGTCCTGCATGGTCTGCAGCAGGCGCTGGTGAATGGCGCAGAGGTATTCCGCGCTCTCCTCCGGCTGGTTCAGGCGCAGGTGCAGGTCTGCCAGGTTGTGATGGGAAATGACGCAGACGGCCACTGCTTCGTCGGCATCCGCCCAACGCTCGAATAACACTTGAGCCAGCGCCAGGGCTTGCAAATAGGCCTCGCGAGCATCGACCAGATCGCCCTGCATAAAGCAGCGATTAGCCCGTTCGATCGTGCGTTTCCAGTGCTCCATGGTGAGCCTCCAAAGCAGGGTCGGTGATTACACGCCGCCGGCGGTGAGCTTTTCCGGATCCAGCAGGACTTCCAGTTGGCTGCGTGGCAAGTCGGTGTGTTCAAGGGCTACATCAATCACCGGACGGCCTTGTTGATAGGCCTTCTTGGCGATTTCAGCAGCCTTTTGGTAACCAATGATCGGGTTAAGCGCGGTCACCAGGATCGGGTTGCGCGACAGCGCCTCCTTGAGCTTGGCTTCGTTGACCTTGAAGCTGGCGATGGCCTTATCGGCGAGCAACCGGCTGGAATTGGCCAGCAGTTCAAGGCTGCTCAACAGGTTCTGGGCGATGATCGGCAGCATCACGTTCAGCTCGAAGTTACCCGACTGCCCCGCGACGGTAATCACCGTGTCATTGCCGATCACCTGCGCGGCGACCATGGCGGTGGCTTCGGGAATCACCGGGTTGACCTTGCCCGGCATGATCGACGAGCCAGGCTGCAGGCCTTCCAGTTCGATTTCACCCAAGCCGGCGAGCGGGCCGGAGTTCATCCAGCGCAGGTCGTTGGCGATTTTCATCAGCGACACGGCAGTGGCTTTCAACTGGCCGGAGACGGCAACGGCCGTGTCCTGGGAGCCAATCAACGCAAACAGGTTCTTGCCCGGAGTGAATTTCACGGCGGTCAGACTGCTCAGTTGCTGGCTGAAACGCGCCGCGAATTCCGGGTGCGCGTTGATCCCGGTCCCAACGGCCGTGCCGCCCTGGGCAAGCGATTGCAGGCTTGGCAGCAGGTCCTGCAGGTGGGCGATGTTGGCTTTGAGCTGCTGCGCCCAGCCGTTGAGCACCTGGCTCATGCGCACCGGCATGGCATCCATCAGGTGCGTGCGCCCGGTCTTGATGAACGGGTGGACCTCTTCAGCCTTCCGCTCGATGACTTGCACCAGATGCAGCAGGGCCGGCAGCGTTTGCTCATGCAGGACCAACGCGGCGCTGACGTGAATCGTGGTCGGAATGATGTCGTTGCTGCTTTGACCGCAGTTCACATGATCATTGGGGTCGACCGCCTCGCCGAGCAGGCGGCTGGCCAGGGTGGCGATCACTTCGTTGGCATTCATGTTGGAGCTGGTGCCCGAGCCCGTCTGGAAGATATCCACCGGAAAGTGCTGCATGAAGTCGCCTTCCAGCAGGCCTTGGGCGGCGTCGACGATGGCCTTGCCCTGCCCTTCGCTGATTTGCTTGAGCTCGACGTTAACCTTGGCCGCAGCGGTTTTTGCCAGGATCAGCGCGCGGATGAACTGCGCTGGCATACGTTGGTGGCTGATCGGGAAATTGTTCACCGCGCGCTGGGTCTGGGCGCCATACAGCGCCTCGGCAGGCACTTGCAGCTCGCCCATGCTGTCGCGTTCGATACGGGTGTTACTCATCGGAAGATCCTTGCACCAAGTCAGAAACAGAAAGGGACGGCAGCAATTCGCAGGTCGCCAATTGCCAGGCAAAGGTCTGCCAGCGCTTGAGGCGGCAGGCACAGTGAGAGAGTTTTTCCAGGTCGCGCAGTGGGCGCCAGGCCTGGTCCAGGCAGATGGATCGCCAGTGCCAGGGCAAGGCGATATCGCTGGCGGTGTCGATCAACAGGCGCAAAGAGGTTTCAGCGATCGTCCACGGGTGAGTCGCGGTGCAACACGCCAGGTATCGACCTTCATTGAGGTAATGTTCGATCAGGCGAGGCTCGTTGGGATCGAGGCCGCAGCGAATCTGACGACTCATCCAGCGCCAGCTTTCCAGGTAGGGATCCTCATGCAGGACAGAACTCATGATCCACGCTCACTCGGTAATGATATTTATTATTAAATGATATTGAGAATCAAAACAAGAGTGGCAGATAAATCCAACTGCGAGGCAGGCATAAAAAAGGCGCGCCATCCTTACGATGGCGCGCCTTTTTTTGAAACGTCGCGGGTTAGCTGCCGGCGACAGTCATCCGCTCGATCAATACCGAACCGGTGCGAATGTTGCTGCGCAGTTCCAGGTCGTTACCCACCGCAACGATCTGTTTGAACATATCGCGCATATTGCCGGCGATCGTCACTTCCTGGACGGCGAACTGAATCTCGCCATTTTCCACCCAGAAACCCGCCGCACCACGGGAGTAATCACCGGTGACCATGTTCAGGCCACTGCCCATCAACTCGGTCACCAGCAAGCCGCGACCCATGCGACGCAACAGTGCCGCCTGATCTTCGTCGCCGTGGGTCACGAACAGGTTGTGCACGCCGCCGGAGTTGGCGGTGCTTGGCAGGCCAAGCTTGCGACCGGCGTAAGTGCCCAGTACGTAAGACACCAGTTCGCCGTTTTCGACAAACGGCTTGGCGTAGGTGGCAAGGCCATCACCGTCGAACGACGAACTGCCCATGGCACGCATCAGGTGCGGACGTTCATCGATGGTGAGCCACTCGGGAAACAGCTTCTGACCGATGGCACCTTCCAGAAACGACGACTTGCGGTACAGGTTGCCGCCGGAAATCGCCCCCAGGAAACTGCCGAACAGGCCTCCGGCCAGTTCCGCCGAAAACAGCACCGGTACTTCACAGGTCGGCACCGGGCGCGCGCCCAAGCGGCTCGCAGCACGTTGTGCAGCCCGTTGGCCGATGCTGACCGGGTCGGCCAGCAATTCGCCCTGACGGTTCACGTCATACCAGTAATCGCGCTGCATCTGGCCATTGGCTTCGGCGATCATCACGCAGCTCAAGCTATGGCGAGTGGACGCGTAACCACCGATAAAACCATGGCTGTTGCCATACACGCGGCAACCCTGATGAGTACTCAACGTGGTGCCATCGGCGTTCTTGATGCGGGGATCAGCGTCGAACGCGGCCGCTTCGCAGGTCAAGGCCTGTTCGATGGCTTGCTCGGGCGTGATGTCCCAGGCATGGAACAGATCGAAGTCTTTCAGATCCTTGGCCATCAGTGCCTTGTCGGCCAACCCCGAACTTTCATCTTCGGAGGTGTGCTTGGCAATCGCCAATGCGGCGGCGACCGTTTCGCGAATGGCTTCCGGGCCGCTGGCCGAGGTGCTGGCCGAGCCTTTGCGTTGCCCTACGTACAACGTGATGCCGAACCCCTGGTCGCGGTTGAATTCGACGGTTTCCACTTCCCGCTGGCGTACCGACGTCGACAGCCCCTGCTCCAGCGACACCGCCACTTCACAGGCACTGGCCCCCTGGCGCTTGGCCTCGGCAATGATCTGCTCGACTTGTTCCTGCAGTGCCGGTAACGCTTGCGGACCGACGCTTTGGGCTGCACTCATGGTTTTCTCCACTCAAATTCTGCTTTCGGTTAAGGCCATCGAGCGACCGGGCCGGACAAGCGGCCCCCGACTGGTTATCATGGCGGCGTTTCTTTGCGGACTGCCACCATGGTTGATTCTTACGACGACTCCCTCGATGGGGAGAAAAGCAAAACCCAGGTCAAACGAGAGCTGCATGCTCTGGTGGACCTTGGCGAGCGTCTTACAACGCTCAAGAAAGACTTGATTGCAAAACTGCCACTGACCGACGAAATGCGCCGGGCGCTTGCGGACGCACCCAAGCACACCGCGAATATCGCGCGTAAACGGCACATCATGTTTATCGGCAAGTTGATGCGCGATCAGGACATTGACGCGATTCTGGCGTTGCTTGATCAAACCGATGCCTCCACTCGCCAATACAACGAACGCTTCCATAACCTGGAGCGTTGGCGTGACCGCCTGATTGCAGGCGATGACGCGGTGCTGGAGAAATTCGTGCTGGACTACCCGGATGCGGACCGCCAGCAACTGCGCTCCCTGATCCGTCAGGCCCAGCACGAGCAGGCGCATAACAAGGCGCCGGCCACCAGCCGTAAAATGTTCAAGTACATCCGTGAGCTGGACGAGACTCAACGCGGCCTGCGCTGATCCTCTTCCCCGGGTGGCGGTCTTCGCCACCCGAAGCTCCACGCCTTACGAGCCCGTGCCACCCACGGTGATCGCATCAATTTTCAGCGTTGGCTGGCCGACACCCACCGGCACCGACTGCCCATCCTTGCCGCACGTACCCACGCCACTGTCCAGCGACAGGTCGTTACCGACCATCGACACCTTGCTCATGGCCTCCGGACCGTTACCAATCAACGTCGCCCCTTTGATCGGCGCGGTAATCTTGCCGTCTTCGATCAGGTACGCCTCGCTGGTGGAGAACACGAATTTGCCGCTGGTGATATCCACCTGGCCGCCGCCGAGGTTGGCGCAATAGATGCCGCGCTTTACCGAGGCGATGATCTCCGCAGGGTCGCTTTCGCCACCGAGCATGTAGGTGTTGGTCATACGCGGCATCGGCAGGTGCGCGTAAGACTCGCGGCGGCCGTTACCGGTGCGCGCCACGCCCATCAGGCGGGCGTTGAGCTTGTCTTGCATGTAACCCTTGAGCACGCCGTTTTCAATCAGCGTGGTGCACTCGGTCGGCGTGCCTTCGTCATCGACGCTCAGCGAGCCACGACGGCCAGCGAGGGTGCCGTCGTCGACAATCGTGCAGAGTTTGGACGCGACCATCTCGCCCATGCGCCCGCTGTAGGCCGAACTGCCTTTGCGGTTGAAGTCGCCTTCCAGGCCATGCCCCACGGCTTCGTGCAGAAGCACCCCGGACCAGCCCGAACCCAGTACCACCGGGAACGTACCGGCTGGCGCCGGAATGGCCTCCAGGTTGACCAGCGCCTGGCGCAACGCCTCACGGGCATACCCCATGGCACGGTCTTCAGCGAGGAAATAACGGTAGTCGGTACGCCCGCCGCCGCCGTGACCGCCACGCTCGCGACGGCCATTCTGCTCGACAATCACACTGACGTTGAAGCGCACCAAAGGCCGTACATCCGCCGCCAGCCCGCCGTCGGTGGACGCCACGAGAATGCGTTCCCACACACCGGCCATGCTCACGGTAACCTGCTGGATACGCGGGTCGAGGGCGCGGGTGGCCGCGTCGATACGCTTGAGCAAATCGACCTTCTCCGCCCGGCTGATCACTTCCAGGGGGTTATCCGGTGCATACAACTGGGCCACGTCCTGGGTGCTGAATGCCTGCACGGTACCGTTCTGGCCGGCGCGCGAAATCGAGCGCGCCGCACGTGCCGCGAGGCCCAATGCCTCAAGGGTGATGGCGTTACTGTAGGCAAAACCGGTCTTTTCACCGGACTGCGCGCGTACGCCAACGCCTTGGTCAAGGTTGAAACTGCCTTCCTTGACGATGCCGTCTTCGAGGGCCCAGGACTCGGAAATCTGCCCTTGGAAATACAGGTCAGCGGCGTCAATACCCGGCCCGGCCAAGTCGCCGAGCACGGCTTGCAAACTGTCGATGGTCACGCCACCGGGCGCCAGGAGATGTTCACTGACTGAGGACAACAACTCGCTCATAGGTTTGGCCTTAAATTCATCGTTCTGAAGCAGGTCGCTGCGCGCCCTGCGAGAAAAAGCGCCGATGGTTGACCACCGGCATGCGCGCCCGTATCGACGCCTGTTCACTGCTGTCGCGTTCGGCCAGCAACACCGCTTCGCCTTGATCCTGTTGTGTCAGCACACGCCCCCAAGGGTCGACAATCGCCGCATGCCCATAGGTTTCCCGTGGCCCCGGGTGCACGCCGCCTTGCGCCGCTGCCAGCAGGTAGCACTGGGTTTCGATGGCACGCGCGCGAATCAGCACGTCCCAGTGCGCGGCGCCGGTCACTGCCGTAAAGGCCGAAGGCGCGGTAATCAGTTCAGCCCCGGCCGCGCGCAATTCGCTGTACAGCTCGGGGAAGCGCAGGTCGTAACACACCGTCAGGCCCAATCGGCCGACGGGCGTATCCGCCACCACCACATTGCCACCAAAAGCATAGTCGTCAGATTCGCGATAACGACCTCGCGCATCGGCCACATCGACATCGAACAGGTGAAGCTTGTCGTAACGGGCGACGATTTCGCCTTGGTCATCGACCAGCAATGAGCAGGCGTTGGGTTTGGCGTTCGGTTGGTCCTTTGGCGGCAGCGGCAAAGTACCCGCCACTATCCATAAGGTGAGGTCGCGAGCGGTCTGTTTCAACCATGGCAAGATAGGGCCTTCGCCCAAGGCTTCGGCGCGGCCGATATCCGCCACGTCGCGACGGCCCATGGCCGCGAAGTTTTCCGGCAACACCGCCAGCTTCGCACCGTCCGCCGCCGCTTGCTCCAGCAGGCGCCGAGCCTGGGCCAGGTTAGCCAGCACATCGCTCTGGCTGACCATTTGAATTACCGCAAAGGACATGGGCCGACACTCCAAAATAGGCATGCGGCCATGCTACTCCACAGGCTCTCAGTTTGGCTTTTCAAATGGCTTGTCGAAGGTGATTTTTGGATCCTTCCACGGGCCTTGCACTTTGTATTGCACGCTGGCGAAGCGCGAAACACGGTCACCGATCAACTTGTCGATCAGGAACAAGGCGCCACCAATGGCCGGGGCACCCACAATCAGCGCGGCAATCGGCAGGTTATTGGTCACCGGCAGGGTGACCAGCAACTTGGCGTCGACACGGTCAGCCACCAGGTCCAGGGTGCCATTGAGCTCAAGGTTGGTAGAAGGCCCGGTCATGGTGATGGGTTCACGGGTCACGAATACGCCATTACTGGCGGCCAGCAAACCTTTGACCCGGTCATAGCTCAAGCCTTTGCCGAGCAGGTCAGAGAAGTCCAGGCGCAGACGGCGGCCGATGGAGTTGAAATTGAGCAAGCCGAACACCCGCAGGGCCTGGGCGCCGCCTTCCACTTCAACAAACTGACCTTTGCGGAACGCCGCATCCAGGCTGCCGGAAAAACGCTTGGGCCCGACCCAGGCTGGCGAACCCGGCCAACGACCGTCGACGTCCAAGTGGAAGTCTTCGCTGGTCACGGTCGGCGCAAAACCCCAACCCTTGAGTACATCGGCGATATTCTTGCCATCCAGGCGGCCCTTGTACCAACTGCTGCTGGCGCCCGGCGCGCCTTCCCAACCGCCAGCGCCGTTGAGCAGCATGCCCTTGAGACCCAGGTCGAGGTTGTTGAAGGCCAAGCCTTTGGCGGTAGGGCGTACCTTCAGCGACCAGGCGCCCACCAGGTCCGGCCCCTGGAACAGTTGCTTGATGGCAATATCCAGCGCCGGAATGTCCTTGGGGTCGATATCCGCCAACGGGTCTGGCGCATTTTCATCCGCCTGCACCGTCGGGTCCACCGCTGGGAGTTTCACGTATTGCAGGTTGATATCGATCGGCGCGCCCTTGGCGTCCGGCAGGTTGACCGAACCCTTGGCCTGTTGGCTGTCGAGCTGCAAGCCCCAGGCAGCGGGCTTGCGATCAAGCTGCAAGTTGACCTGATCAAACTGGGTACCAAAACCGGTCAATTTGCCCACCTTGAAGTCGGCGCCGCTGAGCAGTTGTTTGGCACTGCCGCCCGGGTCATTCCCGGCGTAGCGGTGAACCAGCTTTTTCCACGGGTCGATATCCAGCTCCGACAGCACACCGCGAATGCGCAAACCTTTGGCGGCAGGCAGCACGGCATCACCGTCGCCGAGGAACAACTCCCCGCGACCGTCATTGAACTTGTCGGGCGGCGAGGCAAAGGTAAAGCTCGCCAGTTCGCCGTAGTCAAACCAGTAGCGGCGCTCGGGGCCCTGCAAGGTCATGCGGAACACGCTATCGCGGCCTTGGCTGGCCGGCATGCCAAAGGGTGCCGGCAGGTCCACTGCAACGCCCTTCATGTTCGAGCTGACCATCAATTGGCTGTCGGCGCCGTCCAGGGTGAGCTGCAGCTGGTACGGAATGTCACCGGACACCGGCAACGGCTGGCTGATTTTCAACCAGTCCGTCAGGCGCTTGACCGTGACCTGGCCTTTCGCCGAGACGCGTGTGCTGATGTTGCCCGGCTTGCCATCGGCAAAAATCTGCGCCGTGATGGGCCGGTCAAAGGCCTGGGCCGAAATGTTCTGGCCACTCAGGCCCTTGGTGCTGTCGAAGCGGAAGTCACCTTTGAGCTGGGTCAGGTCCAGGGTCGGCTCGGCCAATTGCAGGCGCGCCTTGTCGGTCTGGAAGTCGACCACGATCTTCGGTTCAGTGCCCTTGGCCAGTGGGATATCCAGGTCCAGCTTGCCTTGCAGGTCGCCCTCGCCCTTCCAGCCGGCGAAGGTCGAACCGGTGCCGATCGGTGCTTCCTGGAGGATCTTCAGGCCATCACCCAAGCCACCCGCAAACCCGCCGGTTATCAGCAGGTGGCTGTCTTTGCCGGCCGGTGCGTGAGGAATATTGACGTAGACGTCCTTGACCTTGGTGTCGAGCAATTGGCCCTTGCTCGCCAGGATGCGCACACCGCTCTCCTCCACGAACACTTCGCCATTGACCTTGCTCACATGAGGCCAGCCCGGCTGGAACGCCAGCTCGGCGTCATGCACCTTGAAGAACAGGCTGATATTGCGCGCTGCCGGCGGTGCATCGTGGTTCAACGAGCCCTGGTACTGGAAGAAGCCTTGGTCGACCGCACCTTTGAGAATTGCCGTGCGCAACCACTCATCCAGGGCAGGGCTCAACACGGCGGGCAAATATTTGGCTGTGAAGCGGCCATCGCCATCAACCATGCCGACCCGCAGGTCCATGTAATCTTCCTGGCTGTGGTCGAAATGCAGGCGAATGAGGAAGTCGGCGGCGACGTTGCCCTCCTCGCCCAGCACCTTGATATACGGGGCGATCAGCGTGAAGCCTTCTTTGTCCAGCGTCCAGGTTAGGCGCGCATTGGCCTGGATGTACTGCCAGGGCTTGGCGAAGATCGGAAACAGGTGCAGCGAAAAGTCTTTGCTGTCCATGCGCAACTCGCCATGGCCCAGGTCGCCGCTGATGCTGCCGGACACGTTACGCGCGGCCGGTGCGCCGATATACGCATCAAAGCCGACGCGCTCCAGGTTGGCGGCAAAACTGACTTTCTGGTCGGTGGTGTCCTCAGGGCGGAAATCCACCAGCACGTTGCGCAACACGCCCGTGGCTTTCAGGTGCTCGACAGTTTTGGCGAAGCCTTCCGGCAAAGGTGCCAATGCATTGAGCAGCGGGGTTACGGGCGTCAGGTCAAGACGGTCGGCCTGCAGCTTCCAGGCTTCCTGGTCTTTATCGGTCGCCAGGGTTTGCTGCAATTGCAGGTGCGATTCCCAACGGGTGTCGCCGATGTTCATCGCCAGCGAATCAAACTGCACCTTGAGGCCGGTCTCACTGCGTTGCAGGTACGCCGTCAGGGCGAGATTCTCGATGTGTACCGGCTTGCGGTCGGCGTAGCTGCCCTTCACCTGAGGTGAGTTGAGGCGCACCACGGCGCTTTGCACGGTGCCCTTGGCCCAACTCAGCCAGAACTCGCCGCCGGCCTTGAACTGCGTGAGTTTCCATTGCTGGGTCAGTCTTGCGGGAATCCATTTGGCCCACTCACTTTGGGGCAGGCTGAGGTAAGCCTGGACTTCGCCGTCCTTCCACTGGCTGGCGCGGATACGGCTGCTCAGGCTCAGGGCCAGTGGCTGGCCGTCGGGCAGCGTCAGGCGCGCGTCCAAGCGTTGCCGCGTCATGCCGGTGTGCAGGCTCAGGCCCACGTAGGTCAGGGTCAACGGCGCCTGGTCGAAGGGCTGCAATGTTACCTGGCTGTCCAGCAATGACACGCGTTTGACCATTTGCATGCGCGTGAGCACCTGCTCCGGGTCCAGCGGCTGGTCGTCCTGCACCGGCAGGCCTTGCAGCGCCCAATGGCCGTCCTTGTCTTCCTTCACGCTCAGTTGCAGGCCGCTGACTTCCAGGTGGGCGATGCGCACTTCGCGGGCCATCAGGCTGGCCCAGATGTCCGGCACCACTTCAACCTGATCCAGGCGCAAGGCACTGTTGCCCTCACCCACCATCACGTCGTGGGCCAGCAACACCGGGGCGAAGCCGCTCCAACGGCCTTCGAGGCTGCCGATCTGCAGAGGCATCGCCACCGCGGCCTGGGCCTTGGCTTCGATTTCGGCGCGGTATTCGGCTACCAGCGGAGTCAATTCGCGACCCAGGCTCACGTACACCGCCGCCAATACCAGCAGCAACGCACAGAGGCCCAGGCCCCAACGGGTCAAAGCGGCAAAAAAGCGTATCAGACGCTCCATGTCAGGCGACCCTCAAGGCGGTTGTCGGACGGCAGATCAAGGTCTGCCGGTCTCGAAGAAAGAAAGCGAATGGGGATCAGAGCAGCACCACGTCGTATTGTTCCTGGGAATACATGGTTTCGACCTGGAAGCGAATCGTGCGCCCTATAAAACCCTCCAGCTCAGCAACGTTACCGGACTCTTCATCCAGCAACCGATCGACCACTTTCTGGTTGGCAAGCACTCTATAACCTTCGGCCTGGTAGGCACGTGCCTCCCGTAAGATTTCCCGGAAAATCTCGTAGCAAACCGTTTCCGGGGTCTTTAACTTGCCGCGGCCCTGGCAACTGCTGCACGGTTCGCACAGCACTTGTTCTAGGCTTTCGCGGGTGCGCTTGCGGGTCATCTGCACCAGGCCCAGCTCGGTGATGCCGATGATGTTGGTCTTGGCGTGATCGCGTTCCAGCTGCTTTTCAAGGGTGCGCAACACCTGGCGCTGGTGCTCTTCGTCTTCCATGTCGATGAAGTCGATAATGATGATGCCGCCCAGGTTGCGCAGGCGTAGTTGACGGGCAATCGCGGTGGCGGCTTCGAGGTTGGTCTTGAAGATGGTTTCTTCAAGGTTGCGATGGCCCACGAACGCACCGGTGTTGACGTCGATGGTGGTCATCGCCTCTGCCGGATCGACCACCAGGTAGCCGCCGGACTTGAGCGGTACTTTGCGCTCCAGGGCTTTCTGAATTTCGTCTTCGACGCCATACAGGTCGAAGATCGGTCGCTCGCCAGGGTAGTGTTCCAGGCGGTCGGCAATTTCCGGCATCAGCTCGGCAACAAATTGCGTGGTGCGCTGGAAGGTTTCCCGCGAGTCGATGCGAATTTTCTCTATCTTCGGGCTGACCAGGTCGCGCAGTGTGCGCAGGGCCAGGCCGAGGTCTTCATAGATGACGCTTGGTGCACCGATGGTTTTGATCTGCGCGCCAATCTGGTCCCACAGCCGCCGCAGGTAGCGGATGTCCATGAGGATTTCATCGGCACCGGCGCCTTCAGCGGCGGTGCGCAGGATAAAGCCGCCCGCCTCCTTGATGCCTTCGGCGGCGACGCAATCGCTGACCACCTTTTTCAGGCGCTCACGTTCTGCTTCGTCTTCGATTTTCAGGGAAATGCCGACATGCGCCGTGCGCGGCATGTACACCAGGTACCGCGACGGAATCGACAACTGAGTGGTCAGGCGCGCGCCTTTGGAACCGATGGGGTCCTTGGTGACTTGCACCACCAGGCTCTGCCCTTCATGCACCAGGGCGCTGATGCTTTCCACCGCAGGGCCTTCACGCAGGGAGATTTCCGAAGCGTGGATAAACGCGGCGCGGTCCAGGCCGATGTCGACGAAAGCCGCCTGCATGCCCGGCAGGACACGCACGACCTTGCCTTTATAGATGTTGCCGACGATCCCGCGCTTCTGGGTGCGCTCAACGTGCACTTCTTGCAGAACACCGTTCTCTACCACCGCCACGCGCGATTCCATCGGCGTGATATTGATCAGAATCTCTTCACTCATGGCTGGGTCTCGTTCAGGCGTTTTCACAATAGTGACCGATCGCTTAAGGCTGGGCGCTGTCGTACGGCGTTCAGCGCGCGGTAAGGTTTTGCCAACAGGGTATGCCGAATTGGCCGAGCAGTTGCGCGGTTTCGCACACCGGCAGGCCTACCACGGCGGAATAGCTGCCGTTGAGCCCGGCGACAAACACCGACCCGAGCCCCTGGATAGCATAGCCGCCCGCCTTGTCCTGGGGTTCGCCACTGTGCCAGTAGGTTGTAGCCTCTTCGACAGAAATACTGCGAAAACGTACCCGACTGCTGACACACAGCGTTTCGCAGCGCTGCCCGTCAGTCAGGGCGATAGCCGTGAGGACTTCATGTTCGCGCCCTGCAAGCGCCATCAACATTGCCAACGCGTCAGCTTGATCCACGGGCTTGCCAAGGATCTGGCCATCCACGATTACGGCCGTGTCGGCGCCCAACACGCAGGCTTGCGGGGTTTTATCGAGCGCAGCAAAACCCGCCGTGGCCTTGCCGCGCGCAAGACGCTCGACGTAGGCAACGGCGGATTCGTGTGTAAGAGGAGTTTCGTCAATGGCGGCGCTGACCACGGTAAAGGGCACACCGATCTGGGTCAGCAGTTCACGCCGCCTGGGAGAGCCCGAGGCCAGATAAAGCGAATTCATTGCAGACTCTCCCTGTGGGGTTCGATAACCAGGCAGAGCCTCGCAATCCATTCAATTGATTTTGTAGCGACGACGTAACCCACGCAGACCGAAGCTGACCCATGGCCACAGTAATGCACTGACCAGGGCCGGCAGCACCAACGCCAGGGTTGGCTGGCGGTTGCCGGTCAAGGCGCTGAGCCACAGCTGTACCAACTGCGCCAGGCCGAAAATCACCAAAATGACCAGGCACTGCTGCCACATCGGGAACATGCGCAAACGCTGCTGCAATGACAACACCAGGAACGTAATCAGGGTGAGGATCAACGCGTTCTGACCCAGCAAGGTGCCATACAGCACGTCTTCCGCCAAGCCCAGGCACATCGCCGTGACCATGCCGACTTTGTGCGGCAGGGTCAGCGACCAGAAGGCCAGTAACAACGCGAGCCAGAGCGGGCGCAGGATTTCCATGAATTGCGGGAGTGGCGAAACACTAAGCAGCAAACCGATGGCGAATGTCAGCCAGACGATCCAGCCATTACGCGAATGAGTACCGGCCATTATTCCTCCCTCTGCCGCGTGGTTGCGGGGGCAGCGGCCGGCGGCCTGGCTGCGGGCGTCGTGGTAGCAGGCGCAGTAGCAGCAGGCGAGACCACTGCGGGCTTGGCAGCCGGTTTAGCCGGGCGTGCGCTGTGGGCTGCCGGCTTGACCGGGGTTGCCACTGGCGCTGCCGGGGTGGCCGGTGGCGCAGGCGGCCCGACAAATGCCGGCTTCGGCACCGTGGCGGGCACGATCGGCCCTGTCCCGTTCTGTTTGTCTTCCGCTTCCTGGGCCTGGGCGGCATCGTTGGCGCGCTCTTCCGGGGTACGGTTGTCGCTGAAGACCAGCAGCAGGTAACGGCTGCGGTTGAGGGCAGCGGTCGGTACGGCACGCACGATGGCAAATGGCTGGCCGGAATCGTGAATCACTTCCTTGACCGTCGCCACCGGGTAACCCGCCGGGAACCGCTGCCCCAAACCTGAGCTGACCAGCAGGTCGCCTTCCTTGATGTCGGCGGTGTCGGCTACGTGCCGCAACTCCAGGCGCTCGGGGTTGCCGGTGCCGCTGGCAATTGCGCGCAAGCCGTTGCGGTTGACCTGTACCGGAATGCTGTGGGTCGTGTCCGTCAGCAGCAACACCCGCGAGGTGTAGGGCATCAGCTCGACCACCTGGCCCATCAGGCCACGGGCATCGAGCACCGGCTGGCCGAGGACCACACCGTCGCGCTCACCCTTGTTGATGATGATGCGATGGGTAAAGGGGTTGGGGTCCATGCCGATCAACTCGGCCACTTCGACCTTCTCGTTGACCAAGGCGGAGGAATTGAGCAACTCGCGCAGCCGAACGTTCTGCTCGGTGAGGGCCGCCAGCTTTTGCATGCGCCCCTGCAACAGCAGGTTTTCAGTCTTGAGTTTTTCGTTCTCGGCGACCAGCTCGGTGCGGCTGCCGAATTGGCTGGCCACGCCCTGGTAGAGACGTTGCGGCAGGTCGGTGATCCAGTAAGTCTGCATCAACACCAGCGACATCTGGCTACGCACGGGCTTGAGCAGAGCAAAGCGGGCATCGACCACCATCAGCGCGACCGAAAGCACGACCAGCACCAATAAGCGCACGCCCAATGAGGGGCCTTTGGCGAAAAGCGGTTTAATAAGCCGCTCCTCCCAGGCAAATGTTCTCTTTATTCATACGGCATCTAACCGGCCCGGATGCAGATTGAAGAAGATAAACGCCAACAGGCAGCACTGCAAAGTGCTGCCTGCCGACGAAGCATGAACCATCCAGACGATCTTATTCGCTGGAAAGCAGGTCCATGGTGTGTTTATCCATCATTTCCAGTGCACGGCCACCGCCACGGGCGACGCAGGTCAGCGGGTCTTCGGCGACGATCACCGGCAGGCCGGTTTCCTGGGCCAGCAACTTGTCGAGGTCGCGCAGCAAGGCGCCACCACCGGTCAGTACCAGGCCACGCTCGGCGATATCAGACGCCAATTCCGGCGGCGATTGCTCCAGGGCGCTCTTCACAGCCTGAACGATGGTAGCCAGGGACTCTTGCAGAGCTTCCAGCACTTCATTGGAGTTCAGGGTGAAGGCACGTGGAACGCCCTCGGCCAGGTTGCGACCGCGAACATCGACTTCGCGCACTTCGCCACCCGGGTAAGCAGTGCCGATTTCCTGCTTGATGCGCTCGGCGGTGGATTCGCCGATCAGGCTGCCGTAGTTACGACGCACGTACGTGATGATCGCTTCGTCGAAGCGGTCGCCGCCTACGCGCACGGATTCGGCATACACCACACCGTTCAGGGAAATCAGGGCGATTTCAGTGGTACCACCACCGATATCCACCACCATCGAACCGCGCGCTTCTTCAACCGGCAGGCCGGCACCGATCGCGGCGGCCATTGGCTCTTCGATCAGGAACACTTCACGGGCACCGGCGCCAAGGGCCGATTCACGGATGGCACGACGCTCCACCTGGGTGGATTTGCATGGAACGCAGATCAGCACACGAGGGCTGGGCTGCAGGAAACTGTTTTCGTGAACCTTGTTGATGAAGTACTGCAGCATCTTTTCGCAGACGCTGAAGTCGGCAATCACGCCATCCTTCATCGGACGAATGGCAGCGATGTTGCCCGGTGTTCGGCCAAGCATGCGCTTGGCCTCGGTGCCAACGGCAACGACACTTTTCTGATTACCATGGGTCCGAATGGCCACAACTGATGGCTCATTCAGAACGATACCGCGCTCGCGCACGTAAATAAGGGTGTTGGCAGTGCCCAGGTCAATGGAAAGATCGCTGGAAAACATGCCACGCAGTTTCTTGAACATGGGGAAAGGACCCTAGGCAACGCGTGGGTAAAAAAGTGCGGCAAACTCTAACAACGACAGGGATTTTGGGCAAGGCGCCAATGTGCTAAATTGGCCGACTTTCTGTGCACCAACCCCCACAATCGCGGCCATATGACCGTAGAAATGCGGTAGTGTTCCGACAATCTAACACACGGACGCCTTCCGTTCTGTTTTCCACTGGAGAATCCCATGGCGCTTGAACGCTCCGACGTGGAAAAAATCGCTCACCTGGCCCATTTGGGCCTGGTTGAAGCCGATCTTCCACCGATTACCGCAGCCCTGAACAGCATTCTCGGGCTGGTTGACCAAATGCAGGCCGTCAATACCGACGGCATCGAGCCCCTGGCTCACCCGCTGGAAGCCAGTCAGCGCCTGCGCGCAGACGTTGTGACCGAACGAAATAATCGCGAGGCTTACCAGTCCATCGCGCCAGCGGTCGAAAACGGCCTGTACCTGGTTCCGAAAGTCATCGACTAAAGGGAAAGAGCCTGCAATGCATCACATGACTCTGGCCGAGATCGCCCGCGGTCTCGCCGACAAAAAGTTTTCTTCCGAAGAGCTGACCAAGACCTTGCTGGCGCGTATCGCCGAGCTGGACCCCAAGGTCAACAGCTTCATCAGCCTCACCGAAGAGCTGGCCCTGAGCCAGGCCAAGGCCGCCGACGTGCGTCGCGCCAACGGTGAGAACAGCGCGCTGTTGGGCGCACCGATCGCCCACAAAGACCTGTTCTGCACCCAGGGTATCCGCACCAGTTGCGGCTCGAAGATGCTCGACAACTTCAGGGCGCCCTACGACGCCACCGTGGTGTCCAAGCTGGCTGCCGCCGGGGCCGTAACCCTGGGCAAGACCAACATGGACGAATTCGCCATGGGTTCGGCCAACGAGTCGAGCTACTACGGCGCGGTGAAAAACCCGTGGAACCTGGAACACGTGCCTGGCGGTTCCTCCGGCGGCTCGGCTGCTGCTGTGGCTGCACGTTTCCTGCCGGCGGCTACTGCCACCGACACCGGCGGTTCGATCCGCCAGCCCGCCGCGTTCACCAACCTCACCGGCCTTAAACCGACCTACGGTCGTGTTTCCCGCTGGGGCATGATCGCCTACGCCTCCAGCCTGGATCAGGGCGGCCCTCTGGCACGCACGGCTGAAGACTGCGCAATATTGTTACAAGGCATGGCAGGGTTCGATAAACAGGACTCCACCAGCATCGATGAGCCGGTGCCAGACTACAGCGCCAGCCTCAATACCTCGCTTAAAGGCCTGCGTATTGGTGTGCCGAAAGAGTATTTCAGCGCCGGCCTCGACCCGCGCATCGCCGAGCTGGTGCACAACAGCGTCAAGGAGCTGGAAAAGCTCGGCGCCGTGATCAAGGACATCAGCCTGCCGAACAACCAGCACGCGATCCCTGCGTACTACGTGATCGCGCCGGCAGAAGCCTCCTCCAACCTGTCCCGGTTCGACGGCGTGCGCTTCGGCTACCGCTGCGAAAACCCGAAAGACCTGACCGATTTGTACAAACGCTCCCGTGGCGAAGGCTTCGGTGCCGAAGTACAACGCCGGATCATGGTCGGCGCCTACGCGCTGTCGGCCGGTTACTACGACGCGTACTACCTCAAGGCGCAAAAGATCCGTCGCCTGATCAAGAACGACTTCATGGCAGCCTTTGAAGAAGTTGACGTGATCCTCGGCCCAACCACGCCGAACCCGGCCTGGAAGATCGGCGCCAAGACCGGCGACCCGATCGCCGAGTACCTGGAAGACCTCTACACCATCACCGCCAACCTCGCGGGTTTGCCGGGCTTGTCCATGCCAGCAGGCTTTGTCGATGGCTTGCCGGTTGGCGTGCAACTGCTCGCCCCGTATTTCCAGGAAGGCCGCCTGCTCAATGTGGCGCACCAGTACCAGTTGAACACCGACTGGCACACCCGCACCCCTACCGGCTTCTGAGGAGAACACTATGCAATGGGAAGTTGTGATCGGGCTGGAGATTCATACCCAGCTCGCCACCCAATCGAAGATTTTCTCCGGTAGCGCCACCACGTTCGGCTCCGAGCCCAACACCCAGGCCAGCCTGGTCGACCTGGGCATGCCCGGCGTATTGCCGGTGCTGAACGAGGAAGCGGTGCGCATGGCGGTGATGTTCGGCCTGGCGATTGACGCCGAGATCGGCCAGCACAACGTGTTCGCGCGCAAAAACTACTTCTACCCGGACCTGCCCAAGGGCTACCAGATCAGCCAGATGGAATTGCCGATCGTCGGCAAGGGCTACCTGGACATCCCGTTGGAAGACGGCACCATCAAGCGTGTCGGCGTAACACGTGCGCACCTGGAAGAAGATGCCGGCAAGAGCCTGCATGAAGAATTCAATGGCGCCACCGGCATCGACCTGAACCGCGCCGGCACGCCGCTGCTGGAGATCGTTTCCGAGCCGGACATGCGCAGCGCCAAGGAAGCCGTGGCCTACGTCAAGACCATCCATGCGCTGGTGCGTTACCTGGGTATCTGCGACGGCAACATGGCCGAAGGCTCGCTGCGTTGCGACTGCAACGTGTCGGTGCGGCCAAAAGGCCAGGTCGAATACGGCACCCGCTGCGAGATCAAGAACGTCAACTCGTTCCGTTTCATCGAGAAGGCGATCAACACCGAAGTGCGTCGCCAGATCGAGCTGATCGAAGACGGCGGCAAGGTGATCCAGCAAACGCGCCTGTACGACCCGAACAAAGACGAAACCCGCGCCATGCGCAGCAAAGAGGAAGCCAACGACTACCGTTACTTCCCCGACCCGGACCTGTTGCCGGTGGTCATCGAGGATTCGTTCCTCAATGACGTGCGCGCCACCCTGCCGGAATTGCCGCCGCAGAAACGCGAGCGCTTCCAGGAGCAGTTCGGCCTGTCGGTCTACGACGCCAGCGTACTGGCATCGAGCCGCGAGCAAGCCGACTACTTCGAAAAAGTCGTGAGCATCGCCGGTGACGCCAAGCTGGCAGCCAACTGGGTGATGGTTGAGCTGGGCAGCCTGCTGAACAAACAGGGCCTGGAAATCGACGAAGCCCCGGTCACCGCCGAGCAATTGGGCGGCATGCTGCTGCGCATCAAGGACAACACGATCTCCGGCAAAATCGCCAAGACCGTGTTTGAAGCCATGGCCGCCGGCGAAGGCAATGCCGACGAGATCATCGACGAGCGTGGCCTCAAGCAAGTGACCGACAGCGGCGCCATCTCGGCCGTGCTGGACGAAATGCTCGCGGCCAATGCCGAACAAGTTGAGCAGTACCGTGCGGCAGACGAAGCCAAGCGCGGCAAAATGTTCGGCTTCTTTGTCGGTCAGGCGATGAAAGCCTCCAAAGGCAAAGCCAACCCGCAACAGGTGAACGAACTGCTGAAAAGCAAGCTCGAAGGCTGATCGCAACAGCTTAAGTGCAGGAACCGGCTTGTGTGGGAGCCGGGCTTGCCCGCGATGCAGGCACCTCGGACCTCCAGGAGAACCGAGTTGCAGCCATCGCAGGCAAGCCAGCTCCCACACAGACCTGCTTCCACATTTGTAACGGGGATATCCAGAAAATGAAGCGTCTACTCGGCCTCCTGGCCCTGTTCTCTCTGTTGGCCGGTTGCGCCAGCGGCCTCATCGACCCCGACGGCTACGACGAAACCGGCACCGCCTCCTATTACGGCGCCAAGCACCATGGCAACAAGACCGCCAGCGGTGAACCCTTCAACCAGAACGCCCTGACCGCCGCCCATCGGCGCTTGCCCTTCGGCACTCAGGTCAAGGTGACCAATCTCGACAACAACAAATCCGTGGTGGTACGCATCAACGATCGCGGCCCGCATACCCGTGGGCGCCTGATCGACGTTTCACGCAAAGCCGCCGAGCAACTCGGTATGCTCGGCAGCGGCACTGCACGCGTACGCGTGCAGGCCATGAGCAATTGACAGAGGAGCCCTGGCCATTTTCGGATTAACCGCCCTTTCGCCCTGGAGCCTGATCGAACTGGTCAGCGGCCTGGTGTTGCTGATTGTCGGCGCCGAAATCCTCGTGCGCGCCGCCGTGCGCTTGGCGGCCAGCCTCAAGGTGCGGCCACTGATCATCGGCTTGAGCATCGTCGCCTTCGGCAGCAGCGCGCCGCAGATGGCCGTCAGTGTGCAGGCAACCCTGGCCGGCAACACCGATATCGCCGTGGGCAGCGTGATCGGCAGCAGCATTTTCAACATTCTCGTGACCCTGGGCTTGTCCGCGCTGATCATCCCGCTGCGGGTCTCACGGCAACTGGTGCGCCTGGACATCCCGGTGATGATTTTCGCCGCCCTGCTGGTGTTTACCCTGTCGGCCAATGAAGAGCTCACGCCGTTCGACGGCGCGGTGTTGCTGGCGGCACTGGTGGCTTACCTCGCGCTGCTGCATTACCAGACCCGCCATTCACGCCGCCCACGCACGCTGGACACGGTGACCAGTGCGCCCTGGCTAAGCAGCGTGTTGCTGATGTTGGGTGGGCTGTTGATTCTGGTGCTGGCCGGGCACTTGCTGCTGGGTGCGGCCGTCGAGGTGGCGAGCGATTTGGGGCTGTCGGAACGCATCATCGGCCTGACGCTGATCGGCGTCGGCACCTCGCTGCCGTGCCTGGCCACCTCGTTGATTGCCGCGCTGCGCGGCGAGCGGGAAATTGCCGTGGGCAACGTGATCGGCAGCAACCTGTTTAACCTGCTGGGCGTGCTGGGCTTTACCGCCCTGGTCGCGCCCTCGCCGCTGTCGGTGTCGCCCAACGCGCTGGATTTCGACCTGCCGGTGATGCTCGGCGTTGTGGTGCTGTGCCTGCCGATCTTTTATACCGGCTACCGCGTGACCCGCGCCGAGGGCCTGGTGTTCCTTGGCCTGTATCTGGTGTATGGGCTGCATGTGGTGTCATTTACCTTCGGCATGCCACTGGCGACCAAGCTCGAACACCTGATGCTGTATTACGTCCTGCCAGTGCTGGTGGCGTTTGTGTTGTTCAGCACGCTGCGAGCCTGGCGCCGCCAACACACGAGGGAATCGCAATGACCGATCAGAAAAAACCCGGGGTTGAAATGCGTCGCCAGGTGATGGGCGATGTATTCGTCGATCGCGCCCTGGGCAATGCCACCGAGTTCACCCAGCCACTGCAGGACTTCGTCAACGAGCACGCGTGGGGCAGCGTGTGGAACCGCGAAGGCCTGTCGCTGAAGACACGCAGCCTGATCACCCTCGCCGCCCTGACTGCGCTCAAGTGCCCGCAGGAGCTGAAGGGCCACGTGCGTGGCGCACTGAACAATGGCTGCACGGTGGAAGAGATTCGTGAGGCGCTGCTGCATTGCGCGGTGTATGCCGGCGTGCCGGCGGCGATTGATGCGTTTCGGGCGGCGCAGGAAGTGATTGAGGCGTATCAGGCAGATCAGCAGTGACGGTCAGATAGCTATCGCAGGCAAGCCAGCTCCCACGTTTGAATGTGTTCGCAAATCAAAAATGTGGGAGCTGCGGTGCGACGATTCGACTTGCCTGCGATTGGCCCTAGGTTCACCGAAGACTTCAGATCCAGCCACCCGCCTGCAACACAAAGATCCCGATATTGGTGGTCACCGCCGCCATCAAGGTGGTGATCACAATAATCGCCGCCGCCAATTCATGATTGCCCTCCGCCGCCCTGGCCATGACAAAGCTGGCCGCCGCCGTCGGCGCGCCGAAGTATAAAAACAGAATCCCCAGTTCCGGCCCACGAAAGCCCAGCAGCCAGGCGCCCAGTGTCGCCAACAGCGGCAAACCGATCATCTTCACCAGGCTGGCACTCAGGGCCATGCTCCCGCTTTTGCGCAACGCCGCGAGTGACAAGGTGCCGCCGATGCAGATCAGGGCCAACGGCAAGGTCATGTCTGCCAGGTACTGGCCGGAAGACTCCAGCCACCCCGGCAAGCCAATCTTGAAAATGGCAAAGGGCGCGGCCACGATCACGCTGATGATCAGCGGGTTGGCCACCACACTCTTGAAGATGCTCCACGGGTCAGACTTGATGACCGGGCTGTACACCGCCAGCACGATGGTCGACAGGGTGTTGTAGAACAGGATTACCAAGGCCGCGAGGATCGCGCCGAGGGAGATGCCGTAGTCGCCATACATACTGGCGGCCAGTGCCAGGCCGATGACCCCGTTGTTGCCGCGAAACGACCCTTGGGTATAGATACCGCGGTCTTCACGCGGGCACCGATAGATCGCCCACCCCCAGGCCAGGGCGAAGCTCAACAACGTGGCGACGGCAAAATAGATCAGCAACCCCGGCTTGAGCGCCGCGTGCAGGTCGGCATGCAGGATGCCGAGGAACAGCAGCGCCGGCATGGTGACGTTGAACACCAGGGACGAAGCTGTGTGGATAAAGTTGTCGTTGATCCAATTGATGCGCTTGAGCAGCACACCGAGGAACAGCATGGCAAACACCGGCGCGGTGATGGTGAGGGTGGTGAGGAAGATAGCCAGCATGCCGGGGAGAACCTTGGTGGGTGTCGTCAGGTGGCTAATGATAAGCCATGCAGCCGGCGGCGTCTGGTAGGCCGCCTTCGGGAGCAAGCCCCCTCCCACCTTTAACTGTGCTCACCTATCCAGATGTGGGAGCTGGCTTGCCTGCGATTGCAGTGTGTC
>NZ_JBARTQ010000552.1:0-6891 GCF_049645325.1 Pseudomonas sp. | reverse complement strand
GCCCAAGATTTAATCTCGCTACAATCGCCCGCTTTGCCACCTGGCACGGGCGTTTCAGGTCCGTCGGTTTTGAGAAGTCCCATGCTGATCGGTAGTTATTCCCCCTCCCTGGTCGTGATCTCCCTGTTCGTCGCGATCCTGGCCTCCTACACCGCGCTGGACCTGGCAGGTCGCATCGCGACCGCCAAAGGCCGCGCCGTGCATTTGTGGATAGCCGGCGGCGCATTGGCCATGGGCGTCGGCGTATGGTCCATGCACTTTATCGGCATGTTGGCCCTGCGCCTGCCGTTCGCCCTCGGGTTCGACCTCGGCATTACCGCGCTGTCGCTGCTGATCGCCGTGCTGTCCTGCGGCTTCGCGCTGTGGCTCGTCAGCCAGCCACGCCTGCCTGCCTGGCAACTCGCATTTGGCGCGCTGATCATGGGCGCAGGCATCAGCAGCATGCACTACACCGGCATGGCCGCGATGCGCATGACCCCGGGCATCGACTACGACCCCGCGCTGTTTGGCGCCTCGTTGCTGATCGCCGTGGTGGCGTCCGGCGCGGCGCTGTGGATCGCCTTCAACCTGCGCCGCAATACACCGTATGTGCGCCTGGCGCGTGGCGGGGCGGCCGTGGTGATGGGCATCGCCATCGTCGGCATGCACTACACCGGCATGGCCGCAGCCCAATTTGCCGACAACAGTTTTTGCGGCGCAGCGTTGACCGGCTTGAGTGGCAAAGGCCTGGATAACCTGGTGCTGGTAACGTCGCTGGCGGTGCTGGTCATTGCGTTGTTGACCTCGCTGCTTGATGCCCGCCTCGAAGCGCGCACGGCCGTGCTGGCCGACTCGCTGACCTTGGCCAACCAGGAGCTGACCCACCTGGCCCTGCATGACATGCTCACCGGCTTGCCCAATCGCACGTTGCTCGCCGACCGCATTCAACAGGCCATCCAGGCCGTGAAGGAGCAAGGCAGTTGCTTTGCCCTGATGTTTATCGACCTGGACGGGTTCAAGCCGGTCAACGATGCTTTTGGCCATCACATGGGCGATCAGTTGCTGCGCGAGGTGGGGCTGCGTCTGCGCGAGGACTTGCGCAGCCAGGACACGTTGGCGCGTATCGGCGGGGATGAGTTCGTGTTGCTGGTGCAATTGACCCAGCCGGACGATGCCATGGGCCTGGCCGAACGCCAGGTCGGCCTGATCAACCGTGCGTTCAAGGTTGCCGAGCATGAGCTGAAAATTTCCGCCAGCATCGGCATCGCGATGTTTCCGGGCAACGGTAACAGCCCCCAGGAACTGTTGATGAACGCCGACGCCGCCATGTACCACGCCAAGGGCATGGGCAAGAACGGCTACAGCTTCTTTGACGTGTCGATGAACACCAATGCGCGCAAGCAGCTGCAGCTGTTGCAGGATTTGCGCAACGCCGTTGAACAGGCGCAGTTCCGTCTGTATTACCAGCCCAAGTTCGATGCCGCCAGTGGCATTGCAGTAGGCGCTGAAGCCTTGCTGCGGTGGGAACACCCACAACAGGGCCTGTTGTTGCCGGCGACGTTTATCGAGCTGGCGGAAAAAACCGGGCTGATCATTCCCATCGGCGAATGGGTCCTTAACGAAGCCTGCCGCCAGATGGCCATCTGGTACGCCCAGGGCTATGAAGACTGGCGCATTGCGGTGAACCTGTCGGCGTTGCAGTTTTGCCACGCCGGGTTGGTCAACAGCGTCGCGGCGGCGCTGGAGCGTCACAAGCTGCCGGCCAACAGCCTGACCCTGGAGATCACCGAGACCACGGCCATGAGCGATGCCGACGCGAGCATGACGGTGTTGCAGCAGCTTTCGGACATGGGCGTCGACCTGTCCATCGATGACTTCGGCACCGGGTATTCGAGCCTGATGTACCTCAAGCGCCTGCCGGCCAACGAGCTGAAGATCGACCGTGGTTTTGTCCGTGACCTGGAGCACGACAGCGACGACGCCGCCATCGTTTCGGCAATCGTGGCCCTCGGCCAGGCCCTGGGCCTGCGAATTGTTGCCGAAGGCGTGGAGACCGATGTGCAGCAGAGTTTCCTGACCCGCTTGGGTTGCAACTCGTTGCAAGGCTACCTGTTGGGGCATCCATTGCCGGCCGACGGTTTCATGGCTGACATTCAGCGCGCGGAAGACGCGGTAGCGCCTGACAAACGTCGCGTGTGACGGGTATTCTTGGATCCAACCCTAATCATCAGGTTGAATCAGGAGAGCGCACGCATGGACAAAGTCGTCATTATCACCGGGGGCAGCCGTGGGATTGGCGCCGAGACGGCATTGCTGGCCGCTCGCCAGGGCTATCGCATCTGCATCAATTACCAGGCCGACGAAAAAGCCGCCCACAGCGTCCTGGAACAGGTTCGCGCCTTGGGCGCGCAGGCCATCGCCGTCAAGGCTGATATCAGCATCGAAGACGAAGTGATCGCGCTGTTCAGTCGCGTTGACGCTGAACTGGGCCGTGTTACCGCGCTGGTGAATAACGCCGGCACCGTGGGGCATAAGTCGCGGGTTGATGAGCTGTCGGAATTTCGCATCCTTAAAATTCTCAAGACCAACGTATTGGGCCCCATCCTGTGCGCCAAGCACGCGGTGCTGCGCATGTCGCCCAAGCATGGCGGGCAGGGCGGCAGCATCGTCAATGTGTCGTCGGTGGCCGCGCGGTTGGGGTCGCCGGGAGAATACGTCGACTACGCCGCGTCCAAGGGCGCGCTGGACACCTTCACCATTGGCCTGTCCAAAGAGGTGGCAGGTGAGGGCATTCGCGTCAACGCGGTGCGCCCCGGTTACATTTTTACCGATTTCCATGCCCTGAGTGGCGACCCCGATCGCGTCAGCAAGCTCGAATCAGGCATTCCCATGGCCCGTGGCGGGCGCCCGGATGAAGTGGCCGAAGCGATTATCTGGCTGCTGTCGGACAAGGCTTCGTACACCACCGGCAGCTTTCTCGACCTGGGCGGCGGGCGTTAGGGCGCCACGCAGTCAAGTCTGCAGGTAGCGCAAGACCTCGTAGCCCTTACGCGAAAAGGCCTTGAGCAGGCTGGCTTCCGAGTCATGCGCAAGGCCATAGCCGTCGTTGTAGAAACCGTCGATATGGCCATTGCGGCTATGGCTCGCGCTGAGCGTTCGCTCGTCCACGTTGTCGATGAACCGAAGCACCTTGTCCAGATGGTAAGCCGCATCGGCTCTGGACGTAGGGTCTGGGTTGGCATCAGTCCAGTCACCGACCTGCATCATGAGCTCATCGCCAACCTCGTAATGATCGCGGCCTTCCAGGAAGCGCTTCATGATAGGGCTTTGTTCGATGATTCTTTCTGCCGTGCGGTGATCAAACGCAGGGCGGCCTGTGGGCCCGGTCATCTCGCGCACTTGTTGCTGTTCGACCGCACGCATGTAGTGAGGAGGCTTGGGCAGCCACAGAAGGCTGGAGAGGACAGAAATATACATGGCGGAACCTATACGTTGAACCAAGGGAAACGCACCTTTGCCGGTGTGAAAAGTACGTTTCACTGGGTGGTTCTTTCGTAGGGTTAGTTCCGGCCTAGAACGACCGCACAATCCGCCCCAGGGTTTCCATTGCCTTCTCAGCGGTTTCGGTCCAGGGGCTGCCGTAATTCAAGCGAATGCAGTTTCTGAAACGCCGGGTCGCCGAAAATATCGGCCCCGGCGCGATGCTGATGCCTTGGGCCAAGGCCATTTGGAACAGCTTCAACGAATCGGTCTGCTCGGGCAGCTCCAACCACAGGAAGTAGCCGCCGGCCGGCTGGCTGACCCGCGTCTGTGCCGGGAAATACCGGGCGATGGCGGCCAGCATGGCGCTTTGCTGCTCTTCCAGGGCATAGCGCAATTTGCGCAGGTGCCGGTCATAACCGCCGTGTTGCAGGTAGTCGGCAATCGCCGCCTGGGCCGGCATTGACGGGCACAGCGAGGTCATCAGCTTCAAGCGTTCGACTTTTTGCGCATAGCGCCCGGCCGCGACCCAACCGACGCGGTAACCCGGTGCCAGGCTTTTGGCAAACGAGCCGCAATGCATGACCAAACCTTCGGTGTCGAAGGCCTTGGCCGGTTTAGGCGCGTGTTGTCCGTAATACAGCTCTGCGTAGACGTCGTCTTCGATCAGCGGCACCTGGTGGCTGCGCAGCAATTCCACGAGCGCCTGTTTTTTTGCCTCCGGCAGCGTGGCGCCCATGGGGTTCTGGAAGCTGGTCATGGTCCAGCAGGCTTTGATCGGGTAGCGCTCAAGGCTTTGTGCCAAGGCGTTGAGGTCGATGCCATCGCGCGGGTGCACGGGAATTTCCACGGCCTTGAGCTTCAAGCGTTCCAGCACTTGCAGGCAGGCATAAAACGCTGGCGCTTCAATGGCCACCAGGTCGCCCGGTTCGGTGACGGCCTGCAGGCACAGGTTCAGCGCTTCCAGGGCGCCGTTGGTGATCAGCAGCTCTTCCATGGGCAGCATCAAGCCGCCGACCATGTAGCGCAGGGCAATTTGCCGACGCAGTTGCGGGTTGCCCGGCGACATGTCGGTGACCACCAGGCGCGGGTCCATCTCGCGGCTGGCGCTGGCCAGCGAGCGGGCCAGGCGCGGCAACGGAAACAGCATGGGGCTGGGGAAGGCCGAGCCAAAGGGCACGGTATTGGGGTCCTTGATGGAGTCGAGCACGGAAAACACCAGCTCGCTCACGTCCACTTCGGTGGACTCGTGCACCTGCTCGCTCACCACCGGCTCGGAAAACGGGCTCGGCGCATGGGTGTTGACGAAGTAGCCCGAGCGCGGCCGCGCGCGGATCAGGCCGCGACGTTCGAGCAGGTAGTAAGCCTGGAACACCGTGGACGGGCTGACGCCATAGGTCTGGCTGGCGTAGCGCACTGAGGGTACCCGCTGGCCGGGCCCGAGGACACCGGAGCGGATCAGTTCTGCGATGTCTTCGGCGAATCTTTCGTAGCGTTTCATGGGGGCCTAATGCGCTTTTTTATCGGGTATGACCAGGAACATCAACGGTTCAGCGGTGCCACAAAGCGGCTGTCGGCAGCACTGAAAATCCACGGTTCGTCCACGTCGTACACCTTGAACCGCAGCGTCTGTGAACTGCTTGCCGGGGTGTCCGCCAGCAACGCCACCGACACCGGTACATCGCTGATTTCTCCCGGTGCCAGGCTGATGTGGGTTTTGCCTTGCAACTGGAAGCCGTCGGCATCCACCAACTCCAGGCGGTAGTCCTGGCGTTGCTGGGTTTTGTTGATGACTTTCAGGCTGTAGATGTTTTCGATCAGGCCTTCGCTGTTTTCGCGGAACATGCCACGGTCTTTGGTCACGTCCAGCGAGACCATCGGCCGTTCCACCAAGGCCACCACCAACGCCGCAATCATCACCAGCAGCACGGCACTGTAGCCGATCAGCCGTGGCCTGAGCAGGTGGGTTTTGCCACCTTGCAGTTGATGCTCGGAGGTGTAGCTCACCAAGCCGCGCGCATAGCCCATCTTGTCCATGATCGAATCGCAGGCGTCGATGCACGCCGCACAACCGATACATTCCATTTGCAGCCCGTCGCGAATGTCGATGCCGGTGGGGCATACCTGCACACAAAGCTTGCAGTCGATGCAGTCGCCGAGGCCGACGTGCGCAGGGTTGGCCTCACGCTTGCGCGGGCCACGTTGTTCGCCACGGGCAGCGTCGTAGGAAATGGTCAGTGTGTCTTTGTCGAACATTACGCTCTGGAAGCGCGCATACGGGCACATGTGCATGCACACCGCTTCGCGCAGCCAACCGGCATTGAGGTAGGTGGCGGCGGTGAAAAACAGCACCCAGAACAGGCTCACGCCGCCCATTTGCCAGGTCAGCAGCTCGGTCGCCAGGGGCCGGATGGGCGTGAAGTAGCCGACGAAGGTCAGCCCGGTCAGTACGCTGATGCCCAGCCACAGCGTGTGTTTGGCCGAGCGTCGCGCGAGTTTGTCAAGGGTCCAGGGCGCGGCTTGCAGCTTGATGCGTTGGTTGCGCTCGCCTTCAGTAACCTTTTCACACCACATGAACAGCCAGGTGAAAGAGCTTTGCGGGCAGGTGTAGCCGCACCACACGCGGCCGGCGAACACGGTAATCGCGAACAGCCCGAAGGCGCAGATGATCAGCAGCGCCGATAACAGAATGAAATCCTGCGGCCAGAACGTCGCACCAAAGATGTGGAATTTGCTCTCGGCCAAATCCCATAACACAGCTTGGCGCCCACCCCAGTTCAGCCACACGGTGCCAAAAAACGCCAGGAACAGAAAGCCGGCACCACCCACACGCAAGGTGCGATACAGGCCGGTGAAGCTGCGGGTATGGATCAGGGTGTCGCTGGGTTGGGCCTTCACCTTCTTTGGGTGTAGGGGCTCAAAGGTTTCCACGGTGGGGATTCGTTCGCTCATGGTTGTTCGCTCATCAGCCTCCATCAGGCCAATGAACTATGCGTGCCGTGCTGTTTACATAACAGACTCAGGTAGGGTGATAAAAAGCGGATCAGATGGGGTGCTCGGCGGCGCCTGCGACAATGCGCTGCACCCCGTGGCGCAGGGGCGCAGCTGATTATGGCGGGTGCTGATACAGATCAATCAAATCACCGAATCACTGTCGGTCGCCTTCACGTGTTGGCGTCCGTCCTGTGCACCAGCGACGGTCAGGGCATCGGCTTCGGCTTCGGTAATGTAGACCCGCTCGCCGCTGACCTCGACAAACGACATGGATTTGTCGCTGTCGGTGCTGACCGTGACCTGTGAAGCCGGCAGGTCGTGTTCGAGGCCGTCATCGCTGACTTTGAAGTAGCACGTCTGGTTTTCGATACGGACAGGCATGGCGATCTCCTTTCATAGGCTGGTGAACGTTAGGTTTCGGTGCGGCGGGCACGGTTC
>NZ_JBARTQ010000551.1:0-3243 GCF_049645325.1 Pseudomonas sp. | reverse complement strand
GGCAAGCCAGCTCCCGCAGAGGACCCGGCAGGCAGCAAAACCGGCAGGCCTCAGGTGGCATCCGCATGGCTGACCATGCCTTTGATCACCACGGCGGCGGTGGCCAGCGCGGCCGGGATCACCAGCGCGGTCAGTACTTGCTCGAAGTTCCAGCCAAGGCCCAGCAGTGTGGCGCCCATCCACGCGCCAAGGATCGCGCCGAAGCGGCCGATGCCGAGCATCCACGACACACCGGTGGCGCGACCCTGGGTCGGGTAGAAACGCGCCGCCAGGGACGGCATCGCCGATTGCGCGCCGTTGACGCACATCCCGGCAATCAGCACCAAGGTCGCCAGCAACGTGATATTGCCCAGGCTCTGGCCTACGGCGTAGGCAAACACCCCGGCCAACAGGTAGAACGTGCCGATGACCTTGTGAGGGTTGAACCGGTCCATCGCCCAGCCCACGCCGACGGCGCTCAGCACGCCACCAAACTGGAACAACGCGCCAATGAACGCGGCCTGCTCCATGCTCGCGCCGCTGTCGCGCATCAGGGTCGGAAGCCAACTGGTCAACAGGTAAACAATCACCAGGCCCATGAAGTAGGTCAGCCACAACAACAGGGTGCCGGCGCTGTAGGTGCCGGAGAAGATCACCGCAAACACATTGCGGGCTTTCACGGTCTTTTGCTCCGGTACGCTGAAGCTGGTGGCCTGGGCGACGAGAGCGGGATCAATGGGTGACAAGGTTTTGCGCACCTTGTCGGTGCCGCGATTGCGCACCACCAGGTAACGCGCCGACTCCGGCAGCCACAGCAACAGCACCACTGCCAGGATCAACGGCAGGATGCCGCCGATCATCAACAACGCATGCCAGCCGAACGCCGGGATCAGCTTGGCCGAGATAAAGCCGCCACCGGCCATGCCCAGGTTGAAGCCGCAGAACATGCTGGTCACCAGCAACGACTTATGGCGTTCGGGAGTGTATTCGGAGAGCAGCGTGGTGGCGTTCGGCATGCCGGCGCCAAGGCCCAGGCCGGTGAGAAAGCGCAATACCAGCAACTGGTCGACGTTACTGCTGTAGGCCGACGCCAGGCTGAACGCACCAAACACCAGCACCGCGCCGACCAGCACCCATTTGCGGCCGAAGCGGTCGGCCAACGGGCCGGAACCGAGTGCGCCGAACACCATGCCGATCAAGGCGGCGCTCATCACCGGGCCGAGGCTGGCGCGGTCGATGCCCCAATCCTGCGACAGTGCGGGCGCGATAAAGCCCATGGCGGCGGTGTCGAGACCGTCGAGGAAGACGATCAGGAAGCACAGGATGACCACGCGCCACTGGTAGCGTGACAGCGGTTGAGCGTTGATAAAGGCCTGAACGTCCAGGGTTGTACCGACAGAAGGCTGATTCATTATTGTTATTTCCACACCGATGGGCGGGCCAACGACCTGAGGTCGTCATTATTATGGGCGGCGCTGGAAGCGCTGCCGCACATTAATAAGCCAGGGGAAACACCGTCAATTGATCACGCCTGGATCTGTGCGGTCACCGAACACCTTAGGCAAATAACTGCGCGCTCAACTCGCGGCTGGCGCTGAGCATGCTCGGCAGAAAACGCTGTTCCAACTCGCTGCGACTGACCCGCCCCGCGTGGGTGCTGACGTTGAGTGCGGCCAGCACCTGGCCTGAGGCGTCGTACACCGGCACGGCGATGGAACGCAGGCCCTGCTCCAATTCCTGGTCGACCACGCACCAGCCCTGTTGACGCACTTGTTGCAGGCATTCGAACAGCGCTTCAGGCGTGGTCAGCGTGCGGCTGGTCTTGGTTTGCAGGTCGGCATGGTCGAGGTAGTCCTTGAGCGAGGCATCATCGAGTGCTGCGAGCAGGATGCGGCCCATGGACGTGCAATAGGCCGGCAGGCGGCCGCCCACCGACAAGTCCACCGAGATCAGGCGCTGGGTCGTGGCGGAACGGGCGATGTAGAGAATGTCGTCGCCTTCCAGGGTGGCCATGTTGCAGGCCTCGTGGAGCTGCTCGCTCATGCGGTCCAGATACGGCTGGGCCGAGACCGCCAACGGCGTTGAGGATAAATACGCATGGCCCAGGGTCAGCACTTTGGGCAGCAGCGAATAGGTACGCCCGTCGGTGGTGGCGTAGCCGAGCTTGATCAGGGTGTGCAGGCAACGGCGCACGGCGGCGCGGGGGATTTCCGTGCGGTGGCTGATCTGCGCGATGGTCAGGTGGCGTTTTCGCTCCTGGAATGCCTGCACCACCGCCAGGCCACGGGCCAGGGAGGTCATGAAATCCGGATCACCGGTAAACGCCTGGATGCGCTTGGCCGGTGAGGCCACGATCGGCGGCGCCACTGACGCGAAGGAGTTGCGCAATTGATCGTTCATTTCAGGGTCCTTTCTCTTATTTTCAACCGCTGGGAGGGTTGGCCGCTATTACAAGCCGCGCCGGTCGGGATGCACAAGACGACCCCGGCAACATTGGGCGATTATCGGACGATCATTCGATAATCGCAATTTAGGCGGCCTGCGCCGTCGCGGTATCGGTGGGCAGCGTGATAAGCGGGTGAACTCATCGGTATTAAACAAATGCAGATTTTATGACACGCGCGTTTCGTAAATACTGACGCCTGCATGTAACAAAACCCTCACACAGCGTTGACGTTTTTTAACTTCAGGGTGATAGAGTTATTCCAATGCGCCGCTATAATGAAACCTGTGCAGAGGTCAGCCCGATATCCCTATCGGGATTGGAGCTCGCTAGGCAATGCGGGTCGCATGCATTGCCGGTCACAAGTACCTGCTAAAAAGAACTGCCCTTTGGTCTTTCTTTCAAACTTGGACGGTTTCACTGTTCAACTTGAATAACCGAGGACGACGTTCAGGCATGGCACTGCACACTCACTACACTCAACTCAATTAGGTAACACTGTGACGAAAGACGAACTGCGCGCGGAACTTGAGCGCCAGGAGCAACGTTACAAGGACGTTTACGGCGGGGAAGTCACCACCTACGCCGCTCAGCCTGAACCGGAACGCAAACCATGGCGCAAGCGCGCCAGCTTGCTGGATCAGGCATTTGCCCAGGAAATCCAAAAGATTGAACAGGAACTCAAAGCCGAAGAGCCATAAGCCCTTTGCCTTGAGCGCCCAGGTTTTGTCATCTCCGCTGGCGCATTGCCAGCGGAGGGCAACCCTATTGTCGCCAGGCCCCTGATGCCTTCAACGAAATTTCGTACAAATGTTTCAGGC
>NZ_JBARTQ010000550.1:0-6073 GCF_049645325.1 Pseudomonas sp. | reverse complement strand
GCGTATTTGCAGGCCGACAGCATCAGCGTGGCGCCGAAGATCAACGGCTACGTTGCCGAGGTGCTGGTCAGCGATAACCAGAACGTCAAGCGCGGCGATGTGCTGGTGCGCCTGGATGCGCGCAAATACCAGGCGGTCAGTGATGAAGCGTCGGCAACCATCGCCGCACGCAATGCCGACCTTGCCAAGGCGCAGGCTGACCTGGTGCAACAGGACTCGACCATCGCCGAGGCCCGCGCGCAACTGCAAGGCGCCGACGCTGACGCCCGCCACGCCCAAACCGAAGTCGCCCGCTACGCGCCCCTGGCACGCTCCGGCGCCGAGCCGGAAGAACGCCTGGCACAGCTCAATAATCAACTGGCACAAGCCCGCAGCACCGTGGCCGCGAAACAGGCGGCCCTGACCTCCAGCCAAACCCGTTATGGCACCCTGCAGGCGCAACTCAAGCAAGCCCAGGCGCAACTCGGCGTGGCCAAGGCCAGCGAGGCGCAGAGCCAACTGGATGTGGATGACGCGGTCATCCGCAGCCCACTGGACGGCCGCGTGGCGGATCGCGGTGTGCGTGTCGGCCAGTACGTGCAACCCGGCACGCGCTTGCTCACCGTGGTGCCGATCAGCGCGATCTACCTCACCGCCAATTACAAGGAAACCCAGATCGGCGAAATGCGCGCCGGCCAGCACGTGACCGTGCACGTGGACGCCCTGCCCGGCCGCGACCTGCAGGGCCATATCGACAGCCTGTCGCCTGGCACTGGCGCGCAGTTCGCGCTGTTGCCGCCGTCGAATGCCACCGGCAACTTCACCAAAATCGTGCAGCGCGTGCCGGTGCGTATCTCCCTGGACGTGCCGGACGACGTGCGTGCAGCCTTGATGCCGGGCCTGTCGGCGACCGTTGAAGTCGACACCCGCACCGGCGGCGCGGATGCCCATCATGGCTGAGGCACTGATGGCCGAGGTGGTGGCCGAGAAACCGCGCAACGCCTCGCTGACCGACTGGATCGCCGTCATCGCCGGCGCCTTGGGGGCGTTGCTGGCAACGCTGGACGTGTCGATCACCAACTCTGCACTGCCTCAGATTCAGGGCCAGATCGGCGCCACCGGCACCGAAGGCACCTGGATTGCTACCGGCTACCTGATGTCGGAAATCGTCATGATCCCCCTCGCCGCCTGGCTGACTCGGGTATTCGGCTTGCGTCGGTTCCTGATCGGCACCGCCTTGATGTTCACCGCTTTTTCGATGTTCTGTGGCCTGTCCGCCAGCCTTGGCGCAATGATCGCCGGGCGCATCGGCCAGGGGTTTGCCGGCGGTGCGATGATCCCGACGGCACAAACGATTGTGCGCACCCGCCTGCCCCCGCACCAACTGGCCATAGGCACGACCATCTTCGGCATGACCGTGATCCTGGGGCCGCTGCTGGGCCCGGTGATCGGCGGCTGGCTGACAGAAAACATCAGCTGGCGCTGGTGCTTCTTCCTCAACCTGCCCATCAGCATCGCCCTGATCACCTTGCTGATCACCGGCTTGCCAACCGAGCGCATGAACCTGCAGCGCTTTATCACTGCCGACTGGATGGGCATTCTCGGCCTGGCGATGGGCCTGAGTTCGCTCACCGTGGTGCTTGAAGAGGGCCAACGTGAGCATTGGTTTGACTCGCCCATGATCATCTGGCTGAGCATCGCCACCGTCAGCGGCTTTTTCCTCATTGCCCTCGGGCAACTGCGCTCAAGCACACCTATTTTGCGCCTGGAACTGGTGCTCAACAAAAGCTTTGGCAGCGTATTGCTGATTGGTACTGCCGCCGGCGCGGGGATCTACGGTACGGCGTATCTGGTGCCGCAATTTCTCGGCATCTTGTCTGGCTACAACGCGCAACAAGCGGGTTCGATCATGCTGCTGTCGGGCATTCCGGCATTTTTGCTGATGCCGATATTGCCGCGATTACTTGGCCGCTACGACCTGCGCTGGATGGTCGGCGGCGGCTTGCTGCTGTATTGGGCCAGTTGCTTTGTCGACACCCAACTGACCGCTGACAGCGTCGGGCACGACTTCATCTGGTCTCAGCTGTTACGCGGCTTTGCGCAGATTTTGGTGATGATGCCCCTTAGCCAACTGTCGATGCGCTCGGTCGACACACAGCACGCCGGGGATGCCTCGGGGCTCTACAACATGTCGCGAAACCTGGGCGGCACCATCGGGCTGGCCTTGCTCGGCGTGCTGATGGACCGGCGCAGCCACTTCCATGACGCCATGCTGCGCGAAGGCATTCCAGCCAACAGCCAATTGGCCCAGGACCAGATGGCGAGCAATACCGCCAGTTACCTCGCACAAACCGGCGATGCCTCCACGGCGCAATTGCAGGCGTTTTCCCATCTCGCCAGTGACATCGCTCAGCAAGCCGCCGTCATGGCCTACAACGACTCGTTTTATCTACTGGGACTGGCGCTGCTGGCGTGCATGCCCCTGATCCTCTTACTGAAAAAGCGCACGGTACAACCATGATTGCTCGCTCCTTTCCCCTGCTGCTGACCGTCGGCCTGCTGTCTGCCTGCACCGTCGGCCCGGACTACCACGGCGCACCCGACGTGGCCCCCAAGACCCTCTCCGCCGGGCGCCTGCCGCATGCGGACACCACCGCGCAGGCCACACCCGCCGTCGCCCAATGGTGGCGAAACCTGGGCGATGCGCAGCTCACTGCGTTGGTCGAACAGGCCCTGCAAAACAGCCCTGATATCGCCACCGCCCAGGCGCGCTTGAAGCAGTCCCGCGCCAGCCTCAGCGGCGCCCGCGCCGATGCGATGCCCAAGGTCACCGGGGACGCGGCGATGGTCAAACTGCGCTCGCCGGATACGTCCGCATTGGGCGGCAGCAGCGGTGGCGGCCGAGGCCCGTTGAGCCTGTACCTGGCGGGCTTTGATGCCAGCTGGGAGGCCGACGTGTTCGGCGGCACTCGGCGTGCAGTCGAAGCGGCGCAGGCTGAAGCCGAGTCTTCACAAGCACAACTGGCCGATGCCCAGGTGCAGTTGGCGGCCGAGATTGTCCAGGCCTACACCGACCTGCGTGACCAGCAGGCGCGGCTGGCACTCGTCGAGGCCAGCGTCGACATCGAGCACCAGGCCCTCGACCTCACCCAGCAACGGCGCAGTCGCGGCGTGGCCTCACAACTGCAACTCGAACAAGTGCTGACTCAAGCCGAAAATACCCAGGCCCAGCGCTTGCCGCTGCAAGCCGCGATTGTCGAGTCTCTGGACCAGCTCGATTTGCTCTGCGGCCTGGAACCCGGCGAACTCGATGAGCAACTCGCAACAGCCCGCGCGCTGCCCGCCATCCCCAGCCAAGTGCCGCTGACCGACCCTGCCGCCATCCTCAAAGCCCGCCCCGACATCCGCATGGCCGAGCGCAAACTGGCGTCGGCCAATGCGCAAATTGGCGAGAAAACCGCCGACTGGTTTCCCAAACTCAGCCTGATGGGCGACCTGTCATTCTCCGCAGGCGACCCCGGGCATTTGGCACGCAAAGACAACGGCACCTGGTTGATACTGCCGCGCATCACCTGGAACGCCCTGGATTTCGGGCGCGTGGCCGCCAGTGTCAACGGCGCTGAAGCCGGGCGCGATGAAGCACTGGCGCAGTACAAGCACACGGTATTAAGCGCATTGCGCGACGCGGATGTGGCGTTGGCGCGCTACGGGCATCAACGGCAGAATGTGGCGCTGTTGCGCAATGTGGAATCTTCCGCCGTCCGCGCGGCGGACCTGACCCGCCAACGCTATCGCGCGGGCACGGCAAGTACCCTGGACTGGCTGGACGCGGAGCGCACGCGGTACCAAGCGCAGGAAAGCCGGATATCCGGGGATGCCGAGTTGCTGAAGGATTTTGCTTCGCTGCACAAAGCGCTGGGATTGGGGTGGACGCTCTAAACCGCAATTGAACTACCATGAGCCTTCGTTTAATACCGGGTCATTTCTCGAGGTGACTGGAGACAAAAGAGAGGCGCGTGCGTGGCCCTGTTTGCAGCGTTGGACCGCTCGCCTGCCCAGTAGAAACAATGACCGATACCTTTTGACGTGACGGGTGGGAAACAGATGGAAAAATTGATACCTGGCCTCGACGGGCCCAGAACCGCCCAGCAGGAACTGTTTTATGACCTGGACGACGCGGTGGCGGTGGTTGGCTGGTCAGTGGTTGAACTCACGGCCCTGGCCGCCAGCGCCCAACCCCCTGAGGGCGCGGTGGCCATGATGAAAATAGTCGCATTGCTGGCAGCCCAGCAGTCGAAGCTTGCGGTGTATGCAGGCGAGGTGAAAAACCAACGCATCATCAGGTCTGAGGCTGGCGCCAACTGAGGCCCCAGATGAGACGCACAGACCAGTAATTGATACGCACAGGCAAGATATTTTCTTCAGGCCCTTTTTCAAGATTTTATAATTATTGCGTGTTCGAACTACCTCAGCCGTGGCGCGCAGTGGAGTCATGACGCCCTGCAACCTGCCGCAACAGTAACGAGCACGCCGTAATTACCTAATGTCGACAGGAAAAAGGATCTGGGCTATGTCACTGCGCAACGTTTCTGTACTGATCACCACCTTGGTTCTTTTGAGCGGCTGCAACGCGCTCGCGGGCAAGACCAATATGCTGAGTGATGATGATGTGAAGTCCCAAAGCGCCGGCGCGCTGGGCTATGCCCCAACCGACCTGACGATCGTCAATCGACAAACCCAGGGCACTAACACCTACGTGCTGCTGAAAACCAACGACAACAAGCAATTCAACTGCATTATCAATGGCGGCAATCTCCTGACCTTCGGCATGTCCAACCCGCCTTCCTGCGCAAAAAAAGGCGAGCAGGTCAAAAGCGGGCCGTTTGGTAGCTGATAAACACAGCGTCGATCACACCACGGGCAGCCCCTGCCGTTTCACATCAGTCGATGATCACATCCGTGCCCGCAGCCTTCATCCGGGCGAGGTTGTCCTTCATCTGCTGCAACCGTTCAGGCGCGTGCCCTTGCCACTTCGTCACCTCGGCAACCACCCGCAACGGCTCGGCGGAACGGTAGGAAAGCGTGGGGTTGCCGGGGAATTTCTTGTCCGTCACGTTCGGATCATCGATGACTGCCCCCGTGGGTTCCACCACATAAATCCGCTCGCGCTCACTGCCAAGTGCCAGCTCCGCGCCCCAGATGGCTGCGTCCAGCGTGCCCGTGAAGTAAACCCAGGACAGCGGCTTGCCCTCGGTAAAATTGGACGGGTAGCCCACAGAGATCATATCGCCGGGCTCCAGCTGGGCGCGGGTGCCGTGGAAGAATTGGCGGGTGAACATCGCGGGGGTATTGGGCATGGGGACGCTGCTCCTTTGAGGGAAAAACGGCTCATCGAATGACGGTTGTTGAGTGCGACTCAGCGCTGATCGATTTCAATCTTCTGTGTGGGATCAGGGCTGTACTTTTGACGTTTCAACTGAGGGTCGCCTTTGGCCAGGCAGAAGAAAAATATCTCCGCCTCGCCGCAACCGCCGTGCAACGCACATTCACTCGACTGCATGTGGTCCAGCAGAATCTCGCGCCCTTGAGATTCACAAAAGACGTTCGCCTCTTTCAATGCCTGACCTTTCGCTGACGCCGGCCCACCCAAAGGCACGCGGGTTGAGATGGTGTAGGTGTCAGGCCCGACTTTTATCGGGCCGCTGTCGGCGCAGGCGGTGAGCATCGTTGCAGCTAGAAGGGTTAGCCAGATTTTCATTTTTGATGCCCCCGGGGAAAGACCGACTGTACAGGGCAGCCAGCCGGCTTGCTCCCTGATTTTTAATATTGAAAGGCTCGGCGCCGCCCTCTCGGGCCTCAGACATTTCCCACGAACCGAGGAGGTTGAGGCATAGGAAGTAACTTGGCTAGGATTCGCCGTCGCAGCAGGTGCTGTGGCCGGGCGTCGCAACCTGACATTATCTGAGGGCTACCCTGTTGGAGCCTCACGCATGAAAGCACTTGCACCTGATAACGCCGTTTCCACGCCTATTTTCAAGGTAAGACCGGACCTGAGCTCAGAGGACGCACTGGTCAATGCGAGCGAGTTACTGGC
>NZ_JBARTQ010000549.1:0-4866 GCF_049645325.1 Pseudomonas sp. | reverse complement strand
TTTCATGTGCATCGCCGCTGTAGAACGGCATGAACAGATCCGCCAGGTAACCGTAGGCCGTCAGCCAACCGGTGGCCAACAGCAAGCGGCCGAGCATGTCCAGATGGCGCTGGGTAATCAGGCTTTCGATGCACAGCGTCCAGCGCACGCCAATCGCCAGCAACGCCACCAGCGCAAACCCGGAAAACACCGCGCCAGCGACGAAATACGCCGGAAACAATGTGGAATGCCAGCCGCTCTGGGGGCCCATGGTCATCAGGAACGAGTAACCGCTGGAGACCGCAAACACCAGCGGTATTGCCAGGATCGCCAGCACCCGCGTGGTGCGTCGCCATAACGCCCAGTGCCTTTGCGAACCGCGCCAACCGAGCGCGAGCAGGCCATACAGAACTTGCCGCAGCGGCGTCCTGGCGCGGTCACGGGCGGTAGCGAAATCCGGTATGGCGCCCACCAGCAGGAATAACACCGACACCGTGAGGTACGACAGGATCGCAAACATGTCCCACGCGGTGGGGCTCTTGAATTGCGGCCACAGCCCCATTTCATTCGGGTACGGCATGGTCCAGTAGAACAGCCAGGGCCGACCCAGGTGCAGGATCGGGTACAGCGCGGCGCAGATCACTGCCATCAGCGTCATCAATTCGGCCAGGCGATTGAGGGTATGCCGCCAAGGCCGTTCGATCAGCAGCAATAACGCCGAAATAAACGTGCCGGCGTGGCCAATGCCCAACCACCAGATGTAATTGAGAATGCCGAAGCCCCACTGCACCGGCTGGTTATTGCCCCACATGCCCACGCCCTTGGCCAACAACACCGCGACCGAGCCCAGGTAGACCAGCAACAGCACGACGCCGACGCCAAACAACCAGCGCCAGGCCACACGCCGTGGGAACTGTTGCAGCGGCCCGAACACCTGGCGCGACACCTGCTGGTCACTCAGGTCTTTCGGCAAGAAATGCGCGGTGTCGTGCAGCAACGGCTCAGTGCTCATCGGCGGCGCCCTCCTCTTCGATCCGCGCCAGGTAACTGGTGCGCGGTCGCGTGCCGAGGGCTTCGAGCAGGCGGTAATGGCGTGGGTCCCGGCGTGCCTGGCTGACGGCGCTCGCCGGGTCGGCGATGTCACCAAAACGGATGGCCTGGCTGGGGCACGTTTGCTGGCAGGCGGTGACCACGCCGGAAGGGTCGAAGTCAGCGCCTTGCTGCTTGTCGTCAATTCGCGCACTGCTGATGCGCTGGATGCAGTAGGTACATTTTTCCATGACGCCTCGGGCGCGCACTGTCACCTCGGGGTTGCGCTGGGCCTGGAGTGACGGCGCCGCATCAGCGCTGTAGTCGAGCCAATTGAAGCGACGGACTTTGTACGGGCAATAGGAGGCACACGTGCGCGTGCCGATGCAGCGGTTGTAGACCATCTGATTCAAACCATCGCGACTGTGTACCGTGGCATTGACCGGGCAGCCTGTTTCGCAGGGCGCCTGTTCGCAATGCATGCACGGCAACGGCTGGAAACGTGAGCGCGGTGCCTCCAGCGGGCCCTGGTAGTAGTGATCGATGCGCAGCCAGTGCAGGCTGCGGCCTTGGGCAACCTGGTCGGCGCCGACCACGGCGATGTTGTTCTCGGCCTGGCAGGCGACGACACAGGCGTTGCAACCGGTGCACAGGTCCAGGTCAATGACCATGCCCCATTGCGGGCCGCTGTCGGCGGCCGGGCTGTAGAGCGACACCGGAATCGATTGGGTGGGCAGTTGCGGCGCATCGCGCGCGACTACGCGGATGGGCGGGTCTTCATCGCCGGGAAGGTGGTGATGGGCCTGCGTGGCGGCCAACCGATAACGCTCGCCCGTGGCACGCAGGGTCGCGCCGACGGAAAGCTGTTCGAGCGGCCTGACGGCGTAGCCGAGGTGGTTACCGACACGCCCGGCGCGGGTTCGGCCATAACCGGTGTACAGGGCGATGACCTCGTCGGCCTGCCCCGGCTCGATCCACACGGGCCCGCGCACAGTCTGGTTGGCCAGGGTTACTTCAACGCCGTCACCATTGCCAAGGCCCAACTGCTCCGCCTGGCGCGGCGAAAGCCCGATCACGTTGCTCCAGGTGAGGGTACTGATCGGCTTGGGCAGTTCCTGCAGCCATCCACAATTGGCGAAACGCCCGTCCCACACCGTCGGGTCTGGGCGGATGACCGCCTGCAGGCCGTCGATGTCGGTCAATGGGGAAGTTGCCGCTGGCGCGTCGGCGACTTCTATGGGCGGCGCAGCCGGTTCGATCCAGCCGTCCGCCAAAGCCTGGCGCCATTGAGCCTCGGGGATAGGCGCCCACGTGGCGCGGACTAATTGCAGGGCATCAACCTCGGCGGCGTTGAGCAGCATGTCGACCACCTGATGCAACGTACGGGTCGCGTACATCGGTTCGATCAGCGGCTGCACGATGCAGGCGCTGCCGTCTGCGGCGCGGGCGTCACTCCAGCCATCCAGCGCATGGTTGAGTGGCAGGTGCCAGTGGCATTCGGCAGCGCTTTCGTCGTAATAGAGCCCGGCGTGCAGGCGGAACGGCACCTGCTGCAGGTCGCGCGCGAGCTGTGAAGTCTGCAGCGGGTTGCAGTCCAGCATGACCAAGTGGGTCACGCGCCCCGCTGTCAGTTCGCGATTCAGTTGATCCAGCGAATCCCAGCGGCGTTCCTGCGCATAGCCCAGCAGGCTCGGCACCTGCCAGTCCGGATGGCCGAGACGCTGGTTCAGGTGCATGACCTGCGCCTGCAGCGCCTCGGGCGCCTGAGGGCTGACGCCGATGAACCCTCGGCCTGGATGCGCCTTGAGCGCGGCGGCGGCCGCGTCAACCCACTGCTGCTGCGCTGCCGTCAAACGCGGCGTGGCCGAAAGCGTTTCGCCCAAGGCTTGGCTCAAGGCCAGCAACAGGTCCGGCAGGCGTGATGGCGCAATCGGCAGGCGTGCCGTGGCAGCGGCGCCAGTGAGGGTCGGAATGCTTTCAGCCACGAAAGCTAATGCGGCGCCCTCGCCGGCGGCTGCCCGCCGCCTCCGCTCGGCCCAGCCGCGCTGCAACGGCGTCTGACAGGGGCCGCTGCCCAATGGGTCATATTCCAGGCACACCAGCACCTCGGCCTGTTCCAGGTGCACGCGTGCGCTCAGCGGCCGGCCGAAGGCGCGTTCGCTGCTGTGCAAGGCGGCGGTCTCGTTGAACGCTTCAGCGTGGTACAGCCGCATCTGGGGCCAGCGTTGTTGCAGTTGATCGAGCTGTCGCCCGAGGGTCGGCGAACTGCTGGCGCCGCAGGCGATGTGCAGGCCTTTGCCGTGGACGCCATCCAGCGCCTGCTGCATGCCCGACAGCCCTGCAAGTACGTGCGGCCAGCTGGTTTCGCGGCCTTTGAAGCGCGGCGCCTGGGAGCGGTCGGGGTCATAGAGTTGCAGGATCGCCGCTTGGGTGAACGCGTCACAGGTGCCGCCGGACATCGGGTGTTCGGGGTTGCCTTCCAGCTTGATCGGGCGTCCGGCGACAGTCTTGCCCAACACCGGCTGAGCGACGCCGCAAAAGAGTATGGCGGTGGCATACCAGGCGGCGACACCCGGTGTCAGTGAAACCGGCTGGTTGATCGCCGTCACGGCCTGCTTAGGGGTTTTGCCGCACGCGGCCAGCCCGGCCATGGCGAGGCTGGCGGCCATTAGTTGCAGGAAGCTGCGGCGGTCCATCAACGGCGCCGCTCCCGGAAACTCTGCGGCCATCAGCGCTTGGGTCTCGGGAGACGCCGCCAGGGCCTCAAGCCCGCGCCAATAGGCTTGGCCCTTGAGCCCGGCCAGCTGGCCGCGCAAAGCGGCAAAATCCAGTGGCGCGCTCATCGGTGGCATGTCCCGCAGTCGGTCAAACCCCTGGTATCCATAGGGTGCGCTTTCATCAGCCGTTCACCCAGCGCACGGCGATCCTCGTCGATGTGCCACTGCATGTTCGTTACCTGATCCACCGGCCGCAGGTGCGGTGCCGGGTCGCGGTGACAGGCCAGGCACTGGCCCATGTTCAGCGGCTGGGCCTTGAACATCAGCTGCATACGGTCGACCTGGCCGTGGCATTCGCTGCAGCCAACGCCAGCGTTTACATGCACGCCGTGATGGAAGTACACGTAGTCCGGCAGCTCGACCACGCGCTGCCAGTGCAAGGGCTCATGCTCGCGCAGGCTCTTGCGCAACGGCGCCAGCACGTCGGCGTTCTTCCAGACCTGGGAATGACAGCTCATGCAGGTTTCAGTCGGTGGCAGGCTGGCCATGGCCGAGGACTGCACTGCGCTGTGGCAGTAGCGACAGTCGATCTTCAACTCACCCGCATGGTGGGCATGGCTGAAGGGCAACGGCTGCTCGACCACCCAATTGCGTCCGGTGCGGTAATCGCTGCCCTCCAGGGTCAATGCCACAAGCAAGCCTCCCGAGAGGCCGACGATCAGCAGCAGCAATCCCACACGCAGCCAGGTGTCGGCCGAGCGCCTGAAAATCTGCGTCATCGCCGGATTCTCATGTCCATGTCCTTACAGCTATGGCTGCGCGGGTGCGCAGGAGTTCGTTATTTTTGTTATCGGCGCGGGCTGTCTATGGCTTCGCGCGCCCCGGCAAGACACTCGCCAGCACTTGCTTGGCAGTTTGCACAATCACCCCGGCCTCATCCGGATCGCCCTGGAGCAGCGTGGAAGCAAATTTCTTCGCCTGTTCCAGTTTGATATGCGGTGGCAGCGGCGGCACGTTGGGGTCGGTCTTGAACTCGATCAACACCGGCACGTCCGAGGCCAGGGCTTGCTCCCAGGCCGACGCGACGTCTTCTTCGCGCTCGACGAAGATACCCTTGAGCCCCAGCGAGATCGCAAACAGG
>NZ_JBARTQ010000548.1:0-5252 GCF_049645325.1 Pseudomonas sp. | reverse complement strand
CGATAGCGGTGGTGAATTCACCGACGCCATCGCAGGCAAGCCAGCTCCCACAGTTTTGATTGTATTTCAGACCCTATTTTTGTGAGGACATCGCTGTGCGCTCGACCGAAGTTGTGATCATTGGCGCCGGCGCCGCAGGCTTGATGTGCGCACTGACCGCCGCCGGGCGTGGGCGCCAGGTGATGTTGATCGACCACGCGAACAAGGCCGGCAAAAAGATCCTGATGTCCGGCGGTGGCCGCTGCAATTTCACCAATATGTACACCGAGCCGGCTAACTTCCTCTCGCACAATGCGCACTTCTGCAAGTCCGCCCTGGCGCGTTATACCCAGTGGGACTTCATCGGGCTGGTGGCCAAGCACGGCGTGCCGTACCACGAGAAGAAGCTCGGCCAGCTGTTCTGCGATAACAAATCCAGCGACATCCTCGGCATGCTGCTCGACGAGTGCATCCAGACCGGCGTGAGCCTGCACCTGGACACCTCGATTGAGGAAATCGCCAAAGTCGACGGCGGCTACCAGTTGCAAACCACCCTCGGTGACGTGCGCTGCGAATCTTTGGTGATCGCCACCGGCGGCCTGTCGATTCCGACCCTGGGCGCCACCGGCTTTGGTTACCAGGTAGCCAAGCAGTTCGGCCATGAACTGCTGCCGACCCGCGCAGGTCTGGTGCCGTTCACCATTACCGACCAGCTCAAGGCGTTGTGCGGTGAGCTGTCCGGCACCTCCGTGGACTGCCTGGTCAGCTGCAACGACCAGAGCTTTCGCGAGAACATCCTGTTTACCCACCGCGGCCTGAGTGGGCCGGCGATCTTGCAGATTTCCTCGTACTGGGAAGCCGGCGACATGGTTGAAATCAACCTGTTGCCCGACCACGACGCCCACACCTGGCTGCAGCAGCAACAGGTCGAGCGCCCGAACAGCGAGCTGAAAACCCTGCTGGGCGAGATCTTCACCAAGAAGATGGCGAACCTGCTGGCGGAAACCTGGTTCGCGTCCAAACCGATGAAGCAGTACACCCACGCCGAAATCGCCGACATCGCGCAGAAGCTCGGCAGTTGGCAGTTGGTGCCTGCGGGCACGGAAGGCTATCGCACGGCCGAAGTGACGCTGGGTGGGGTGGATACGCGGGAAGTGTCGTCCAAGACCATGGAATCGCTGAAAAGCCCGGGCTTGTACTTCATTGGCGAAGTGCTGGATGTGACCGGTCACTTGGGCGGGTTCAACTTCCAATGGGCATGGGCCTCAGGTTACGCGGCCGCGCAATTTGCCTGACACCGCTTCAACCTTGAAATGCATTCCCCTGTGGGAGCTGGCTTGCCTGCGATAGCGGTGTTGGATTCACCCCTGCAATCGCAGGCAAGCCAGCTCCCACAATGGTTTTGTGCTGTTGTGTAGAAAGTGCCAGCACACTATTTTTGCGCATCGATGTGATCGCCACGCTTGCCGTAGCGTCATTACTGGCTCAATTTAGCGGCATCGTCCCGGAAGACTCCAGACTTCATGTCATCGACCTCGTTCAAGCAGTCCATGCGGCGCCTGTGGGCGCTGGATAAATTCAGTTACAGCGTACGGGTATTCATCGCCCTCACCGGCAGCATGGCGCTGTGCTGGTATCAGAATGAAATGGCGCTGCTGATCCCGTTGTTCCTGGGGATTATCGCCAGCGCCCTTGCCGAGACCGATGACAGCTGGCAAGGCCGCCTCAATGCGTTGGCGGTGACGCTGGTGTGCTTCAGTGTTGCCGCGCTGTCGGTGGAGTTGCTGTTCCCTTACCCGTGGATCTTCGCGATCGCCCTGGCCCTGGCCAGTTTCTGCCTGACCATGCTCGGCGCCCTCGGCGAACGGTATGGCGCGATTGCTTCGGCGACACTGATTCTGTCGGTGTACACCATGATCGGCGTGGACCAGCGCGGCGGCGCGGTCACCGATTTCTGGCACGAACCCCTGCTGCTGGTGGCCGGTGCCGCGTGGTACGGCGTACTGTCGGTGTTGTGGCAGGCGCTGTTTTCCAACCAGCCGGTACAGCAGAGCCTGGCGCGGTTGTTTCGAGAACTGGGGCGTTACCTCAAGCTCAAATCATCATTGTTCGAACCGATCCGCCAGCTGGATGTGGAAGCGCGACGCCTGGAACTCGCCCAGCAAAATGGCCGTGTCGTGGCGGCGCTCAACGCGGCGAAGGAAATCATCTTGCACCGCGTGGGCAATGGTCGGCCGGGCTCGAAAGTCAGCCGTTACCTGAAGCTGTATTTCCTCGCCCAGGACATCCACGAACGCGCCAGTTCGTCCCACTACCCTTACAACGCCCTGGCTGAAGCCTTTTTCCACAGCGACGTGCTGTTCCGCTGCCAACGCCTGTTGCGCCAGCAAGGCAAGGCCTGCCAGGCCTTGGCGGAGTCGATCCAGCTGCGCCAGCCGTTCATCTATGACGACAGCTTTGCCGAAGCCCTGGGCGACTTGAACGCCTCGCTGGAACACCTGCGCATCCAGAGCAACCCGGCCTGGCGCGGCTTGCTGCGTTCGTTGCGCGCCCTGGCGGCCAACCTCTCGACCCTCGACCGCCTGCTCGGCGACGCCAGCAACCCCGACTCCCTGGCCGACGCCACCGACAGCAGCCTGCTGGACCGTGCGCCGCGCAACCTCAAGGAGATGTGGACGCGCCTGCGCACCCAATTGACGCCGACTTCGTTGCTGTTCCGCCACGCCTTGCGCCTGCCGCTGGCGTTGAGTATCGGTTATGGGATGGTGCACTTGATCCACCCGTCCCAGGGCTACTGGATCATCCTCACCACCCTGTTTGTGTGCCAGCCCAACTACGGCGCCACGCGGCGCAAGCTGGGCCAGCGGATCATCGGCACCGCCATCGGCTTGACCGTGGCCTGGGCGCTGTTCGACCTTTTCCCAAGCCCGCTGGTGCAGTCACTGTTCGCCATCGCCGCAGGCCTGGTGTTCTTTATCAACCGCACCACGCGCTACACCTTGGCCACGGCGGCAATCACCCTGATGGTGTTGTTCTGCTTCAACCAAGTGGGCGACGGCTACGGGCTGTTCCTGCCACGCCTGTTCGATACCTTGCTCGGCAGCCTGATCGCGGGCCTCGCGGTGTTCCTGTTCCTGCCGGACTGGCAAGGCCGCCGCCTGAACAAGGTGCTGGCCAACACCCTGACCTGCAACAGCATCTACCTGCGCCAGATCATGCAGCAATACGCCGCCGGCAAGAGCGACGACCTGGCGTATCGCCTGGCGCGGCGCAACGCGCACAACGCCGATGCGGCGCTGTCCACCACCCTGGCGAACATGCTGATGGAGCCCGGGCACTTTCGCAAAGAGGCGGATGTGGGCTTCCGTTTCCTGGTGCTCTCGCACACGTTGCTGAGTTATTTGTCAGGGCTGGGCGCGCACCGGGAAACCCAATTGCCGGCCGAGGTGCGTGAGCATTTGATCGACGGCGCGGGTAATTCGCTGGCGGCCAGCATTGATGAAATCGCCACCGGCCTGGCCAACAAGCAGCCGATTGCGATTCAAAGTGATGCCGAGGAAGCCTTGGCGGCGGACCTGGAGCAAATGCCGGATGAGATTGATGAAGGGCAGCGGCTGGTGCAGACACAGTTGGCGTTGATCTGCCGGCAGTTGGGGCCGTTGCGCACGTTGGCGGCGCATTTGATCAAGGATACCAGCGAGGCTTAGACCGCTTTCGCGAGCAAGCCCGCTCCCACATTTAACCGCGTATAACCTTTGAAATGCGCTCGAATGTGGGAGCGGGCTTGCTCGCGAAGGGGCCCGCAAGGCCGCTACATCCCATGCGCCTTCATCAACCGCGCATAACTGCCATCCGCCTTCATCCTCGCAATCTCGCGGTCAAAACCGGCAACAATCTGCGCATGCTCGGGGTTCTTCAGGCTGACCAGAATATGCAGGCTGTTCTCACTCAACGGCTTGTCCAAAAACTCCACCGCATTGCGCACCCGGGGCGACTCGCGTGCCAGGTAATAGCGCGCAACGTACTCATCCTCCAACGTCAGCCTGACACGCTGCGCCGCGAGCATGCGCACGGCCATGGCGAAGTTATGCACCGGCACTTTGTTCAACTGCGTGTCTTGGTCAAAGGGCGCCGAATAGGCGTAACCACGCACCACGGCGATGGACTCGTCGTGCAGTTGCTCCAGGTTCTGATAGTCGATGGGGTCGTCACGGCGCTTGATAAAACGCACGCGGTTCAGCAGGTATTCATCAGAGAACTGACCCAGCTGCGTACGGGCGTCGTCGTACCAGGCATTGATCAGCACGTCGTAGCGCCCATCACCCACACCCATCAGCGCCCGCGCCCACGGCACCTGCTCAAAATCACTGGCGTAACCTGCGCGGGCCAGGGCCGTGGTCACGATATCAGTGGCCAACCCGCCATTGATCAAGGTCGCATCGGTGAAGGGCGGCCAGGCATCCGCCACCAGGCGCAGGCGTTGTGCGAACGCCGGCTGAGCCAGCAATAACACTGCGATCAAAGCAACGGCACGAGAAAATCGCGGCATGCTCAAGGTCCTTGGCGGGCAGGCGATGGCCTGATAACAGTAGCTCATCAATGAGCCTGCATTGCAGATTACACAAAGAAGTCGGCGGCGATTGGATTGAATGATGGCAAATTGACGCTATTCACAAAAATGCTCAATTTAGACAGGCCTGCCCATCACGCTTACTATCGGCACCAGCCATTCATAAGAGAGCACACCATGACAGTCGATTGGGTCTGCAAACATCACGATGACCTGGGCAAGGAGCAGCTGTACGCCATTCTGCGCCTGCGCAACGAAGTGTTCGTTGTCGAGCAGAAATGCGTCTATCAGGACCTCGACGGGCAAGACCTCTCGAGCGACACCCACCACCTCATGGCGTGGCACAACGACGAACTGGTGGCCTACCTGCGCCTGCTGGACCCGGAAACCCAGGGCGGTGACGTGGTGATCGGCCGGGTGATTGTTGCGCCGGTGGCCCGCGGCACCGGGCTGGGCCATCAGATGATGGAAGAAGCCCTCAAGCAGATCGCCGATATCTGGCCTGAGACGCCGATTTTTCTGTCAGCCCAGGCGCATTTGCAGGGGTATTACGGGCGGTATGGGTTTGTGGTGGCGGGCGAGGAATATGTGGAGGATGACATTCCTCACATTGGTATGCGGCGCGTTTGAGGGCATCTTCGCGAGCAAGCCCGCTCCCACATTTGAATGGGTTCACACGGTCAAATGTGGGAGCGGGCTTGCT
>NZ_JBARTQ010000547.1:0-2807 GCF_049645325.1 Pseudomonas sp. | reverse complement strand
GCCAATGAATCTGTTGACTGACACACCGCCTTCGCGAGCAAGCCCGCTCCCACATTTGAGGCCTAGTTGCCTGGGGCTCAGGACTTGGGCGGATTGACCTTCTGCACCAGCTCATACGCCCGGACAGTCGCCGGCCGTTCCTTGATGCTGTTGAACCAGCGCTGCACGTGTGGGAAATCTTCCAGGCGCTGGCTCTGCCACTTGTGGGAAACAATCCACGGGTAGATGGCCATGTCAGCGATGCTGTAGTCCTCGCCCGCGACAAACGCTCGGTCGGCCAAACGCCGATCCAGAACGCCGTACAGGCGGGCGGTCTCGTCCACGTAGCGCTTGATCGCGTAAGGGATTTTTTCCGGCGCGAACTGGCTGAAGTGGTGGTTTTGCCCGGCCATCGGCCCCAGCCCGCCCATTTGCCAGAACAACCACTGCAGCGCTTCCTGGCGGCCGCGCAGGTCTTTGGGAATGAACTGACCGGTTTTCTCGGCGAGGTACAGCAAGATGGCGCCGGATTCGAACAGCGAAATCGGCGCGCCGCCGTCGGTCGGGTTCTGATCGACGATGGCCGGAATGCGGTTGTTGGGAGCGATCTTCAGGAAATCCGGCTTGAACTGGTCGCCCTGGCCGATGTTGATCGGGTGCACCTCGTAGGGCAGGCCGGCTTCTTCCAGGAACAGCGATACTTTATGGCCGTTGGGGGTGGTCCAGTAGTACAGGTCGATCATGAAGCTCTCCAAAGGTGGTGATGCTTGAGCGAATGCCTGTAGGTATAGGTGATGTTCAGTGTGGGAAAATTCAATGAAACATTTGCGTATACCCTTATAAGCATTTCACACGGCGCCATCCACCAACACCTGCAATGACTGCTGTGAGCAGCGCTCGATGCGCACCTGCACGCCATACACCTCGGCAAATAACGCCGGGTCGAGCACCTCATCCGCTACACCACTGGCGTACAGCCGGCCCTGGCGCAGCACGGCGATATGGTCGGCGAAGCGCGCGGCGAGGTTGATGTCATGCAACACCACCACGGCGATCAGGTTGTGTTCGCGCACCAGCCCGCGCACGCAGTCCATGACTTTCAATTGGTAATTGAGGTCGAGGGCGCTGGTGGGTTCGTCCAGCAGCATCACCTGGGGGCGGCGGGCGATGAGTTGGGCGAGGCTGACCAGTTGGCGCTGGCCGCCAGACAAGGTGCTTAACAGTTGATCGGCCAAATGCGCGATGCCGATACGCTGCAACGCCTCGAAGGCTTCGCGCAGGCAAGCGTCGCCGGACAACGGGATGCCCTCGACATTGGCCACGCGCAAGGCGGCGATCACACTTTCCATCACACTCAGGCTCAGGCCCGGTGGCAGGTTCTGCGGCATGTAAGTGACGCGCCGCGCACGCTCGGCCACGGACATGGCTGACAGGTCGAGGTCGCCCAATCGCACTACGCCTTGCATCTTTTCGAGCCCGGCCACGGCGCGCAGCAAGGTGGATTTGCCCGCGCCGTTGGGGCCGATCAAGGCGGTGAGGCTGCCGTGGGGCAGGGTCGGCAAGGTCAGGTCATGCACGATCTGCCGCCGGCCATAACTCACGTTGGCGTTGTGAACCGATAAACCTGCACTCATAACTGCCTCCCACGCTTGAACACCAGCACCACGAAAATCGGCACACCCACCAAGGCAGTGACGATGCCCACCGGCACGATCATGCCGGGCATGATCAGCTTGCTGGCAATCGACGACAGCGACAGCAGCAGTGCGCCGGTCAAGGCGCTGGCGGGCAGCAGGAAACGTTGGTCTTCGCCCACCAGAATCCGCGCGATATGCGGACCGACCAGGCCGATAAATCCGATCGTTCCCACAAACGCCACGGCGGTGGCCGACAACAGGCTGATGCGCAGCAGCGAGAAGAAGCGCAGGCGCTTCACGTCCACACCGAAGCTCTGTGCACGGTCTTCACCCATGCGCAGCAGGGTCAGGCGCGGGGCGGCCATGAAGGAAAACGGCATTACCGCCACGACCACACACGCAAGAATGCTGAGCTTGTCCCAGTTGGCCCGGGTCACGCTGCCCAGGGTCCAGAACACCAGTTGTTGCAGCACGTCTTCGGTGGCGACCAGTTGCAGCAAGGCCACCACCGCGTTGCAACTGAACACCAGGGCGATGCCGAACAGCACCAGGCTTTCCACCCCGGCGCCGCGCAGGCGTGACATGGCTTGCAGCAAAAATACCGAGGCGGCGGCGAAGACAAACGCCGAAATGGAAATCGCCGTGTTGGCCGACACCCACAGGGTGGTCACTGGAAACACGATGACCAGGGACGCGCCCAGCGCCGCCGCCGAAGACACGCCAAGGGTAAACGGGCTGGCCAGCGGGTTATTCAGGATCGCCTGCATTTCGGCCCCGGCCAGCGACAGTGCACACCCCACCAGCACCGCCATCAGCGCGTAGGGCAGGCGCACGTTCCAGATGATCACCTGGTCGGTGGCGCTCAAGTGCGAGGGGTGCAGGATGCCGTCGAGCAGGGCCAGCAAGCCCATGCCCGAAGGGCCGCTGGCGAGGTCCACCAGAATGGCGCAGACCAGTGCGGTGCCCAGCAATGCCAACAGCCAGGCACGCCGCGCCAGCAGACGGCGGTAACCGTGCGTGGCGCTGGCGAGGTCGAGGGTTTGAGTGGTCATGGGATTCGCATGCTTTAAATGAACGAACTCCCTGAAGGAAAACCGGGTCAATGTGGGCGCTGGCTTGCCTGCGATAGCGGTGTGTCAGTTGACTCATTCGGTGACTGATACATCGCTATCGCAGGCAAGCCAGCTCCCA
>NZ_JBARTQ010000546.1:0-9617 GCF_049645325.1 Pseudomonas sp. | reverse complement strand
GTATTGGTCAAACCGGGCGATAAAGTAGCATTCGATGACCCACTGCTGACGCTGGAATCGGACAAGGCCTCGATGGACGTGCCGAGCCCTGGTGCCGGCACCGTTGTGGCGGTGACGATCAAGGAAGGCGATCGCGTTTCCAAGGGCAGTTCGATCCTCACGTTGCAAATGGCGATTGATGAAGCGCCGGTTGCGCAAACGTCCGTCATTAGCCCGGTCGTGGCCGAACCCATCGTCAACATTCCTCCGCAGCCAGCCGCCGCCAAAGCGCCTGCGCCTTCGGTGAGTATTTCCGGACCTAAACCTCACGCCAGCCCGTCAGTACGCAGTTATGCGCGCAAGCTGGGCGTGGACGTCAGCCGCGCGATTGCCACCGGCAAGGGCGGGCGACTGCTTCGTGAAGATATCGAGCGTTTCGTCAAGGACGCTCTGCTGCGTCTGGACAGTTGCGCGCCGCGTGCCGATCAAACCGGTGGACTCAATTTGCTGCCGTGGCCGGACATCGACTTTGCCAAGTTCGGCACGGTCGAGAAGGTCGCGATGTCGCGTATCAAAAAGATCTCCGGCGCAAATCTCGCCCGCAACTGGGTGATGATCCCCCACGTCACCAACAACGAAGAAGCCGACATTACCGAGCTGGAAGCATTTCGCGTGCAGCTCAATCTGGAAGGCGGCAAGGACGCGATCAAGTACACCCTGCTCGCGTTTTTGATCAAGGCCGCGGTCGCCACCTTGAAAGCCTTCCCGTCGTTCAACAGTTCGCTGGGCAACGAAGACGGCGAGCCGATCCTGATTCTCAAGCAGTACTTCCACATCGGTTTTGCCGCTGACACGCCGAACGGTCTGGTGGTGCCGGTGATTCGCGATGCCGATCAGAAAGGCATTGGCCAGATCGCCACCGAATGCGCCGAACTGGCGCGCAAAGCCCGGGACGGCAAGTTGGGCCCCGCCGACATGAGCGGCGGAACCTTCACCGTTTCCAGCCTGGGAGGCATTGGCGGCACCGGTTTTACGCCGATTATCAATGCGCCGGAAGTGGCGATCCTCGGCGTCACCCGCGCGCAAATCAGACCGGTGTGGGAGGGCAACGCCTTCGCGCCGCGACTGATTCTGCCCATGGCGTTGTCATGGGATCACCGCGTTGTCGATGGCGCGGCGGCAGCACGCTTCCTCCAGCATCTGGCGGCTCTGTTGGCAGATTTCCGTCGAATTACGCTGTGAGGAAATGGCCATGAGTCAGATTATCGAAGTGAAGATGCCCGGTATCGGCGATGCCGCCGCCATACCGGTGATTGAAATACTGGTCAAGGTTGGCGATGTGGTAGTAGTCAATGACGCGATCTGCACGCTGGAATCCGACAAGGCGACGATGGATGTACCGTCGTCTGCCGCCGGTGTGGTCAAGGAAATAAGGGTCAAGGTTGGCGAGAAGGTCGGTGAAGGCGCGGTGTTGTTGACGCTGGAATCGCATGAGTCGGCCATTCAACCAATGCCAATGCCAACGCCAGCAGCGGCTGCAACCGGCGGCAGCGCTGAGTTGCAGTGCGACGTACTGGTGCTCGGCGGCGGCCCCGGTGGTTACTCCGCTGCATTCCGCTCGGCCGATCTGGGCCGCAAAACCATGATTGTAGAGCGCTACGCCGCATTGGGCGGCGTGTGCCTGAACGTCGGTTGCATCCCTTCCAAAGCGCTGCTGCATATCGCCTCGGTCATGGAGGAAGTCCCGCTTCTGGCGTCACTGGGCATTGACTTCGGTGCCCGACAGGTTGATATCGACAAACTGCGCGCGCACAAAGAATCGGTGGTCCACAAGCTCACGGGCGGCCTCGCCGGCATGGCCAAGGGGCGCAGTGTCGAAGTCGTGCGCGGTGTTGGCCGGTTCCTCGATTCGCACCGTATCGAGGTCGCGCTGTGTTCCGGTTCCGGCCAGGAGCACACGGGCGAGAAACAGGTGATTCGCTTCAAACAATGTGTGATTGCCGCTGGCAGTCAGGCCGTCAAGTTGCCGTTTATGCCGCAGGATCCGCGCGTCGTTGACTCCACCGGTGCGCTGGAACTCAGAGCTGTGCCCAAACGTATGCTGGTGGTGGGCGGCGGGATTATCGGTCTGGAAATGGCCACGGTGTATTCGGCGCTGGGTGCGCGTATCGATGTGGTCGAGATGCTGGACGGCTTGATGCAAGGCCCGGATCGCGATCTGGTCAAAGTCTGGGAAAAGCACAACAGCCGTCGTTTCGATCACCTGATGTTGAACACCCGCACGGTGAAAGCCGAGGCCAGCGAGCAGGGCATCTGGGTGACTTTCGAGGGTGAAAAAGCACCCGCAGAACCCCAGTGCTACGACCTGGTGTTGGTCGCGGTCGGTCGTAAACCCAATGGCAACCAGCTCGATGCTGAGAAGGCCGGTGTCACTATCAATGAACGCGGTTTCATCCCCGTCGATAAGCAACTGCGCACCAACGTGCCGCACATCTTCGCGATTGGCGACATCGTCGGCCAGCCGATGCTGGCCCACAAAGCCGTTCACGAAGGTCATGTCGCCGCTGAAGTCGCGGCAGGTGAAGCCCTGAACAACGCAGAACTGACGCGCAGCCGTTTTGAGGCGTTGCAGATTCCCGGCGTTGCCTACACCAACCCGGAAGTGGCCTGGTCCGGCCTGACTCAGCAAGAAGCCAAAGACAAAGGCATCAAAGTCGAGGCCGCGGTTTTCCCGTGGGCAGCGTCCGGACGCGCGATTGCCAATGGTCGCGACGAAGGTTTCACCAAGCTTTTGTTCGATGCCGAAACGCATCGAGTGGTCGGTGGAGGCATTGTCGGCACCGGTGCGGGCGACCTGATCAGCGAGGTGTGCCTGGCTATCGAAATGGGCGCCAATGCAGAGGACATCGGCAAGACCATCCATCCCCATCCGACACTGGGTGAAACCGTGGGGATGGCCGCAGAAGTGGCCCATGGCACTTGCACCGACTTGCCTGCGGCACGTCGCAAAGACGCGTGAAGGAGGGAATGACCATGAATGCCTGCAATGAGGCAACCCTGGCGGACTTGACCCACTGGGTGGGCCGCGAGGAACTGCGTAGTGACTGCATCGATCAACGCACGGCACAGGCGCTGGCTGCGACGCTCGACCTTGATTCCGATTCAGTTCAAGTCGGCGCCGAGTTACCGCCCTTGTGGCACTGGGTGTACTTCTCGCCAAATGCCCGACACAGCGAAATTGGCGTCGACGGGCATCCGCAACGCGGTGGTTTCCTCCCGCCAGTGAACCTGCCCAACCGTATGTGGGCCGGCGGGCGCTTGAGCTTCGAGCAACCGCTGCGCGTCGGTGAAGCCGTCACCCGGGTTTCGCGCATCCTGCGCTGCGAGCGCAAATCCGGCCGCAATGGCGAGCTGCTGTTTGTCACCGTCGAGCACAAGGTTTCTGGTGAGCGTGGTGTGTGTGTGGTGGAGGAACAGGACATTGTCTACCGCCAGCCAGCGCCTCAAGGAGCGCCCCTTGCCGGCGAAGCGACGGAGCGCCTTGGCGAATTCCGCCGGCTGATTCATCCCGACCCGGTATTGCTGTTTCGTTATTCGGCACTGACGTTCAACGGCCATCGCATTCACTACGACAAGCCCTACGCCACCGGGGAAGAAGGCTATCCAGGCCTCGTCGTGCAGGGCCCGCTGGCCGCGACATTGCTGCTCGAAGCGTTTCGCGCGGCGCACCCGGACAAGCGCATACGACGCTTCGCTTTCCGCGCGATCGGCCCGCTGTTCGACACGGCGGACTTTGCAGTGTGCGGCCAGCTCACCGGCCCGGGCAGCGCCGATCTTTGGACCGACTGCAACAGGCGCTCGACGATGAAAGCTGAAGTCACGTTCGACTGACCCCCAAGCGTTTTCAAAAAAGGTGCCGCTGTGCAGAAGCGCCAAGGGCACTGCTGCGCCGCGATCCCTACAAACAAGACAGGAAACCGACATGACCATGCTCTACGCCCCCGATGAACACCAGGAAATCCGCGACGCCGTCCGTGCCTTGTGCAGTGAGTTTCCAGACGAATACCACCGCAAGATCGACGAACAGCGGGCCTACCCGGAGGCCTTTGTCGATGCACTGATCAGCGCGGGCTGGCTCTCGGCGATGATCCCGGAAGAATACGGCGGCTCGGGTCTGGGGTTGACTGAGGCGTCGGTGATCATGGAAGAGATCAACCGGTCTGGCGGTAACTCCGGCGCGGTCCATGGCCAGATGTACAACATGAGCACGCTGCTGCGTAACGGCAGCACCGCGCAGAAAGAAAAGTACCTGCCAAAGATTGCGGCCGGCGAGTTGCGCATCCAGTCGATGGCGGTCACCGAGCCAACCACGGGCACCGACACCACCAAGATCAAGACCAACGCCGTGAAGAAAGACGGCCGCTACGTGGTCAACGGGCAAAAGGTGTGGATCTCGCGGGTGCAGCACTCCGACCTGATGATTCTGCTCGCACGCACCACGCCGTTGACCGAGGTGAAGCGCAAGTCTGAAGGCATGTCGATTTTCATCGTCGACCTCAAAGACGCCATCGGCAAGGGCCTGACCGTGCAGCCAATCCCCAACATGGTCAACCACGAGACCAACGAGCTGTTCTTCGACAGCCTGGAGATTCCAGAGGAAAACCTGATTGGCGAGGAGGGCAAGGGCTTCAAATACATTCTCGACGGGCTTAACGCCGAGCGTACCTTGATCGCCGCCGAATGCATCGGCGACGGTTACTGGTTCATGGAGCGCGCGGTCAAATACGCCAACGAACGCGTGGTGTTCGACCGTCCCATCGGGCAAAACCAAGGCGTGCAATTCCCGATTGCCGACGCCTTCATCGAGATCGAAGCCGCCAACCTGATGCGTTTCAAGGCCTGCCAGCTATTCGACGCGCACCAACCCTGTGGCGCCCAGGCCAACATGGCCAAGTACCTTGCCGCCAAAGCATCGTGGGAAGCCGCCAACGTTTGCCTGCAAACCCACGGGGGGTTCGGCTTCGCCAATGAATACGACATCGAGCGCAAGTTCCGAGAGACCCGGCTGTACCAAGTCGCGCCGATCTCCACCAACCTGATCTATTCCTACGTCGCCGAGCACTTGCTCGGGCTGCCGCGTTCTTTCTGAGGGCTCCGTTATGGCTTCTACCCAACCGGTACTTGCGCTAGAAGGGATCACGGTGGTCTCGCTCGAACACGCCATCGCAGCACCTTTGGCCACGCGACATCTGGCTGACCAGGGCGCTCGCGTGATCAAGGTCGAGCGTCCGGGCAGCGGCGATTTTGCCCGCGCCTATGACGCGCGCGTCGATGGTTTGGCCTCGCATTTTGTCTGGGTCAACCGCTCGAAAGAGAGCCTTGCGCTCGACCTGAAACAACCCGAGGCACAGGAGATTCTGATGAAGCTTCTGGCCGAAGCCGATGTATTGGTGCAGAACCTTGCGCCGGGCGCGGCTGCCCGATTGGGGCTTTCGTTTGAAGCACTGTCTGCGAAACACCCGAAGCTGATCGTCTGTGACATTTCGGGATACGGCGAGGGCGGACCGTACACCGAGAAGAAGGCTTACGACTTGCTGATTCAGAGCGAGGCCGGCTTCCTGTCTATCACAGGTACACCGGAGGAGCAGGTCAAGGCCGGTATTTCCATCGCCGACATTGCGGCGGGCATGTACGCCTACACCAATATCCTCGCGGCGCTGATCGAACGCGGTAAAACCGGTCGTGGCCGGCGCATCGAGATCGCGATGATTGATGCGATGGTCGAGTGGATGGGCTTCCCGATGTACTACGCCTACGAAGGGCAGGAGCCGCCGCACCGTACCGGTGCTTCCCACGCGACGATTTACCCCTACGGGCCGTTCCGCGCCGGTGATGGCCGTACCGTCATGCTCGGCCTGCAGAACGAACGCGAGTGGGCGGTGTTCTGTGACAAGTTACTGGGCGACGCAGCACTCGCCACGGATGCGCGGTTTGCCAGCAACGCGCTGCGCACCGCCAACCGCGAAGTCTTGAGCAAACTGATCGAGCAGAACTTCGCCAGCCTCAGCACTGATGAAGTGATGACTCGCCTCGATGCCGCTGACATAGCCAATGCCAACGTCAGCACCATGAACGACATCTGGAACCATCCGCAACTCGCCGCACGTCAGCGTTGGACCACCGTGAACACGCCCGCCGGCCCGATACCCGCACTGCAACCACCGGGCATGGGCGGTGAGCATCCCGCGCGCATGGGGCCGGTGCCGGCACTCGGGGAACATACCGCCGCGATTCTTCGTGAACTGGGTTATGCCGACCGCGCCGATGAACTGCGCGACAGGAAGGTAGTGTGATGGCGATTCGACAATTGAATCTGGCGCGGGCGCGCACCTTTCTGTTCGTACCGGCGAACCGTCCGGAACGCATTGGCAAAGCGCTGGCCAGCGGTACCGACGTCGTTGTGGTCGATCTTGAGGACGCGGTGGCACCAGTCGACAAACCGACGGCGCGCCTGGCCTTATTGGCCTGGCTGGATGAGCATCCCGATGAGCTTGTGATGGTGCGCATCAATGCCGCCGACACGCTGTGGCATGAGCATGATCTGGCGGCCTGCCGGCACACCGGCATCGCTGCCGTGATGCTGCCAAAAGCCGACAATGCGGCGCAGGTGCAGCACGCCCACCATGTCACCGGCAAACCGCAGTTGTGCATCATCGAGACCGTGCAAGGCATTGACGCCCTGGCGCATATCGCCAGTGCGCCGGGTTGCGCGCGGTTGATGTTCGGCAAGCTGGATCTGGCCGTCGAGCTCGATCTGATCCCCGACGAATCAGACCCCGAAGAACTGGTGTTTCTGCCTTGGCGCGCCATGCTCGTGCTTGCGAGCAAAAGGGCGAGATTGCCTGCGCCGGTCGATGGCGTGTTCACCTCCATCGGTGATCAACCAGGCCTGGCCCGGTACGCCGCTCGTGCGCGGCGGCACGGGTTCACTGGCCAGTTATTGATTCATCCGAGCCAGGTCACGGAATCCGCTACGGCCTTCACGCCCTCGGCGCAGGACATTGAATGGGCGCAAGCCGTTTGCCAGCTCGGTGACGCGGCCGGCGGCGGGGTGGTGGTGCTCGACGGCCGGATGATCGATGCGCCGGTGATGGCGCGGGCGCGGAACATTCTTGCCTTGGCGGCGGAGTTTGGTCTCGCTACCTGAAGCGTCGTTCTTTTCTATTTCGGAACAACACTTCGGCCCATTCACAAATTCTTAAAAGCGGCCCAGCTCAATACTATCGAGGTGTGGCAACCGCAGCCGAATTCGCCTTGCGCCGGATAGTCCCGCCGCAGGCCAAATGTTTCAAATGCAGGAGCATGACCCATGGAAAATAACGCAAACAAAAAACCGATGGCCATGAGTGGAGCCCGCAATGGAGTACGCAACGGGGCCGATTACATCGCCTCGCTGCAAGACGGTCGCTCCGTGTGGATTGATGGCGAGCGCATCAAGGACGTGACGGTGGATCGCCGTTTCCGTGGCGCGATTCAATCCATCGCTGATCTGTATGACATCCAGTGCGATCCCGCCCTGCAGGACAAGATGACCTTCGAATCACCGACCTCCGGTGCGCGCGTCGGTCGCTCGTTCATGTTGCCGCGTTCGGCTGACGATCTGCGTCTGCGCCGGGAAATGATGAAGACCTGGATGGACGCGGTCGGCGGCATGATGGGCCGCACACCGGACTTCCTTAACGTCATGGTCAGCGCGCACGCCTCTGCGCACGAACTGTTCGCTGCCGGCGGTGAGCAATTCGGTCAGAACATTCTCAAATACCATGAGTTCATCCGCGAAAACGACCTTGCGCTGACTCACTCGCTGGTGTCGCCGGACATCGACAAGCGCCTGCAAATGTTCGAGCAGCCGGGCGACATGGTCATGCGTGTGGTGCGCGAATCCGATGCCGGTATCTACGTGTCCGGCGCGCGTTCGGTGGCCACCCTCGGCCCGTTGGCCAACGAAGTGCTGATCATGCCGGCGGCGGCGAAATTCCCGCTGGTGGCGGATGCCGAAGCCTACGCGGTGGGTTTCGCAGCACCTATCGATACCCCCGGGATGAAGATGATTTGCCGTCCTTCGTTGCCAGCGAAGGGCCGGTTCGCCAACGACCCGCTGACCGGACGCATGGACGAAATGGACGCCGTGCTGTGGTTTGAAGAGGCGTTTATCCCGTGGGAACGGGTGTTCATGTACCGCAGCATCAAAGCGGTTGAATCGGCAATGAAGTCGCCATCCGGCCCGCACGGTTCGCACCAGTCTGCCACGCGGTCGCTGGCGAAGATGGAGTTCCTGCTGGGCATCGCCTACAACCTGACCGAAGTGAACCACAGCCGCTTCCCCAACGTCATGGTGCAACTGTCGGAATTGGTCGCTTATGTCGAAACCCTGCGCGCGATGATTCGTGTCGCTGAAATCGACTGCGTGCCGGGCCCCGGTGGCACCGTTGTGCCGTACGAGCAGCCGCTGAATGTGGTGCGCGCGCAATACCCGGCGATGCATGCGCGGGCGCTGGAAATCCTCCAGTTGCTCGGTGCTGGCAACGTGGTGGTGGCGCCAACGGTCGAGGATCTCTACAGCGAAAACGGCCCGGCCATCGAACGTTATTGCGCCGGGGCGGATATTCCCGCCGAACGCAAAATGCAGCTGTTGCGGCTGGCCTGGGACGCGTCCTGCTCGTCGTTCGCGGGGCGCCAGAACCTGTACGAAAAGTTCTTCTCGGGCGATCCATGGCGCAATGCGCAAATGCGTGGCGAACGCTATCCCGGTGCTCGTGAGGCGCAAGACCGTGTGTGGGCGTTCCTTGATCGCAATAGCGAATGGGATCAGCGCATCAACGGCCAATAAGCGAAGCCTGCTGTAGCCCCAGCGATAACGATGCTGCGGCAAGCGACCAAAATAATAATTTGCGGAGTTTTGTATGCCTCGTATCCAGCTGCCCACCCCCGACGAAGAACCCGAAGCCTTTGCGCTGCTGCGCGCCAAGCGTGGCCACGCGCCGAATGCGCAGATCTTTCGCACCCTGGCGACTTGCCCGGAGATTCTCGAGGTTTTCATTCCCATGGCCGACGCGGTGCGCAACGGCTGTGGCATCGATCCGAAACTGCGTGAGATGGCCATCGTCATGGCGTGCCAGACCATGGGCACCCATTACGAACACGATCCGCATTGGAATCGGGCCCTTAAGGAAGGCGTGCCAAAGGAACAGATGCAAGCGCTGTGGGACTTTGAAAAGAGCGCGCTGTTCTCCGATCTGGAGAAGGCCGTGCTGCGCCTGGCCCGGGACGCAACCCGTGCGCCGGCGCAGGTCAGCGACAAGGTCTGGGAAGACGTTTACCTGGGCCTGGGGCAAAAGCAGAGCGTGGCGCTGCTGTTCAATATTGGTTGGTACAACATGACCGGTCGGTTGACTGGCCCCCTCGAGTTGAGCAACGAGGCCGATTTCACTCGGCTCTGAAAAGACATCAGGAGAATTAACATGCCATTGCCAACACCGGTCTATTACCCGCCGTTCAATATCACCCGCTCAAGTCACGCCGTCATCACTTCGCGTGACCTGGAAGCCAGTCGCGATTTTTACGAACAGGTCATTGGC
>NZ_JBARTQ010000545.1:0-2005 GCF_049645325.1 Pseudomonas sp. | reverse complement strand
GTAAAAAACTCGCCGCTTTGCTTGTTGTAGGCAAAGGCATCGTCTTCCCAGGAATCCCACAGGCCCTTGACCACATTGAGGTGTTCCTTGGCGATGCGGTAGCGCACGGCATGTGGCGGATGTTCGGCCTTGCCGAAATTATCGGCGGTGCCGCTGAGCCACGAGGTGACCACGTTCCAGCCGGCGCGGCCGCCGCTGATATGGTCCAGGGAGGCGAACTGGCGTGCAACCTGATAGGGCTCGGTGTAGCTGACCGTGACGGTGGCGACCAGGCCAATGTGGGTGGTCAATGCCGCGAGGGCCGAAAGAATCGTCAGCGGCTCGAAACGGTTGAGGTAGTGCGGGCTGGATTTAGCATGGATGTGCAGGCTGTCGGCGATGAACACGAAATCGAACTTGGCGGCTTCGGCCAGTTCAGTCTGCTGCTTGTAGAAGCCGAAATTTGTACTGGCGTTGGGTTGCGCCTGCGGGTGGCGCCATTCGCCCCAGCCGTGGCCGACACCGTGGACCATGGCGCCGAGTTTTAAATGGCGTGGCTTCAATTGACCTGGCTTGCTCATGTTCTGCTCCTTGCTTAACGCGATGCTTGGGAAAGGGGGACACGCTTGGCGTTGAAACTCTTGTCGAAGCCCTGCGACACGTCGATGTGCTTGGTGATCAGGCCTTCTTTTTGATAGGTGTCGGCGGTGGCTTGCAGGCCGCTGATTACGCTGTCGTCGATGACGACCGGGCTCAGGTGCGTGTCTTTGGCCACTTCGATGTGCACGGCCAGCGGCAGGCCGGTGATCTTGGCCTGGGCGGCGGCGTATTCAGCGGGGTGCACGTTGGCCCAGGCGTAAGCGCGGTCGACGCGCGCGACAAAGTCATCGAGTTGCACGCGCTTGTCGGCGATCGCTTGGGTGGTGGCGGCGAAGTACAGGTGGTTGCTCAGCAGCGTGTTGCCGCTGATCAGCACACGCGCCTGGCTTTGCGAGGTGACCACGGTGGTGTACGGGTCCCAGGTGGCCCAGGCATCGACGGTGCCGTTATCCAGCACCAGGCGTGATTCGCTGGGCAGCAGGAACACAAACTCCACGTCTTTGGTGGTCAGGCCGGCGCTGGCCAGGGCCTTGATCGCCAGGTAATGGCCGATGGAGCCGCGCCCGGTGACGATCTTCTTGCCCTTGAGGTCGGCCACCGTCTTGATCGGCGAGTCCTTGGGCACCAGCAAGGCGGTGGTGTTGCGGCCTTCGGCGTGAATGATGCTGACCACCTTGAGCGCCGCACCGGCGCCGAGGGCGAACACATACGGCGCGTCACCGAGGGCGCCCACGTCCACGGCACCGGCGTTCAAGGCTTCGCCCAATGGCGAAGCGGATGGGAACTCCGACCACTGAATATCGTAGGGCACATTTTTGGTTTCGCCGGAGACTTCCAGCAGCGCCTTGATCGTCGATTTCTGGTTGGCCACTCGCAGCGGTTGCAGGTCGGCGGCGTGGGCGGCGGTGATCAGGCCGAGGGCCAGGGCAGCGCCCAGAAGCAGGTGCTTGAAGGGGATGGCAAAAACCATGGGATGCAGGCTCCAGGCGAATCGAATAAGAGGTTGGCTACCTCCGCCTGGAGAAGGGGTCGGTGTATGGGTTCACGTTATTCCCATAAAAACCGGCTGTGAAGTTCTTTTTGGTTATATGTTAATTATTAAAATAATTGATTATGCGGTGATGGATTATTCGGTAATTGCATTTGGTGGTGCACTGCGCGCGACGGCGAAGAGGCTGCCAGCACCCTGAATGGCATGCCTGTAGGAGTGGCACTCTATGTGGCCGTAACTGCGGTAACCGATACCCACAGCTTAAACAGCGGGAACCCAACCCTACCTTCCACCACTCACCTCAAAGCCGTTCGCATCGCCACCCAGGAGCCTGACCCATGCAAAGCCGTTTGAAGCAAATCCTGCAGCCGGTTTTCCAGCTGATGAAAATCGATGCCAGTGGCCTTGAGGAAAGCCCTGAATATGTCATGACCC
>NZ_JBARTQ010000544.1:0-2068 GCF_049645325.1 Pseudomonas sp. | reverse complement strand
AGTCACCAGTGTTCTCAACTGACAGACTGCATTCGCGAGCAAGCCCGCTCCCACACTTTGAGCCGGTTTCGGCCCTGAGCCTTGCATAACCCATCTCTTTTTCGCGAGGTTTTGCCATGCAAACGCTAAGGCGCGTCTGGGAGCACCTGGAGGAAGGCTTTATCGCCTTCCTGCTGGCCGCCATGACCCTGGTGACGTTCGTCTACGTCATGCTCAACAACATCTACACGCTGTTCTTTGCCCTGGCCGACAAATGGGCCATCAGCAGTAATTTCTTCAACGGCCTGGGCGATCACACCATGACCTGGGCCCAGGACATGACCTGGAGCGTGGCGCTGACCAAGGCCATGTTCGGCTGGCTGATTTTCTTCGGCATTTCCTACGGCGTGCGCACCGCCGGCCACCTCGGTGTGGACGCGCTGGTCAAGCTGACCAAGCGCCCGGTGCAACGTTTCCTCGGCATGCTCGCGTGCCTGTGCTGCCTGGCCTACGCCGGGCTGTTCATGGTCGCCAGCTACAAGTGGGTGAGTGCGGTAATGACCGCGCACATCGGTGCTGAAGACCTCGACCAATATGGCGTCGATGTCGGCGACATCGTGATCATCGTGCCCATCGGTTTTGCCTTGGTGTTTATCCGCTACCTGGAAATTTTCTACCGCATATTCACCCACCGTCAGGTCGGGTTGGGGCTGGCCGACGAGGCTGGCGAGGCCAGCAAGTTGGCCGGCAGCCATGAGGAGCGTCACTGATGGCCGTGCTCTGTCTGTTTTTGCTGTTGTTCGTGTTCATGTTCCTCGGCGTGCCGATCGCGATTTCTCTGGGTTTGTCGGGCGCGGTGTCGATCCTGATGTTCAGCCAGGACTCAGTGAGTTCGCTGGCGATCAAGCTGTTTGAAACGTCCGACGCCTACACCTTCCTGGCGATTCCGTTCTTCCTGCTCTCCGGCGCGTTCATGACCACCGGCGGCGTGGCGCAACGGCTGATCGACTTTGCCAACGCGTGTGTCGGGCATATCCGTGGCGGCCTGGCGATTGCAGCGGTGTTGGCGTGCATGTTGTTTGCAGCGTTGTCCGGTTCGTCACCGGCGACAGTGGCGGCCGTGGGCTCGATTGCCGTGGCCGGCATGGTGCGTTCCGGTTACCCCAAGGAGTTCGGCGCGGGGATCATCTGCAACGCCGGCACCTTGGGCATCCTGATTCCGCCATCGATCGTGATGGTGGTGTACTCGGCGGCCACCGAAACCTCGGTCGGCAAGCTGTTCATGGCCGGGGTGATCCCGGGGCTGCTGTTGGGGCTGATGCTGATGGTCGCGATCTACATCGTCGCGCGCATCAAGAAGCTGCCGGCCCAGCCGCGGGCGACATTCCGTGAATGGCTGACCTGCGCGCGCCGTGCGTTCTGGGGCTTGCTCTTGCTGGTGATCATCCTCGGCGGCATCTACAGCGGAATGTTCACGCCCACCGAAGCAGCGGCGGTGGCGGCGGTGTATTCAGCGTTTGTGGCCTTGTTCATCTACAAGGACATGAAGTTTCGCGACTGCCCCAAAGTGCTGTTGGACTCCGGGCGCCTGGCGATCATGCTGATGTTTATCATCGCCAACGCCATGCTTTTCGCCCATGTGCTGACCACCGAACAGATTCCCCAGGAAATCACCGCGTGGGTGATCTCCGAAGGGCTGACGCCGATTGGCTTCCTGATCATGGTCAACATCGTGTTGCTGGTGGCCGGCAGCTTTATGGAACCGTCCGCCATCGTGCTGATCCTGGCGCCGATCTTCTTCCCGATCGCGATGAAGCTGGGTATCGACCCCATTCACCTGGGGATTGTGATGGTGGTCAATATGGAAATCGGCCTGGTGCACCCGCCGGTGGGGTTGAACCTGTTCGTGACCTCGGCGGTGACCGGGCTGACCTTGGGCCAGACCATCCGCGCGGCGCTGCCGTGGCTGATGATCTTGTTGGTGTTCCTGATCATGGTCACGTACCTGCCGTTTATCTCGCTGGCATTGCCGCACTGGCTGGGGATGTAACGCAGTCAAAAAAGTGGGAGCGGGCTTGCTCGCGAATGC
>NZ_JBARTQ010000543.1:0-3709 GCF_049645325.1 Pseudomonas sp. | reverse complement strand
ACGAAAATCAGCGTGCCCGGGTAGTTTTCCAGCGCCAGGTTCAGCGCTTCGATGGATTCCATGTCCAAGTGGTTGGTCGGTTCGTCCATGATCAGCACGTTCGGCTTTTGCAGAATCAGCTTGCCGAACAGCATACGGCCTTGCTCACCACCGGAAATCACCTTGACCGACTTGAGGATCTCGTCGTTGGAGAACAGCATGCGGCCCAGGGTGCCACGGATCACTTGCTCGCCTTGGGTCCATTGGCCCATCCAGTCGAACAGGCTCATGTCGTCTTCAAAGTCGGAAGCGTGGTCCTGGGCGTAGTAGCCCAGTTCCGCAGCGTCGGTCCATTTGATGCTACCGGCGTCCGGGGTCAGTTCGTTGACCAGGGTGCGCAGCAGGGTGGTCTTGCCGATACCGTTCGGGCCGATGATCGCTACGCGCTCGCCAGCTTCAACCTGGAAGCTGAAGTCCTTGAACAGCGGCTTGCCGTCGAAACCTTTGGCCATTTTTTCGACCATGACAGCCTGGCGGTGCAGTTTCTTGTTCTGATCGAAACGGATGAACGGGCTCACACGGCTCGAAGGCTTGACCTCGGCCAGCTGGATCTTGTCGATCGCTTTGGCACGGGAAGTGGCCTGCTTGGCTTTCGAGGCGTTGGCCGAGAAGCGGCTGACGAACGATTGCAGCTCGGAGATCTGTGCTTTCTTCTTGGCGTTGTCCGACAGCAGTTGCTCGCGGGACTGGGTCGCCACGGTCATGTACTCGTCGTAGTTGCCCGGGAACAGGCGCAGCTCGCCGTAATCCAGGTCAGCCATGTGGGTGCACACGCTGTTCAGGAAGTGACGGTCGTGAGAGATGATGATCATCAGGCTGTTACGCTGGGTCAGGATGTTTTCCAGCCAGCGGATGGTGTTGATGTCCAAGTGGTTGGTCGGTTCGTCGAGCAACAGCACTTCAGGGTCGGAGAACAGCGCCTGGGCCAGCAATACGCGCAGTTTCCAGCCTGGGGACACTTCGCTCATCGGGCCGAAGTGTTGTTCCAGGGGAATGCCCAGGCCCAACAGCAGTTCACCGGCGCGGGATTCGGCGGTGTAGCCGTCCATCTCGGCGAATTCGGTTTCCAGCTCGGCCACGGCCATGCCGTCGTCTTCGCTCATTTCCGGCAGCGAGTAGATGCGGTCGCGCTCGGCCTTGACCTTCCACAGCTCTTCATGGCCCATGATCACGGTGTCGAGCACGGTGAATTCTTCGTAGGCGAACTGATCCTGGCGCAGTTTACCCAGGCGTACGTTCGGCTCCAGCATGACCTGGCCGCCGGACGGATCGAGGTCGCCGCCGAGGATTTTCATGAAGGTCGACTTGCCGCAACCGTTGGCACCGATCAAGCCATAACGGTTGCCTGCGCCGAACTTGACCGAGACGTTCTCGAAGAGCGGCTTGGCGCCGAACTGCATGGTGATGTTAGCTGTGGAGATCAATTACTTTACCTATCAATGGGTTGCGAGCGTGGCGGCAGGAGCCTTCAGGCATGCGTCAACAGCGACATCAAGGCGCGAAACCCGGTCGCTGAACAGAAAATTTTGGATGTGTGTTGGAATTTGGCGCGCATTGTCGCATATGTCAGGCGACAGTTGTATGGCTCGCGGCAGATGCTTTCATCCCGCTCCAGCCAGAGCGGCGCCGCAGACTGGCCGGGTCCTCTTATGGACTGCCAGCAGGGAGATCAACAGTAGGGTTTCCAGCCGGTGGGTATTTGGCTTGTTGCCGCGCACTTGCAGATTGAGCATTTGCAGGAGTACCCGCACTCCAATCGCGAAGCGCTCTACGACACGTACGAGCAGCAACCGGCGCAACCGGCGCAGCTGCCGCTGTGTTTCACCCTGACGGCCATCAAGCGTCGCGGCTGAGTGGTTTTTTCGCGCGCAAAAAAAAGGCCCGCGAGGAGAGGCGGGCCAAGTGATTCACTGGAGTAGGTAGGGCTTACCGTATAGACCGAGAAGTGAAGGCCGCGTGAAAACCATGTCGCAAGTTCGGATGCCGCGTGGATCAGGCTCTGCGCACAAATGTGCGCATGGTTTGGCCTGGGCCGGTGCTGAAGACATCCGGTCGGGGCATGCCTTCATCCGCCGCAATAAATACAAACTCGTCTTTTTCGAGGCGGTAGCTGGCGGGTAACAACTTGCCGGCGTCCTCACCCATGGAGTCTTCCCAGGTAATGCTTTTGGGCGTGGTGCTGCTGTCCAGGAAAAAACGCCCGGCGAGCAGAATTTCGCCACTGACGGTGGTGACTTCGAAACGGTCCTCCTTGATTGTCGTAATGGCACCCGGCGCGCTGTGCCCATCTTCGGGGTTGAGCACGCCACTGTCCTCCAAGGCGGTCTGTTCCCAGATGCCTTGAAGCGTTTGAAAGTCCGGATCCGAAAGCAATGTCATGCAAATTCCTTATTGCGAAGCTGTTTGGGCGTGGAAGCGTCTGTGTAAACAGGTCGAGTGTATCCAGGGTAATGCTGAAAAAGTGAAATTGGCTCATTTTTTCGTTAATTGGCCGCTGTTTTACGCCGTTTTTACGATGCATTGACTACGCTTGTAACAGTTTTGCCCTATATAGATATTGCCTTGTGTAGGCATCGACACAAAGAAAGAAACAATCTCTAATCACATCGGACTTTTCCTATAGCTCAGTGGTCTGAATCACCATTGGTCATCCCTGTTCAGGGCGTTGTCCCTGATCCTTGCGCTCATCGGGCTTCAACAGGGTGGTGGCTTTTTAGTGTCAATTTTTAAGGTGTTTTAATCTTGAATCGAACTTCACCGATCAATGCGTCTGCAGCATCCGATGAAATTGACTTGTTTGAACTCTTTCATTCCATTTGGCGACAAAAAAAACTCATCGTGGGGTTTACGATTCTCGCGGGAATCGCGGGCGTAGGCTACGCGTATGTATCGCCCAAAGTGTATGAGGTCAGCAGTGTGCTGCGGCCGGCGGCAATCAATGAGCTGGACGCCTTGAACCGCTCCGAAGTCTATAAGTTGCCACCCGCTGACGCGCTGGCAAAAGTAGGCGTGCAGCTGGATTCCTATGGCGTTCGACTGGATTTTTTCAGAAGCCACGAAGAACTGTTCAAGGCTTTCCAGAGACCCGGGCAAACCCTTGAGCAGAGTTTTGAGAACTTCAACCGCAACTCCGTCAACCTGATCCTGCCAGACCCCAAGGCTGCAGACACTACGGGCAGTTATCTGCGGCTGGAACTGCAATACCCGGCAGATATCGATGGCGTGGCGATCCTTAACGGTTTTGTCGACTATGCCATTGCGGCAGAGCGTGAACAGGTGGGCGCCGACCTCAAGGTGATCGTCAATAACCGCCTGGCAGAGCTTAAAGGCAAGATTGACGCAGCCCGTGCCAACTACGAAACCGAAAAAGAATCAAAGATCGCCACGCTGCTTGAGGCCGACCGCCTCAAGCGCGCTCGGTTGCAGGATGAGCTCAATGGGCTGCGGCTTCAGATGAAGATGGAGCGCACCGACCGCCTGGCAGAGTTGGCCGAGGCCATCTCGATCGCCAAGTCCATGGGAATCAAGACGCCTACAACGCCGTCTTCCATGGGCGATGCGACCCGCGGCGGTACCAACCAAGTGGTGCGTACCGAACTCAGCAACCAGGCCATTCCCTTGTATTTCCTGGGCACCGATGCGTTGCAAGCCGAGCGCACAGCCTTGCAAC
>NZ_JBARTQ010000542.1:0-3270 GCF_049645325.1 Pseudomonas sp. | reverse complement strand
TGTGGGAGCCGGGCTTGCCCGCGATGGCATCATCTCGGTCTTTCAGTTGCATCGAGGTGATGCCATCGCAGGCAAGCCAGCTCCCACACCAGCCAGTACTTATGAAGGGTTGGGGTTAGAACGTGGTGCGCACGCCGAATTGCACGCTGCGGCCAGGTGCTGGCGCGATGTCGCGCAGGATCGAGCTGGCATACCGCACGGTCTGGTTGGTCAGGTTTTCGCCGTTCACGAACGCCAGCCATTGGCTGCCGCCGAGGTTGAAGCGATAACCCGCGCTTGCGCCCAGCGTGGTGTAGCCGTCGGTGCCGCTCTCGTTGTCGGGCACACGCCCTTGGCCTGCGGCATGTTCCACATCGATACGCGCCTGCCAGCGGTCCAGCTCCCACAGCAAGCCGCTGTTCAGGCGCAGCGGCGCAATGCGGGGCAGGGCTTCGCCGGTGTCGAGGTTGGTGGCGCGGGTGTAGTCGCCCGACAGCTCCAGGGCGAATTTGCCGTAGGCGCTTTCGCCAAGCTTCCAGTGATCCTGGGCTTCGAAGCCAGCGAAACGTGCACGCACGCCGGAGTATGTGTACTCGGGGATGCCGCCTGCGTCTTCTTCACCTTCATCGTTCAGTGTGCGGCCAGTGCCCAGCAAGCCGATGTAGTTGGAGAAGCGGCTGTAGAACACGCCAAAGCTGCCTTTGTGGGTGCCATTGTCAAAGCGCAGGGCGAGGTCGCTGGACACCGCTTTTTCTTTCTTCAGGTTGGCGTCGCCCAGCTCATACGTGCCGGTGGCAACGTGCGCGCCGTTGGCATACAGCTCGTAAAAGGTCGGCGCACGTTCGGTGTAGCCCAGCGTGGCGGCGAGGGACCAGACCGGCGTGAGGGTGTAGACCGCGCCTGACGACAGGCTGCCGGCGGTGAAGTCATTGGACTTGTCGGCACCGGCGAAGCGCGCGTTGCCCTTGGCGTCCGGGTCGACGCTGGTATGTTCCAGACGCCCGCCGAGGCTGAGTTTGAGGCGCTCGGAGGCTTGCATTTCTTCAAGGATAAACAGCGCGCCGGCGTTGGTGTCGGTCTGCGGCACGAACGCTTCTTCGCCCAGGGCCGAGAACTCGTTGCGCGTCACTTGCGCGCCGACGACGCCATCGAACGGGCCAATGGGCTGGTGGCGAGCTTCTACACGCGCCTCATATCCTTTGTTCTTGAAGACCGTGCCGGTTTCGCCGCCTTCGATTTCACGGTGCTCGTAATCGGTATAGCCGGCGTCGAGCTTCACCGAGGTGAACGGGCCTTGCAGGTTGCGGAACTCGGAGGCGAACGCGTAGTGATCCTGCTTCATGCGGATGCGCACATCCTGCTCGGCGGGAGAGCCGTAGTTGCTGTCGTAGTTGCTGTAGGACAGCCCGGCATAACCGTCATCCCAGGTGTAGGAACCGCCCACTGCGCCGCCGTCCTGACGCCCGTCGCTGTTGCCCAGACGGCCATTTTTTCCGGGGCCGTCTTCGGTGTCCGGGGCGTGGCGGCTGCGGGCCTGGCCGGGGATTTTCAGGTCGTTGAATTCCCGCGCGTTCGCATCCAGGTGCAGGGCGAAAGTGCCGTTGCCGGCTTCCAGTTTGCCTGCGCTGCTGCGTGTCGTGTCAGCGCCGCCGTAACGCAATTCACCAGCACCGTGGATACCTTCAATGGCCTCGGTGGGGATGCGGTTGTCGAAGGTGTTGACCACGCCACCGATGGCGCTGCCGCCATACAGCAATGCGGCCGGGCCACGGACGATTTCAATGCGGTCGACGTTGATCGGGTCCAGCGGCACCGCGTGGTCGTACGACAGCGACGAGGCATCCAGCGCGCCCACGCCATTGCGCAGGATGCGGATACGGTCGCCATCCTGGCCACGAATGATCGGCCGGCTGGCGCCCGGGCCAAAGTAGGAGGACGACACGCCCGGTTGCTTGTTCAGGGTTTCGCCGAGGCTGCCTTTTTGTTGCAGGGTCAGGTCGTCGCCTTCCAATACGGTGGTCGGCGAGGCCAGCTGTTCGCTGCCCAGCGGGTTGCCGGTGATGACTTGGGGTTGCAACTCAAGGGCGTGGGCTTCGGAGCAGATCAACAAGGCGGCGGCAAGTGGGGTCAAGCGCCAGAGAGAAGAGAGGGACATCGGACATTCCTTGGCAAAACGGCAAAAAGAGAAGGCTGAAGACGGTATCGAACAGGATACTTTTGATAATTGTCGTTACAATATAACATCACTTTTTTGACTGAAAAGAGGAACTTTTCCCGACGGGCTATATTCAATGCAGTGCTTCCACCGCCACGCCCCGTCGGCTAAGGTGCGCGGCTGTGTTTCCTCTTTTTGCAAAAGGCCCGGCATGACCGCGACAAGCAACGACCCGCTCCACGGCGTGACCCTGCAACACGTCCTCACCACCCTGGTGGAACATTACGAATGGGCAGGTCTGGCCGAGCGCATTGATATCCGCTGCTTCAAGAGCGACCCGAGCATCAAGTCGAGCCTCACGTTCCTGCGCAAAACCCCGTGGGCGCGTGAGAAAGTCGAAGGCTTGTACGTCAAGCTGATGCGCACCAAACGCCCGCTGGACTGAGCCCATGAAGCGCTTCGTCGCGGCGGCGGCTCTGGCTGGTTGGGTCGGGTTGGCGATTCAGCAATACCTGATTTTTTATTCGCGCTGGTCCAGCGGCGCCAGCCTGTTGGGCGGGCTGATCAACTTCTTCAGTTTCTTCACGGTGCTGACCAACACCCTCGTGGTGGTGGTGCTGAGTTATGCGCTGGTGAACCGGGAATCGGCCGCGAAACGGTTTTTCCTGACGCCCGCCGTCAGCAGCGGGATTGCCACGAGCATCATCGTGGTGAGCCTGGCCTATAACCTGCTGCTCCGGCATTTGTGGAGCCCTGAAGGCTTTCAATTTATCGCCGATGAATTGCTGCACGACGTGATGCCGCTGCTGTTTGCCGTGTACTGGTGGCGGTGCGTGCCCAAGGGCACCTTGCGGCTCAAGCACGTGGGCGGATGGGTGATTTACCCGTTGGTGTACTTCGGCTATGTGCTGCTGCGCGGGCATTTGCTTGGGCAGTATCAGTACCCCTTTATTGACGTGGACACTCTTGGGTATCCGCAGGTGTTTGTGAATGCCGGGGGGATTCTGGCGGGGTTTGTGCTGATCGCGTTGGTGGTGGTGGGGTTGGATCGGGGGTTGAAGTTGCGTTCGAATGGTTGAGGTTTTGGGGGGTATTCGTTATTTGGGTGAGGGCTGCTTATGGTTTCGCTCTTACAG
>NZ_JBARTQ010000541.1:0-18267 GCF_049645325.1 Pseudomonas sp. | reverse complement strand
TTGTGGAACTCGACGCATATGGAAAATCGAATATACGCTTTGGCGAATATTCGGTAAAGCGAATATGATGTCTGCTGTTTCGGCATGTGCTCTAACGTTCCATGCGTGTCGGCATAACGGTGATCAGAGGAGGGAGGGGGTATGATGATCCAGGCAACGGAAATAGCCGGAGGGCAGTCGCAGCGCTTTCGCGATGCACTGAAATCTGCTGACCTTCCAGCAGGCGATATTGATCTTCCAGGCCGAACCTTTTTTGAGTTCACACTGGATAGCGAGACGGTCGCATGGGGAGGATTCGAAACGCATGGTACGGACGGGTTGTTGCGTTCTCTGGTCGTAGTGTCGACATTCAGATCGAAGGGGGTCGGTGTCGCGGTGCTTCGGGTCATTGAAGCGAAAGCCGCCGAGCAGGGAATCGCTCGATTTCATTTGCTGACAACAACTGCTTCAGGCTTTTTTAAGCAGCAGGGCTATGCAGTAAATCAACAAGGCTCTGCGCCACCTCTTATTTCTCAGACGGAGCAGTTCAGGGGGCTTTGCCCTGGCTCGGCTTGCTACATGTGCAAAGCATTATCTGCGAATGCACGAAAGTAGCTGATCACCTTGGTGATGGCTTTTAGCCTCGATGCCAGCTAGATTTAAAGCTTTCTACGATCAAGGAAGGATATGAAAAAGCTCATCGCAGTAATGGGTGTGTGTGTCGCGCTCGGCGGTTGCGCTACGTCCCACTACACCGCAGGACGAGACTTTCCGTCGGCCAGTGTAGCTAGCATCACCAAAGGCAAAACGACGACTACCGAGTTGAAGTCCCTGTTTGGTGAGCCCTACGCCAAGAGCGCAGTCAGCGAGACTGACGAAAAGTGGATCTACACCTACACCAATGGCTCAGCCCATGCTCAAAGCTACGTGGTCACCATGAAGGTGACGACTAGGGGCACCCAGAAAACTCTCGACGTCTTGATCCGAAATGACGTGGTCATCAACTACACGTTCAGCGAAGGCCCCGCTCCAGGCAGTACCACTGCGACGAACTAAGTTCGCCACCTTGCCATTGGGCGACCCACCGCACTCAGTACGTTGTTGATGGAGCAAGCTCATGGACAGAACGTATGCATTCGTGGATGAGTCCGGGAATTCCGACCTTGATACGTCAAAGGGAGGAAGCTCGGGCTTCTTCATCGTGTGCTCCATTCTGGTGGCAGAGAAAGATCTGGAAGCTGCTTATGCCCAAGCTGAAGCACTCCGCATGCGTCATTTTCAAACAGGCGAGATCAAATCTAGCAATCTGAAGCCCAAAGATTCAGATCGCCGTGCCCGAATCCTCAACGAGCTAGCTGAGCTGCCATTCAAGCTCTATTTCACCGTCGTTGATAAGTCTCGAATTCACAAAGACGGCGGCCTCCGTATCAAGACCTCGTTCATAAAATACGTGAACGGGTTGCTCTATGAACGTTTGTTCCGCGCATACCCTGACCTCCAGATGGTCGTAGACGAACATGGTGGCCAGGAATTTCAGGAGAGCCTCAAAAGCTACGTTGCAGAACGATTCGTGGACGACCTATTTGGCGATAAGGATGCCTTCCAGACGATGGCCAGTAAGGACAACGTCTTGGTTCAGGTTGCAGATTTTTTTGCTGGCTCAGTCGCTCAGATCTACGAAGAGAAAGCATCGGAAGAAGCAGTTCTTGCCTACAAAAAGATTCTACGAAGCCTGACCCTTGGAATGCTTGAGTGGCCATCCAAGTACCAGTCTCTTCTGCCGCCGCCGGCGGATGAATCTGGGTATGCAGACTACCAGGTACACCAAGAAGCTCTCCGCCAGGCTGACCTTTTTAGCGAACGGGCTGGTGAGCACCCTAATGAGGATGAGCGCCTGCAGCTGAGCATCTTGCGGTTCCTGAGATTCCAAAGCGAATTCGTCACCAAAGACTACGTGCCAACCGCAGAAATAGTCGGCCACCTAAAAGATAGCGGCTTCGGAGATATCAACGACCAGAGGATCCGCTCCAGCGGCATCGCCAAGCTTCGCGATTCGGACGTGATTATCACAAGCGCGGCCAAAGGCTACAAAATTCCTCAGACACGGGCTGACATCAACGAGTTTCTGGAAAGGGCGTCAGGCATAGTCGTCCCTCTGCTGGAACGTGTCAAAAAGGCTCGAGAGGTGTATCGGCTGAGTAGTCGAGGAGAATATGACATCGTGACTGCAGCCAACCTGACTGAGCTTGCCAAGCTGCTCACTGCGCTCGAGGCGTTTGCAGATGACTGAGCTCAGTCATGGCAACGAACCTCAGCAGGCTGCATTGATCCAGGATGAAATCCTAGAGATCTTGAAAGAGGCCAGGTGCTCGCGCGTAGATTCTATCGCCTGACCGGCAAGCCGCTGGGCGTGACAGGCGAGATCGCAGAGTACGAAGCTGCCACTAGACTCGGCCTGTTACTACATCCTGCAAGGCAGGCAGGTTACGACGCTACAGAGACGCTGGAAGTTGGCGTCGCGAGAATCAAGATCAAGGGGCGCTGTATCCTGAACCCGCAAAAGATTACGGGCCGTATGGGTGCAATTGATCTACGACAACCCTTTGATACTGTGCTCTTGGTACTGCTTGATTCTGAGTTCAACGCATTTGCAATGTACGAAGCAAGTCGTGCCAAGGTAGAGGCAGCGCTGACCGTGCCTGGGTCGAAAGCCAGAAATGAACGTGGTGCGTTGGCTATTAGGCAATTCATGTCGATAGCTACGTTGCGCTGGGCTCGCCATGAGCCTAGCGACTAAGAGTATTAACCGCCGTCTGGACGCAGAATGCTGTGGATATGCCCCGTGTGACGAGCCAGGCTAATGTCCCTAATACGGCACATTAACCACAATTTTTAGGCTTAATGACCCTATTTGGGCACATTAAGCTGAGCGACGGAATGCAGACTACGATGAGAGGAAGGCTTCACATCCCTCACCAGCTGCGACCTGCACCATGACTGCTCAGCTGGCATCTCACCTAACCAAACAACACCAGACCGAAGCCTGATTTCAAGGTGCGCGGTTAGATAGCTTGCATCCAATCCAATGTGCTTCGGGAAACGGGATGCTCTTGATCAATCATCTCCGGTTGCCAGCTACGGATAACTTTGGGAGCCCAGGAGGGCCGGTTACTGACTGCTTTTTTTGCTAGCATCTGGATCTCAAGTTTGGGGGGATCTGATGCAAATGCAAGGTGATTGGGAAGTGTTGCTCAACGGCGACCCGCAGGAGATCAGGCAGCTTTGCACATGGGGGCACAGCATCAATTACTTCAGGCTCTGGGGGGGAGTAGATGACTGGAACGACTGCCCTAACGACGACTTCCGATTTAATTCAAATCTGTTCGAGGGTCAAACTCAGGAAGGAGTCTGGCAGATCACCTATGAGCTTTTGAGTCTTTTCAATGGTGCATCGACGCTGTTGGAGCGCGAACCATACAAGCTGAGTATCTACAAGATCCTGCTTGAGGGGGGCGAGCTCGCTAGGCAAGAAAAAAGGAACATTCCGGGGATGCTTACCAAGCCTGCTGTCTCCAGCCAAGCTTGGGCCGATGATCTCAGGAAGGCTCTTGGCACATCACAGAAAATCAGCCTTATGATGCTGGCCGCTGAGCATGAGGATATTTACCTCTTCCTCAAATTTCTCGACCAAGACAGCAGTTGGATCACCTACTACAAGATACTGGACACTCTTGAGACATGGGAAAGGCGGAAGGGTCTAAAGGCTTTTAGAAGCAAGCGAAAAGAGAAGAAATTCACCTGTTCAGCCAACAATTTCAGTTTGAACGGGTTCGATGCTAGGCACGGCTTTCAAGAAATGATGCAACAGCCCGCGCAGGTATCAATGACGATTGATGAAGGCCATCAGTTCATCACGGGTCTTGTCAAAGACTACCTTCAGCAAGCTCATCCCCAGTTCGTAAAGTTTAGATGACTCAGGAAGCCGGTCTACCGGGCCGGTTTCTTGTTACGACGGGAAGCGTCGATGGTGTCTCCCGTGGACAGGATCGAAGCGCTCACACAGCCCTTCAGCGCATTGGCAGAATCTGCTGCGTGGAACGCTCACGAAAGGTCGATCACTATCTGCTGGCTGTCGGCCAGAAGATAGGTAAATCCGGTAAAGAGGGGCCATTTTTTGTGAGCAGAGATGTGAGTGAGGTTGTTTTGAATGGCCAGCTTTCAGCTGGCCACTTCCTCATTGATTTCAGAACTCGTGCTCAACATCATCGAAGAAGTTTGGGTCTAACTCGTACTCCAGAGAGCCGAATCGCGCAAGCAGGTCTGCTCTCAGCTCGCCTTCAGCTTCCGGTTCGAGATTGATCCAGTAGCTATATACGAGCCCGTCATCCGATTCGTTAGTCGTGATCTCTGCTCCGGACAAAAGCTCGGCGTCATCGACAGATATCCCCAGCTCAATAGCAAGCGCTTGAGCCATGGACATCCGGTTACTACTCCGGGCTTCTTCCACGGTTGCCCAATACTCCTGCTCAGATCTACGGTCGCGGTCAGCATCAGATTCACCGCTGGAGATGACCACACCTTTCTCAGCAAGCAGCCATATACCATCACGGCGTAGCAATTCGACCGTGGCTTTGAGATAGAACGCTGCACCGTGATACATCCTCTCCTGATCTTGCTGCCCCTGGTAGGTCAGGGAAACCTCTAAAGAAAGCTTCCCGGTTGCGTCGCTGTAGTCAGCGGTTTCAACTTCAAGAGCATCAATAGTGAATCCACTCGCATTGGTATCCGCAATCGCGCCGGAGAGCTGATCCTCCAATTCTAGATCCAGGTTGGCGTAGACATCATCCTCATGGATCGCTTGGGAAAAGTCTTTGATCCCAAAAACGGCCAACATCAGACGCGGATCCTTGAGGTTCCGTTGGGCGACGACAGAAAACTCATGGTAATCAGCGAAGCCCGCTTTTTGCACAAGGGTTTCTTGAGCGACAGAAAGCTTCAGGCCCTGATCACGAGCAAGCTGTTTAGCTTGGGATTTAAAGATGTTTAGCGGGGAAAAATCAGACATGGCAATGGTTCCTAAATCTACGACGCTTAGGTGTCCGATTGCCTGTTCACCGGGCAGCGTCTGGTTAGGGACATGCCGATGTAAAACTGAAGGGTGTCACAGATGGGCTATTGCTTCGCGAAACAGGCGCCAGGCGACCATCACCGCCTATTGGGATCATAGGTCAGAGGAAATAGCCCCGCAATACCCCGCCCGAATGTTTTCAATGGACGGTTTTTTAGCGTCACCTACTGGCAGTGGAAAGAGTTCAAGAACAGCAACTGATGGTAAAACCAAACTAGATTTAACGAAGAAATGACGCCACTAGATTGTCACTTTTAAACGCTGAGGGGCACTGTTCGAGAGTGAACAGAGACATGCGAAATGAGTGTGTTTCAAAATATTTCAAGAACGAAACGTCGTAGCCCGCGATTTAGAAGGGCTGGGCATGCATACAGGGGCAAAGTGGATCCAACCACTGATTTGCGCACAAGTTATCCACAGGCTTGTTGCCTTGCAATGTCATTTTGACCCCATTATCTTGTAGGTCATCTCGACAACAACACTACATGTTGTGTTTTTGGCGAGAGGCTGAGGTTTCAGTGAACACAGCGGGTATGCGTGCAAAGTTTGGACGCCGAGCACACATACCCGCCAATCCCTGAGCCAATGCGGACATTGGTGGGACGCGCATTAGAGAAAAACCGACTTTGGATGTCAACCATTCAGCTCGGCTTTCCGCTCAAGGGTTGCTCCTGCCTACTCGATTTTTTCTAGATACAGGAGCACCTAATCGTGCCGAAAAATCCTAAACAAACTTCGTCTCACGTGGCCAGCTTGGCCTCCAAAATCCTGCGTAGTGATAGCTCCTCGGCCATCCAGAAGGAATTGGCAGGGTCGGCCATGGCTCAAGCTTCGACCGGCAAGCAAACCGGTGCCGATATGGAGACTAAAGCCAGTCATGTCCTCGACAGCAACAAGTACAACGCCACCACCAAGACCCTAGCGGCCTCGGTACTCGCCCAATCGAACAAAGAGCGGGGTGAGTAAAAATGGCTCAGTATTTCGTGAACCGTAATGCACAGACCAATGGTGACCACGAGGTGCATACCAGTACGTGCATCTATTTGCCGGCACTCCATAACCGCCTTGATCTTGGCTATCACACCACCTGTGTGACCGCTGTTCGCCAGGCTCGCAACACCTACCAGCAGTCGAACGGTTGCCGGACGTGTTCCTCGGTATGCCATACCCAGTAATTTTTGAAGTCTCATCGGAAGCTCTGGGCGGCTTTGCTGCTGCCCATCTTCTGCAGGTTAATGGGCTTCCGGGACATTAAGTCTATTCAAAGTTGCGTCTGATGAAGGTTGCGTCTAATGATTCACGATCATGAATACAGCCTATTGGGCGGGGTAAATCGAGCTCTGATTGGCCGGTACTTGACACTACTGGCAAGCGCGATTTCCGGCATTGCGGTTTTTTTGCTGCTGTCAGCTGAAGATTTGGCTAAAAAGTATGACCTGCCTGTAAATCTTCCACCGACAGCCCTGTCACTAATTGGCGCAGGTATAGTTTTTGCCCTGCTGTACGCACTATTCAATAAGACAGTTTGGAAATGGCGCTGGGCAGTTAAATATCTAAAAGTTCCTGATCTTTCGGGAGAGTGGCAGTGCACTGGAACAACACTGGACACCGAAGGAAATCCGATTCGTTCTTGGCAAGCCGATGTATATATTTGTCAAACTTGGGACAAGATTAGAGTGCGATTGAAGACACATCAATCAGGCTCCAACAGTATCACTGCGGCATTGGTTCACGATGAAGCTGACGGATACCGCCTTCTTTATAACTACCAGAATGATCCTAACCCCGGCGAACCTGAGCTTCGGGGACATGTTGGCAGCGCAAACCTTTTGTTTGCTAAATCACTAGATTGCGCAAAGGGTGACTATTTTAACGGTTACGGTCGGCCCACCTATGGGCGAATGGAGCTTAGGAGAAAAAATGAACACACCAATTAACGAACGAATCAATCGTCTGCGCTCCAGACGCTCGGGCCTTGATAGATCCGCTGTAATCGCGATGGATGCGAAGGATTTCATCGTGAACCGAAGCCTTACAAAAGAGGCGTGGGAACATAGGGTTAAAGACAAGCCGAATACAACATTTGCTTTAGGCGCTATGCAAGAGGTAGACCCTACCTACACACGCATCAGCATCGAAACCGCAGAACGGGTTAGCAACCAGTTGTCGAAGAGGACAAGCGGCAATCTTGAATTCGAGCTACAGGGTTCAGTACCGCTTAATGTCCATATTCGAGGGGTCAGTGATGTCGACCTTTTAGCGATAGAAGCTGACTTTCATACCTATGATGCGCGTGGGTACATGAGTACATCGGGTCAGTATCGTTCACCGACCTCACGCACCTCAGTTGGCGTGTTGACTGCTCGCAGGGGGGAAATTAGTAAAGCTCTTCGCGATGCGTTTCCCGCAGCGACAATTGACACCTCTGGCTCCAAGGCCATTAAATTGCAAGGAGGGTCGTTAGCGCGTCCAGTTGATGTCGTGCCTTCCCACTGGCATGACACTATTAGTTATCAAGCATCTGGTCAGAAACACGACCGTGCTGTCACCATCCTAGATTCGCATAAAAACACCACGATTGAAAACTGGCCTTTCCTGCACATCAAAAAAATACGAGAACGATGTGAAACCACGAGTGGCGGGCTCCGCAAATCAATAAGATTATGTAAAAACATAAAGGCAGATCTCGAGGCGGAAGGAAAAGCTGTAACGATCTCCAGCTTTGATATTGCCTCAATAATGTACCACGCCAACATGCATAGTCTCTCCGTTGGCGCCTACTATGAATTAGCGATATTAGCTGAGACCCAAAGATATTTGGATTACTTGTGGAACAACAAGGAAGAAGCGAGGCGACTGATAGTGCCAGATGGATCTCGCTTTATATTTAACACGGAAGACAAGTTTAACGGCTTGATGCATCTCTCCGTGGCCATGGACAGTCTCCTTCGGGAGGTCGCTAAAGAGCAAAGCTTCCTGCTGAGCTTATCCGAGAAACCACTCTTGGATGCCAGTAGGGCAGCGGTGACCAACGCGCTAATTTTTTAAAGGCAGTCAGTGGGGAATTGAGGAAGCATGCACGCAACCTTGAGACAACGACGGGTGTCCATAGAAACCAAATATCGTATGGACAGTGCCTATTTAGACGCAGGCCAATGAAAACGGGACGTTCAGGTGTCTGTCCATACGGCCATATGGGGGGAAAAGCGATTCGCCGACGATCGTGGTTTTCAGTGGTTTGGATGCGTTCGCGGTTCGCAGCACACCCAATACCGCAATCGGGTCGGTCGGCGAGATCAGCGCGCCGAACAGCAGGCAGTAGAGGAAGCTCACGTGCCAGCCAAACAGCGCAAAGATGTAGTACGCCAAGCTGCCGATCACCACGGTGGCGATCAACACGCCGAAGGTCGCCAGCAGGCCGATGGGCCAGCGGTAACTGCGCAGGTCGCTGAGGTTAACGTGCAAGGCACCGGCGAACAGCAGGAACGAGAGCATCCAGTTCATCAGCAAATCGCCGAAGTCGATCTGGCCGATCAGTTGCTGGATGCGCTCTTCCAGCCCCGGGTAGCCGATAACGCTCAGGCCTTGCAGGATCAGCGAAAACAGCAAAGCGGTGACCATTACGCCGATGGTGGGCGGCAGGCCGATAAACCGGTAGTTCACATAGGTGAGCAGGGTGGTGAGGCAAATGAAGGCGGCGACAAGTTCAAGCATCCGGGGTCCTTGGAAGTTGGGTGGGCGATGGCTAATGGGTGGATGGACCGCAGCAGTGGCGGGATGTTGCACGCCCTTGAGCGAAAGCGCGTAGAACCTTTCGCTGCGGCGTGGCTCATAGCGGGTAAGTGCGACTTCGCATTTTTAGTGCTAAAACTCTAACCGCTGGATAAAACGACAAAAGGAATCAGTGATGACGGTGGCTTTCTGGTGTGTGTTGATCGCAATATTTCTGCCTTATCTGTGTACAGGTGTGGCCAAGTTCAGCGGTGGCAAGTTCGGGCCACGGCAGAACCACGACCCGCGCTCGTTCCTGGACACCCTCGAAGGGTTCGCCAAGCGTGCCCACAGTGCGCAACTCAACAGCTTTGAAGTGACGCCGGCGTTTGCGGCGGCGGTGATCATTGCGCACCTGGCCGGCACGGCCTCGCTGGTGACCATCAATGTGCTGGCGGTGTTGTTTATCACCAGTCGCCTGCTGTACATCATTTGCTACCTGGCGGACTGGGCAATGCTGCGTTCGCTGGTGTGGGCGGTGGGCATGGCGTTGATTGCGAGCTTCTTTTTTGTCTCGATCTAATGCCTGACCCCGGCCCTTTGTGGGAGCTGGCTTGCCTGCGATGCAGGCACCTAGGTGTTTCTGATGTACCGAGGTGATGCTATCGCAGGCAAGCCAGCTCCCACACAAGCCCGCTCCCACATTTGAGCTTCAGCGCCTGTCAGGTGCCGGCGGGTGCATCCGGCACCTGCGGCAGCGCCGCACCTTTCGGCCACAGCATCCAGATTTGCCCCTGCTGCTTCATGTTCCCCGCCAGTTCCCCGGCCGCCTGGCCAGTGCCCCAGAACAGGTCCGCGCGCACTTCGCCGGTGATCGCGCCGCCGGTGTCCTGCGCGGCCACAGGCCTTGCGATGGGCGAACCATCCGGTGTGGTCGTCGACAGCCACAACAGGCTGCCCAGCGGAATCACTTTGCGATCCACCGCCACGCTGTAACCGGCAGTCAGTGGCACATTCAGTGAGCCACGAGGGCCTTCATTGCTGTCCGGGCGCGCGCTGAAGAACACGTAGCTGGGGTTGCTCGCCAACAGTTCGGGAATGCGTTGCGGGTTGGCCTTAGCCCAGGCGCTGATGGCGCCCATGGTCACGTCCTCTTTTTTCAATGCGCCTTGCTCCACCAGCCAACGGCCGATCGGGCGATAAGGGTAGCCATTCTGGTCGCCATACCCGATTCGCAGTTGGCGCCCGCCCGCCAATTGAATACGCCCCGAGCCCTGGATCTGCAGGAATTGCAGGTCCATCGGGTCTGTCAGCCAGGCAATCGGCTTGGCGGTGGAGCCTTGGCCGTTGATGGTGCTCGCATCGTCATAAGGCTTGAGGACGCGGCCTTCCAGACGACCACGCAGGCGTTTGCCCTTGAGTTCGGGGTAGATGCTTTCCAGGTTGACGATGATCAGGTCATCCGGCACGCCGTACACCGGCACATGTGCGCTGGCGGTTTCGGTCAGGCTGCCGGGGTAGACGGGTTCGTAGTAGCCGGTGATCAGGCCGTTCGGCGTGTTGTCGGCCGAGCGCAGGCCGAATACATCCAGGCGCTCCTTGAGAAACCCGCGAACCGCCACCGCATTGCCCGGCACCGTGGCCGCCGCTGCACAGGTTGCGCCCCAGACCGGGTCAGCCTTGAGGCGCTGGCAGGCGCTGCGCCAGGATTCAAAACCGGCCAGCAAGTCGCTGTCGGACACCGCCGGCAAGGCTTCCCACGGTGCGCTCACATAGGTGGCAACGGCATGGGGTTTTACAGTTTCATCTTTGCCGGCGTCCTTGCCGCCATCGCAACCGGCCAGCACTGCGATCATTGGCAGAGCCCATGCCAGGCGGCGGCTCCAGGGTTTCAAGGTGATAGTCATACAAGCAATTCCTGAAGCGATTGCCCGCGCATTCGCGCAGTCGGGCAACCCTTATTATTAATAGGGCTATTGGTCTTTGCGGGCGGGGCGAGGATACTGGCCGCCGTTTCCCGTGACCTTGAAGCCAACATGACTTTTAAAAGACTGACCGTTGTATTGCTGGCCTGCCTGACACTGTCCGCCTGCGGTGGCGTCGATCCGAATTCGCCCCTCGGTCAGCGCAAGGCGATCTTCAAGCAGATGCTCAAGACCGGCGAAGACCTGGGTGGCATGCTGCGCGGGCGCATCCCGTTCGACGGCGCCAAGTTCGCCGAAGGCGCGGTGAAACTCGATGCGTTGTCCCACGAACCGTGGAAGCATTTCCCGAGCGTACGTGAGGAAGACCACACCAGCGCCAAAGACAGCGTGTGGCAGCAACGGGCACGCTTTCAGGAACTGGCCCGAAACCTTGAAGCGGCCACCGGTGAATTGGTGGTCGCAAGCCAGGTCCAGCCTTACAAGGCCAGCAACCTGGGGCCCGCGGTGCAAAAAGTCGAAGACGCCTGCACCGCCTGCCATAAACAGTTTCGGGACCATTAACTGACCGGTTTTACTGGTCGAGTTCTTCTACCGCTTCCTGCAGTTCCTTGCGGGACTGGGCGAGCTTGTCTTTGCGCTTGTTGATCTTGTCGGCGTCGCCTTTTTTCATCGCCTTGTCGAGGTCGGCCTGACGGCGGCTGACTTCATGCTTGGCGTCGAGCACCTTGTTTTCGCGCTCTTTGCGCAAGGACGCGTCGGTGCAGTTGGCGGTGACTTCGCTCAGGGCTTTTTCCAGGCCGGCTTGTTGCTCGCTGTTGCCATGGGCCTTGGCTTGTTCAATCTGGGTGCTGATGGCTTGGCGCTTGGCGGCGCAGCCGGTGAGTGGCGAGGCTTCTTCGGCCGCCAGCAACGGCGTGGCCATGAAACTTGCGACGGTCAACAAGGCAAGTGGGGCGAGAAATTTCATGTAGGGCTCCAAGGTCGTATTCGCAAGGCAGGGTGAATTCTGCCGACGGTTGCAATTGATTGGGCCGGGCCTAAAACCCGTCTATCCCGGCCACGCGTAATGTTTCAGCCAAGGCCTGTACCTGCGGGTCGCGAAAAAAAGCGCTCAGTTGCGCTGCGCGACCCGGGCCGATGCCATCAGTGGCCAGCCAGGCTTGGGTGTCTTTGGCGACCAGCGTCTGCCAGCCACCTTGCAGGTTATTACGGGCCGCAGGCGGCACGCCCAAGGCTTTAAGCCAGTGGGCAAAGGGCCGTTGCCGCGCGCTTTGGATGTTGTCGAGCACTCGGGCACGGCTGCGATCACCGAAGCCTTCAATGTTAGCAAGCTCTGCCGCATCCAGGGTTAACCAATCGAGAAAGCCTGCGATTAGACCGGCCTGGATCAATATGTTCCAGGTCTCGCGGCCCATTTGGGGCAACGCCAGGCCTTGATTACCGCTGAGCCACGTCAGGCGGGCCAGCAATTGCTCCTCGCAGCCGGGGTCCAGTTGCCAGCAACTCAGGGTGTGATAATTGCGCGCGTCGGGCGCTTGCACCGGCACGCGGGTTTCGTTGCGCAGGATCACTTGGTCCAGGCGCGGAATCACCTGGCCGGCGAGGCTGATGGAGACCTGATCGCCGGGGCGGATGTCCAGCGCCTGCCAGCGTTTCAGAGAGCCGGCGCTGACGCGGCTGATCTGCCGATCATCGAGCCGCACCGGTTCCAGTTCCAGAACGGGTGTGATGCGCCCGGTGCGGCCGATCTTGAAATTCACATTGCGTACCCAGGCCAGCGCCTTGGCGGCCGGGTACTTCCAGGCGACAGCCCAGTAAGGCGCACTGGCCTGCCAGCGCTTGGCGGGTGCGCGCAAGGCTTGGTGCAACACCACGCCGTCACTGGCGAACGGCAGCGGGTGCTGGTACCAGTAAGTGCGCCAGTGCGCGGCTTCACTGATGTTCACGATGGGCTGGCTGTAGCGCTGGCTGTCGGTGAAGCCCCAGCGTGCCAGGGTGGCAAGGCGTTCGCTGAAGTCGCTTGGGCCGTCTGGCCAGGCCCAGACGAACAAGCCGATGCCGGCCGCCTCGGCGTCGCTCAGCGGTTGTCGGCGGTTCATCAGCCCGGCGATTTTGCTGCGGACGTTGAGCCCGCCACGTGCGGATTGCACATGATCGATAAGGCGCCAATAGAGCTCGCCTTGCAGCACCAAATCCACGGGTTCCGCCAATTGCTGGACAATGCCGGGAATCCTGCGCGCGGCGGCGGACCAGTCCTGGCCGAGCACGCCGTCACCGCGGCTGATGACCTGGCTCAAGCGCCCTTGGCGATACACAAGCGTCACCGCAACCCCGTCGACCTTGGGTTGAATCCACACGTCGTGGCGTGTGCCAAGCCAGTCGCTTACCGCCGACTCATCCAGCAGCTTTTCCAGCCCGGTATGCGCGACCGGATGACGCTGCGTGCCGCGTGAACTCGCCAGGGGTTTGTCAGCCAGCAGGTCGGCTTGAGGGAAGCACGCGCGCCAGCGGGCCAGACGCAGGCGAGCCTGGTCGTAGAGCTCGTCATTGACGGGTGACTGGCCGAGCCGGTGGTAGCTGTCATCCCACTGCTGGATTTGCCTGGCGAGGCCGGCAACCTGTGACCGGGCGTCGGCGGGGCAGCCTTCGGCCCACGCCAGGAAGGGCAGGGCACTGAGTAAAAGAACCATCAGTAAGCGCATCGTGAGCATCCTTGCTCGAAAGGGACGCCCAGCCTAAGTGATCCATGCGGCCACAAAAAAGCCCCGAAAGGGCGGGGCTGTTTACCGGGTGTTTCTGTTTACTTGAACAGACCGCCCAAGGCTTTCACTGCGTCGTTGTTTTGCGCCTTTGTCTGCTGTTTTTGCTGGCTTGCATCAACCTTGGCCTGGGACGCGACGAGTTTGTTACAGCCTTTGTTGACCTGCTCCAGTGCGCCGAGAAAACCATCCGGGCATAAAAAAGCCCCGCCAGGCGAACCTGGCGGGGCGTTGTCTACCGTGAGCAATTACAGGCCGGCGGCAGTGCGCAGGTCGTTGGCGCGGTCGGTTTTTTCCCAGGTGAACGTGGTGAAGGTGTCGTCGCCGACAGTCTTCTGCACAGGTGTACGGCCGAAGTGGCCGTAGGCTGCGGTTTCCTGGTACATCGGGTGCAGCAGGTCGAGCATGGTGGTGATTGCGTACGGGCGCAGGTCGAAGATCTCACGCACCAGCTTGACGATCTTGTCATCGCTGATCTTGCCGGTGCCGAAGGTATTCAGCGAGATCGACGTAGGCTGGGCTACACCAATTGCGTAGGAAACCTGAATCTCGCAGCGTTCGGCCAGGCCGGCCGCGACGATGTTCTTGGCCACGTAACGACCGGCATAAGCGGCGGAACGGTCAACCTTGGAGGGGTCTTTACCCGAGAACGCGCCACCGCCGTGACGGGCCATGCCGCCGTAGCTGTCGACGATGATCTTGCGACCAGTCAGGCCGCAGTCGCCAACCGGGCCACCGATGATGAACTGGCCAGTCGGGTTGATGTGGAACTGGGTGTCCTTGGTCAGCAGCTCGGCAGGCAGCACGTGCTTGACGATCAGCTCCATCACGCCTTCGCGCAGGTCGGCGTAGGAAACGTCCGGGTTGTGCTGGGTCGACAGTACGACGGCGTCGATGCCCACGACTTTGCCGCCTTCGTAACGGCAGGTCACCTGGGACTTGGCGTCCGGGCGCAGCCATGGCAGCAGGCCGCCTTTGCGGGCTTCGGCCTGGCGCTGCACCAGTTGGTGCGAGAAGGTGATCGGCGCCGGCATCAGCACGTCGGTTTCGTTGCTGGCGTAGCCGAACATCAGGCCCTGGTCACCGGCGCCCTGATCTTCAGGCTTGGCACGGTCAACGCCTTGGTTGATGTCGGGGGACTGCTTGCCGATGATGTTCATCACGCCGCAGGTCGCGCCGTCGAAACCGACGTCGGAGCTGTTGTAGCCAATCTTGGTGATCACGTCGCGGACGATCTGTTCCAGGTCGACCCAGGCCGTGGTGGTGACTTCACCGGCGATGATTGCCACGCCCGTTTTCACCAGAGTCTCGCACGCCACACGGGCGAACTTGTCTTCAGCAATGATGGCGTCCAGCACCGCGTCGGAAATCTGGTCGGCGATTTTGTCCGGATGCCCTTCAGACACGGACTCGGAGGTGAAAAGGGAGTATTCGCTCATCTCGATGTTTTCCTGATATTTACCGATGGTGAGTGTCGCCAGCCGGTCGCTGAAAATGGCGGACCTGGATCTGGAAACCATTACGTAAACCTACATAGAGGCTTTCCCCGGGAACGAGTCCCGCAGCGGTGGCCCAACGGGCCAGATCGTCCTGTTCAAAACCCAACCAGAGATCACCGCAGGCCTCCTTGGCCCAATTCTGGTTGTGGCTGCATAAATCTGTGACCAGCAGGCTACCGCCGGGTTGCAGCAAATTTGCCATCTGCTTGAGGGCGTCGGCGGGGGCGGCGAAATGGTGCAAGACCATGTTCAGCACCACGCAATCGGCCCGCAGGCTGGTGTCATTCAAGGCGTCGGCCAGCTGCAGGCTGACATTGCCCAGCGCCTCGCGCTCGCAGAGCTGGCGCGCCAGCTCAAGCATGGCCGGGCTGTTGTCCAATGCCGTCACCTGCGCAAATCGGCGCGCCAGTTCCGGCAGGAAGCCGCCGTCGCCCGGGCCGACTTCCAGTGCGGTCGCCTCATCACTGAAGCTCAGCTTGTCCAACAGCGCCAGTACGCTTTCGCGGTATTGGGGCAAGCCGGCAATAAGGTCCTGTTGGGCGCGAAATTTCTCGGCAACCCGTGAGAAAAAATCCTGGCTGGCGGCAGCGCGTTGCCCATGGACCTGTGCGATGCGCGACTGTACGTCGCTTGGCAGGCCCAGGTTGTCCACTTCTTCAAGCAGGGCGGCGTGCAGCTTGCCGCCGAGCAATTCGCTGTGGGGCAGGGCGCGGCGGTAAAAAATTGCGTTGCCTTCGCGGCGGGTGGCCACCAGGTCGGCCTGGGCCAATACCTTCAAATGGTGGCTCATGCCGGACTGGCCGATGGCGAAGATCTGCGCCAGTTCCAGTACGCCAAACGAGTCGTTCGCCAGTGCGCGCAACACGTTCAGACGCAACGGATCGCCAGCGGCCTTGCACAAGGCTGCCAGTTCATCGCCGTCGTCGGGACGCAAGGTGGGCACGGGTAGGTTCATAAGGCCAGCAGTCTAGTGACGGGTGGAAATCCCCGCAAGGCCAATATCAAAAAGTTTTGATATTGGTCGATAATCGGTCGTTATAAGCCGCCGCGATAACCTTTAGACGAAGCGGCCGAGCTTTTCTGCAACCGAATGCCGTGCAAACCACAGGAAAAACACCCTCAAGTGACTATCTTTCATTGCCCGCAGGCGGTGGCTGAGGGAAAATGCCGGTCCTTTTTCCGTTTCTTTTAAGCAAACCTCAGGAGAACAGCGATGCCCAGCCGTCGTGAGCGTGCCAACGCCATTCGTGCCCTCAGCATGGATGCCGTGCAAAAAGCCAACAGCGGCCATCCCGGTGCCCCGATGGGCATGGCGGATATCGCCGAGGTACTTTGGCGCGACTACCTGAAACACAACCCAAGCAACCCTTCGTTTGCCGACCGCGACCGCTTCGTGCTGTCCAACGGCCACGGCTCGATGCTGATCTATTCGCTGCTGCACCTGACCGGCTACGACGTCACCATCGATGACCTCAAGAGCTTCCGCCAGCTGCACAGCCGCACCCCGGGCCACCCGGAATTCGGCTACACCCCAGGCGTCGAGACCACCACCGGTCCCCTGGGCCAAGGCCTGGCCAACGCGGTGGGTTTCGCACTGGCTGAAAAAGTCCTGGGCGCGCAGTTCAACCGCCCTGGCCACAACATCGTCGACCACCACACCTATGTGTTCCTGGGTGATGGCTGCATGATGGAAGGCATTTCCCACGAAGTGTCGTCCCTGGCCGGTACCCTGGGCCTGGGCAAGCTGATTGCCTTCTACGATGACAACGGCATCTCCATCGACGGCGAAGTCGAAGGCTGGTTCACCGACGACACCCCCAAGCGTTTCGAAGCCTACAACTGGCAGGTGATCCGCAACGTCGACGGTCACGACCCGGAAGAAATCAAGACCGCCATCGAAACCGCCCGCAAGAGCGAGCAGCCGACCCTGATCTGCTGCAAGACCACCATCGGTTTCGGCTCGCCGAACAAGCAAGGTAAAGAAGATTGCCACGGCGCCCCACTGGGTGACGCGGAAATCGCCTTGACCCGTGAAGCGCTGAAGTGGAACCACGGCCCGTTCGAAATCCCGGCCGACATCTACGCCGAGTGGAACGCCAAGGAAAAAGGCCTGGCTGCCGAAGCCGAGTGGGACCAGCGTTTTGCTGCCTACTCCGCCGAATTCCCTGAGTTGGCCAATGAACTGGTACGCCGCCTGGCCGGCGACCTGCCTGCCGACTTCTCGGAAAAAGCCTCGGCCTACATCGCCGAAGTCGCGGCCAAGGGCGAGACCATCGCCAGCCGTAAAGCCAGCCAAAACACCCTGAACGCCTTCGGCCCATTGCTGCCGGAGTTCCTCGGCGGTTCGGCTGACCTGGCCGGTTCCAACCTGACCTTGTGGAAAGGTTGCAAAGGTGTCTCGGCCGAAGACGCCAGCGGCAACTACATGTACTACGGCGTGCGCGAGTTCGGCATGAGCGCCATCATGAACGGCGTGTCCCTGCACGGCGGCCTGGTGCCTTACGGCGCGACCTTCCTGATGTTCATGGAATACGCGCGCAACGCCGTGCGCATGGCTGCGCTGATGAAAAAACGCGTGATCCATGTGTACACCCACGACTCCATCGGCCTGGGCGAAGACGGCCCGACGCACCAGCCGGTCGAGCAACTGACCAGCCTGCGCACCACGCCGAACCTGGATTGCTGGCGCCCAGCTGACGCGGTCGAATCCGCGGTGGCCTGGAAGCACGCGATCGAGCGTAAGGACGGCCCTTCGGCGCTGATCTTCTCGCGTCAGAACCTGCAGCACCAAGTGCGTACCGACGCGCAGATCGCCGACATCGCCCGTGGTGGTTATGTGCTCAAGGACTGCATCGGCGAGCCGGAACTGATCCTGATCTCCACCGGTTCTGAAGTCGGCCTGACCGTTCAGGCCTACGACAAGCTGACCGAGCAAGGCCGCAACGTACGCGTTGTGTCCATGCCGTGCACCAGCCTGTTCGAAGCCCAGGATGCCGACTACAAGCAATCGGTCCTGCCGTTGCAGGTCAGCGCGCGTATCGCCATCGAAGCGGCTCACGCCGACTACTGGTACAAGTACGTGGGCCTGGAAGGCCGCGTGATCGGCATGACCACCTACGGTGAGTCGGCGCCGGCGCCAGCGTTGTTCGAAGAGTTCGGTTTCACCCTGGAAAACATCCTGGGTCAGGCTGAAGAGCTGCTGGAAGACTAAGGCTGTAGATTGGGGTGGCTGGACTGGCCTCTTCGCGAGCAAGCCCGCTCCCACA
>NZ_JBARTQ010000540.1:0-2968 GCF_049645325.1 Pseudomonas sp. | reverse complement strand
TGGCTGACCCACCGCCATCGCAGGCAAGCCAGCTCCCACATTTGACCGAGGTGACTGAGGTGTTTGGGCTATTTCAGGCCCAGGCGCTTGGCCATGCGGCCCAGGTTGGCGCGGTCCAGGCCGAGTTCGCGGGCGGCGCCGGCCCAGTTGTGCTGATGGCGCTCCAGGCAAGCGCTGATCACCTGGCGCTGATAGTGTTCGGTGGCCTGGCGCAGGTCGCCGGTGACGACGGGGAGCGCTTCAGCCTGGGTTTCGGGCACCGGCGGCGCGCTCGCATCGGGCAGGTCGAGGTCCTGAGCACTCAAACTCAAGATCTTCGGGCGTTCGCGACAGTTACCCAGTGCTTTCAGCGCGCTGCGCCCGATCAAATGTTCCAGCTCTCGCACGTTGCCCGGCCAGTTGTAGGCCAGCAGTGCGGTTTGCGCGTCGCTGGTCAGGCGCAGGCTGCCCAGGCCCATGCGCGAGCGGTTCTGTTCCAGGAAGAAGCCGGCCAGCAGCAACACATCGCGGCCACGCTCACGCAGCGCCGGCACTTGCAGCGGGTACACGCTCAGGCGGTGGTAGAAGTCGGCGCGGTAGCGGCCATTGCGCACTTCTTCGGCGAGGTCGCGGTTGGTCGCAGCGATCAGGCGCACGTCCACTTGGTGTTCCTTGTCCGAGCCCAGGCGCTGCAATTGGCCGCTTTGCAGCACGCGCAGCAGTTTGGCCTGCACGCTCAGTGACAACTCGCCGACTTCGTCCAGAAACAAGGTGCCGCCATTCGCCAGCTCGAACTTGCCCCGGCGCTCATTCAGCGCGCCGGTAAACGCGCCGCGTACGTGGCCGAACAGCTCGCTTTCCACCAGGGTTTCCGGCAGGGCGGCGCAGTTGAGGCTGATCAGCGGTTTGTCGGCACGCGGTGACGCCGCGTGGATGGCTTGGGCGACCAGCTCCTTGCCCACGCCGGTTTCGCCGGTGATCAGCACGGTCAGGTCACTGCCGCCCACCAGCTTGATTTCCTCCACCAGGCGCTTGTGAGTCTTGCTCTGGCCGATCATTTCCTTGTGCTGCTGGCCGCTGGCCTGGCGGTAGATCTCGGCGCGCTGGTGTTCATCTTCGGCGCGCAACGCCAGGCGCTCTATGCGTTCGGCCACATTGACCGTGGCGGCGGCGAGGCTGGCGAAGGCTTGCAGGGCGTCCAGCTCAACCCGCTCAAAGCGCTCGGTATCGAGGGCGTCGAGGGTCAGCAGGCCCCAGGCGCTGTCGTCGATGAACAGCGGGCACCCCATGCAATCGTGCACTTCCAACTGGCCGTGCAGGCCATCCACCAAGCCGTCGTAGGGGTCGGGCAGTTCGCTGTCGCTGTCAAAACGCGTCGGACCGGGGCTGCTCAGCAAGGCCTCAAAGCGCGGGTGCTCGCTGACCTTGAAGCGCCGGCCGAGCGTGTCGGGGCTCAGGCCATCCACGGCCAGCGGCACCAGCCACTCGCCATCCAGGCGCAACAGCGCGGCGGCATCGCAGGGCAGCAGGGCGCGCATGGCTTGTAGCAGGCGCCGGTAACGCTCGCCTTCGGGCAGCTCGCGGGACAGGTCGGCGACCAGGGGCAGCAGGGTGGTGAGCAGTGATTGCGCAGTCATAAAGACTCCTTGTAGTCCTTATGACTATAAGGCGTAGGAAGTCATACTGACTACATAATATTTAAGCTGTTGAAAAATAACGATTAATTACTTGGCATGAATACTGAGTATGTAAAGGCAATCCGTTAAAAGACCCAGGAGTCTGCCATGCTTAGTGCCCAAGACCGTGCCATTGTCAAATCCACTGTGCCGCTGCTGGAAAGCGGTGGCGAAGCGCTGATCACCCACTTCTACCGCATGATGCTCAGCGAGTACCCGCAAGTTCGCCCGCTGTTTAACCAGGCCCACCAGGCTTCTGGCGATCAGCCGCGCGCCCTGGCCAATGGCGTGCTGATGTATGCGCGGCATATCGACCAGTTGGACCAGTTGGGCGACCTCGTGGCCAAGATCATCAACAAGCACGTGGCCTTGCAGATTCTGCCGGAGCATTACCCGATCGTTGGCGCCTGCCTGCTGCGCGCCATTTCCGAAGTGCTCGGCAGCGAGATCGCGACGCCCGAAGTGATGAGTGCCTGGGGCGCCGCGTACGGCCAGTTGGCAGACATCCTGATCGGCGCCGAAACCGCCATCTACGACGAAAAAGCCCAGGCCCCGGGTGGCTGGCGCGGTGCGCGGCCCTTCGTGTTGGTCAAACGCGTGGAAGAGAGCGACGAGATCATCTCCTTCTATTTCGCCCCGGTGGACAACGGCCCGATCCTGGCGGCCGCGCCGGGCCAATACATCGGCATGAAGCTGGTGCTCGATGGCGAAGAAGTGCGCCGCAACTATTCCTTGTCGGCCCTGAGCGATGCGGGCCTGTACCGCATCAGCGTCAAGCGCGAAGCCGGTGGGCGGGTGTCCAACTACCTGCATGACCAGATGCACGTCGGCGCGACCCTTGACCTGTTCCCGCCGTCGGGCGAGTTCACCCTGGCCGCCAGCGACAAACCGCTGGTGCTGATCAGCGGCGGGGTGGGCATCACGCCGACGTTGCCGATGCTTGAAGCGGCTTTGGCGACTCAGCGGCCGGTGCACTTTATCCACTGCGCGCGTAATGGCGGGGTGCATGCCTTCCGTGACTGGGTGGACGCCCTGGCGGCCAAGCACCCGCAGCTCAAGCGCTTCTATTGCTATGCCGAAGACGACGGCGTGAGCCCTGCGGCGGACAACGTTGGTCTGCTCAGCCAGGAACAGCTGGCGGCGTGGTTGCCGGAACAGCGCGACCTCGACGCCTACTTCCTCGGCCCTAAAGGCTTCATGGCGGCGATCAAGCGCCACCTCAAAGCTTTGGGTGTGCCGCAGAAGCAGGCGCGTTATGAGTTCTTCGGCCCGGCGTCGGCGCTGGAATAACTCCCCCAGAAATAACACCGTGC
>NZ_JBARTQ010000539.1:0-3665 GCF_049645325.1 Pseudomonas sp. | reverse complement strand
TAACCCGGCAGGACGCCGGGTTAGCCGTGTTGGGCCATGGATGGCCCGTCACGGCGGCCCACGGATTCAAGCCGGAGTGAGGGCACACCGAGCCGGAGGCGAGGTGCCGAGTGGAGGGGCAAGAGCGCTTTGGTTACTTTCGCGCTTTTCGAAAGTGACCCGCTGTAAAAGCGGAACCCATAGCCGCCATAACCCCAATAACGGATATGTACTCCAGTCCCCAGGCCACTGCCCCAGGGGCCCCCTTGCCCCCACCCTCATTTACTGGCATTGTTCGCGCAATTGGTAACATTTCCCATTTGAGAAAACTTTGCGCATGCATGACATTCCGGCCGCGCCGGGCGATTGCGCCCGTCAGCAGACCCTCACGGCAATGTACAGCGAGCACCACGGCTGGTTGCACGGCTGGCTGCGCAAAAAACTCGGTTGCTCTCAATACGCCGCCGACCTCGCCCACGACGCATTCCTGCGCGTGCTGATGCTCGCCGAGCCGCAAAATATCAAGGAACCCCGCGCCTTCCTGGCAACGACGGCAGGGCGGTTGCTGATAGACGGCGCCCGTCGTCGACGCATCGAAAAAGCCTACATGGAAGCCTTGCTGATCCAGTGCGAAGACGCTGGCATGCCCGACCCGGCCGCGATTCATGTGGCGCTGCAAGCCCTGGAGCGCATCGCCGAGATGCTCGCCGGCTTGCCCGCGAAAACCCGAGAAGCCTTCCTGTTAAGCCGCCTTGACGGCCTCACCTACAGCGAAATCGCCACGCGCCTGGACGTGTCTTCCAGCACCGTCAAAAACTACATTTCCACCGCCCTGGTGCACTGCTACCACAGCCTGCATGCGGCGGACCCGTTGCCGTGAGTTCCGAACAGATCATCCAGCAAGCCGCAAATTGGCTGACGCGGTTGCACGACGAAGACGTCAGCGATACGGAACGTCACGCCTTCAACACCTGGTGCGAGGCCGACCCGCGCCACGCCGTGGCCATCGAGCGCATGCGCGCCTTGTGGGGCCATTTCGACACCTTGCCCGCACAGCCGACGCGCATCGCCCTCAATCGTGCATTTGCCCCGCAACGCTCGCGCAGCGCACAGGGGCTGGGTGTGCTCGGTATCGTGCTGTGCGGCTGGCTGGGGTTGCAGCACCTGCCCGTGTGGATGGCCGACCAGCGCACCGGCGTTGGCGAACGCCGTCAGATCGCCCTCGAAGACGGCAGCCAGTTGCAACTCAACAGCAACTCGGCGGTGGACGTGAAGTTCGACGGCCACCAGCGAGTCATCGAACTGCTGCAAGGCGAGCTGTGGGTGGAGGTGGCCAAGGACGCGCAACGGCCATTTGTGGTGCGCACCGATCAAGGCACGGCCACCGCGTTGGGCACGCGTTACCTGGTCAAGCGCGCAGGAGATGGTACGACGGTAGTGACGGTGATTGAGTCCAGCGTGGCGGTCAAAGGAGCCGCAAACGATGGGGTCAAGGTCATGGCCGGCCAACGTTCGGTCCTCGACCATGGTCGCGCCCAAGCGCCGCAAGCCATTGGCAATTCCGACCCGGATGCCTGGACCCGTGGTCTGCTCAAGGTCAACGACCAGCCCTTGAGCGATGTGTTGCAAACCCTCGCCAGTTACCGCCACGGGCTGGTGCGCTTTGACCCCCAGGCCCTGCAAAACCTGCGCGTGTCCGGCGTATTCAAGCTGGACGACACGGCGGCAGCGCTCTCGGCACTGGCGGATAACCTGCCGATCCGGGTGGAATACTTCACCGACCTGCTGGTAGTGATCAAGCCGCGCTGAGTCAGCTGTCGTGCTGGCGCAGGCGCTTGTAGAGGGTATTGCGGCTCACCCCGAGCTCCCGCGCCAGGTGGGAAATATTTCCGCCCGCGGCCTTCAGGCGCTGCGTCAGGTCGCTGTCATCGTCGAAAGACTCGCTGGCGGGTATCGGCGGTGCGCCCTTTAAATCCACGAAAAAATCATCCGGCAGGTGCTCCGGGCGTATCGGCTGTTCCTCGGCCATTGCCAGCGCCACCTGCAATACACTGCTGACCTGACGCAAATTGCCCGGCCACGGGTGTTGCTCGAATAACGCCAACACCTCGGCACTGAGTCCGGCCCATTGGGTGGGCTCGCGGTGCTGTTGCCACAGTTGCTGGAACAGCGCCTGCTTGTCGGTGCGCTCGCGCAGCGGCGGCAACTCCAGGGTCAGGCCGCCGATGCGGTAGTACAAGTCCTCACGAAAGCGCCCGGCCTGCACCCATTCGCGCAAGGTGCGGTTGGTGGCGGAGATGATCCGCAAATCCACCGGGAACAGTTCGCTGCTGCCCACCGGTTGCACGCAGCGCTCCTGCAATACCCGCAGCAGGCGGGCCTGGGTCGGCAGGGGCATATCACCGATCTCGTCGAGAAACAGCGTGCCTTTGTCGGCCTTGCGGATCAGGCCGATGCTGCCTTTCTGGTTCGCGCCGGTGAACGCGCCTTTTTCGTAGCCAAACAGCTCCGATTCCACCAGCTCGGCCGGAATCGCCGCACAGTTCACTGCGATAAATGCCTGCTTGCTGCGCGAGCTGGCCTGGTGCAGGGCTTTGACGAACACCTCTTTGCCCACGCCGGTCTCGCCGTGGATCAGCAGCGGAATGTCCTTCTCCAGCAGACGCTCGGCCTGACGCACGGCTTTTTCCACGCGAACGTCGCCAAAATGCAGGGTATTGAGGCCAATCGCGGCCGACTTTGGCGAGGCGGGTTCGCTGGGCTTGGGTTCATTGAACACGCGCGCCTGCACGGGGATTTTCTTCGGCCGCTTCAACACGCACTGGAACCGATTGCGGCCCGCCGCCTGCAGGGAAAACGGCAACCCTTCCGGCTGGTTCAGCAGCTCCAACAACGACACCTTGAACAAACTGTCGACCAGTACCCGCGACAGGCTGATGCCGAGCAAATTGTCGGCGCGCCGGTTGGCCGACAGCACCTGGCCGCTTTCATCAAAGATCAGCAGGCCCGCCCATTGGCTGTCGAGGTTGTTCAGGCCGGTGTTGAAGGTCAGTTGGAAATGCTCGCCGCGAAACAGGTTGAGGATCAACCGGTTTTCCACGGTCTGGCTCATCATCTTGACCATGCCCAGGGTGTGGGAGGGCGGCAGGTAGCTGTCGCTGGACACATCCAGCACCGCGATGATTTCGCGCTGGGCATCGAAAATCGGCGCCGCCGAGCCGGTCATGAAACGGTTGGCCTTGAGGAAATGCTCGTCATGCTCGATGTGCACCGCCTGGGCACAGGCCAGCGCGGTGCCGATGGCGTTGGTGCCGCTGGAGCGCTCCATCCAGCTGGCGCCGGGGTTGAAGCCACGGGCCAGTTTGGGCTCGATAAACCGCTGGGTGCCCCATGAGGTCAGGACCTGGCCCCGGTTGTCGGCCAGCATGATCAGGCAGTTGGAGTTGCTGAGGATGTTTTCGTAATAGGGCAGGACTTCCTGATGGGTGGTTTGCACCAGGGAATGCTGGCTTTCCAGCAATTGGCTGATGCCCTCGGCGGGCAATTGGTCAAAGCTGGGGGCGCTTTGATGGTCCAGGCCGAAGGCGCGGCAACGGCGCCAGGATTCCTGGATAAGGGTGTCGTGAGCCAAGGGTTCGGCCATGTTGACCTTCTTTTTATTGTTATGGGGTCTTGCACAATTCAGC
>NZ_JBARTQ010000538.1:0-14591 GCF_049645325.1 Pseudomonas sp. | reverse complement strand
GTATTCGACGGTCATCCCGGCCAGGGTGCGGCTCTGCTGGAATTCCCAGCGCTGCACGTTGCACATCACCTGGAACAGCGGGTTGTACGCCGCGCTGCGGGGTGGTTGCAGGGCCTCCACCAGATGGTCGAACGGCAGGTCCTGATGGGACTGGCCTTCGATCACGGTGTGGCGCACCTGCTCGAACAGTTCGGCGACACTCATCTGCCCGCTGAGCTGGCAACGCAGCACCTGGGTGTTGAGAAACGCGCCGATCAGCCCTTCACTTTCAGGGCGAATACGGTTGGCCACCGGGGCGCCGATGCGCAGGTCGGTCTGGCCGCTGTAGCGGTAGAGCAGCACCGCCAGGGTGGCGGTCATGGTCATGAACAGCGTCAGGCCGCGCTCGGCGTTGAACGCGCGTACGCGGGCGGCCAGGTCATCACTCAGGTCGAAGCGGTACAGCTCGCCCCGGTGGCTTTGCACCGGTGGTCGCGGGCGGTCGCCGGGCAGCTCCAGCAACGGATGTTCGTGGCCCAGTTGCGTGGTCCAGTAATCCAGCTGGCGTTGGCGCTCGCCGCTTTCCAGCCACTGGCGTTGCCATACGCTGTAGTCGAGGTACTGCACCGGCAACGGCGCCAGCGGCGAGTCGCGTTCGTCGATAAAGGCTTCGTAGAGGGCGCCGAGCTCACGGGCAAAAATGTCCATGGCCCAGCCTTCGGTGACGATGTGGTGCAGGGTCAGCACCAGGTAGTGTTCCTGCTCCCCGGCCTTGACCAGGCAGGCGCGCAACAGCGGCCCGGTTTCCAGGTTGAACGGCGTATGGGCTTCATGATCGGCCAATCGCTGTAGGCGCTGCTCACGCTCGGCTGGGCTCAGCGCCGAACTATCCTGCCAATCCATGCGCAGGCCGGTCTGCGGCGAGACCTGCTGATACGCCACCCCGTCGACACTCGGGAATGTGGTGCGCAGGGTTTCGTGACGCATGATCAGGGCCTGCAAGGCGGCCTCGAACCGCCCCACATCCAGCACACCGCGCAGGCGCGCCATGCCGCCGACGTTGTAGGCAGGGCTGTCCGGCTCCAGCTGCCAGAGGAACCACATGCGTTGCTGGGAATACGACAGCGGCACGCGCTGGCGGCGGTCAACCTGGGCAATGGCGGTTTGCTGGTTGCGCTGGCCGGACGCTTGAATCAGCTCGACTTGCGCGGCAAAAGCGCCCAGTTCGCTGGCTTCGAACAAGGTCCGCAGCGGCAGCTCGACGTCACAGGCCTGGCGGGTGCGGGAGATGATTTGCGTGGCCAGCAACGAGTGGCCGCCCAACACGAAAAAGTCATCGCGCAGGCCGATGCGCGGCTGGCCAAGCACTTCGCGCCAGATCGCTGCAATCTGCTGCTGCAACGCTGTTCGCGGCTCGACGTGTTCACGCACGTGCCACACCGGCTCGGGCAGTGCACGCCGGTCCAGTTTGCCGCTGGGGCTCAAGGGCATGGCCTCCAGGCGCATCAGCAAGGCGGGCACCATGTACTCCGGCAGCTCGGCGGCCACGGCGGTTTTAACCGCCTGTTCGTCCAGCTCGGTGCTGGCGGTGTAGTAACCGATCAGCTGCAGGTCACGCACCAGCACCACGGCTTGGGAGATGCCCGGCATGGCAAGCAGGCGCGCTTCGATTTCTTCCGGTTCCATACGGAAACCGCGCAGTTTGACTTGCTGATCGAGGCGGCCAAGGTATTCGATTACGTAGTCGGCGTTCCAGCGTGCGCGGTCACCGGTGCGGTACAGGCGTGTGCCGGCTTCGCCCAGCGGGTCGGCGACAAAACGCTCGGCCGTCAGCCCGGCGCGGCCAAGGTAACCCCGGGCCAGGCCGATGCCTGCGATGCACAACTCACCCGGCACGCCCGCGGGCAATGGGTTGAGCTGTTCGTCCAGAATGCGGCAGATCACATTGCCCAGCGGCCGGCCAATCGGCGAGCGCTCGCCATCTTCGGCCTGGCAGTGCCAGTGGGTGACGTTGATCGCGGTTTCGGTCGGGCCATAACGGTTGTGCAACTGCACCGCCGGCAATTGCGCCAACACGCGATTGCGCAACTCGGCGGACAAGGCTTCGCCACCCGAAAACACACGACGCAGGCTGGTGCATTCGGCCACCCGCGGCTCATCAATGAACAGCTGCAACAGCGGCGGCACAAAGTGCAGCGTGGTCACGCCGTGCTCCTGCACCAATTGCGCGATGCGGTGCGGGTCGCGATGCTCGCCCGGGCCCGCCAGCACCAGCTGGCAACCGCTGATCAATGGCCAGAAGCACTCCCAGACCGACACGTCAAAACTGATCGGCGCCTTTTGCATCAGCACATCGGTCGGGTTCAGTTGATAAGTGGCTTGCATCCACTGCAGGCGCTCGGCCAGGGCCGCATGGGTATTGCCCACGCCCTTGGGCTGGCCGGTGGAGCCGGAGGTGTAGATCACGTAGGCGAGGTTGTCGCCATTCAAATGCAGGCCCGGGGCCTGGGTCGGCCAGCTGTCCAGGTGCAGGCTGTCCATCGCAATCACGCAGACGCCTTCCGCCACCGGCAATTGCTCCAGCAACGCGGTCTGGGTCAACAGCAGGTGCACGCCGCTGTCCTTGAGCATGTAGGCGAGGCGCTCGGTGGGGTAATCCGGGTCCAGCGGCACATAGGCGCCGCCGGCCTTGATGATCGCCAGCAGGCCGATCAACAGCTGCGGCGAACGCTCGGCGGCAATCGCTACGCACACGTCGGGGCCGACGCCTTTGTCGCGCAGGTAATGGGCCAGGCGGTTGGCCTGGGTGTGCAGTTGGGCGAAGGTCAGGCTGCCGTCCTGCCAGACCAGCGCGGTGTTGTCGGTGGTGTGGTGGTTGAGCAGTTCGGGCAACCATTGCTGTGCGGGCGCGCACGGCGCTTCGCTGCACGACTGTTGTTCGTCGGCCTGCATCAGCTTCAGGTCGCCGATGGCCTGCTCGGGCTGTGCGCACACGGCCTGCAACAGGTTGATGAAATGCTCGGCCAGGCGCTGGACGGTCAAGGCGTCGAACAGTTCGTCGGCGTAGTCGAACGACAGGCTCAAGCGCCCGTTACGGTCTTCTTCGCTGTGCAGTTGCAGGTCGAACTTGGCTTCGCGGCTGTGCCACGGCAACTCATCGGCGAGCATGCCCGGCAGGCGGCGCAAGGCGCTCAGGTCGCGCTGCTGGTGGTTGAACATGACCTGGAACAGGCCTTGTTCACGGGCTTGCGGGAAGGCTTCGAGCAACTGCTCGAACGGCAGGTCCTGATGGGCCTGGGCACCCAACGCGGCCTCGCGGGTGGCGGCCAACAGTGCATTGAAAGGCAAGCGCCCATCCAGTTCGGTGCGCAGTACCAGCGTGTTGATGAAGAACCCTATCAGGCCTTGGGTTTCCTGGCGTGGGCGGTTGGCGTTGGGGACGCCGATGCGGATATCGCGCTGGCCGCTGTAGCGGTACAACAGCGTCTGGAACGTTGCCAGCAACAGCATGAACGGCGTGGACTCATGGGCCTGGGCAGTCTGGCGAATCGCTTCGCCGAGGTCGGCGCCCAGCCGCACGCTGTGACGCGAGGCGCTGCGCCGATGCTGCGCCGAACGCGGGTGATCAGTCGCCAGGTTCAGGGTCGGGTGTTCCTCGCCCAAGTGCGCCTTCCAGTACGCCAGTTGTCGCTGGCCTTCGCCTTCAGCCAGCCACTGGCGCTGCCAACTGCCGTAGTCGGCGTATTGCAGAGCCAACGGTGGCAGTTTCAGGGCTTGCCCCTGCGCGGCGGCGGCATACAGGCGCGAGAACTCATCGATGAGGACAGTCAGCGACCAGCCGTCGGCAATGATGTGGTGCAGCGTCACCAGCAACTGGTGGTCTTCATCATCCAGACGCACAAGCGTGACCCACAGCAGCGGGCCCTGCTCCAGGTCGAACTGGGTGCGCGCTTCGTCTTCACGGATCTGTTGCGCACGCGCTTCGCGCTCGGCAACGGGCAAGTCACTGAGGTCAATGACTTGCAGCTCGAACGCGCGGGTGGCCTCCACACGCTGGAAGGCCTCGCCGTCGCGCTCGTAAAAGCGCGTGCGCAGGGCTTCGTGGCGCTCGATCAACTGCTGGAAGCTGGCGCGCACGGCGTCTTCGTCCAGCTCGCCACGCAAACGCAGGGCGCCGGGGATTGTGTAGGCGCTGCTCTGCGGGTCGAGTTGCCAGGTGATCCACAGGCGGTTTTGTGCCAGGGATTGCGGCAGTTCGTGCTGACGCGACAAGGCCTGAATCGCGCCTTGGGCCACGCCGCCGTCCTGCTGCAATTGCGCGACATTCGCGGCAAAGGCCGCGAGGCTCGGCGCTTCGAACAGCATGCGCAGGTTCAGCTCCAGGCCCAGGGTCTCGCGCAGACGCGCAACCACTTGGGTGGCGCTGATGGAGTTGCCGCCGAGCAGGAAGAAGTGGTCATCGGCGGCCACGGTTGCCACCTGCAACTGCTCGCACCAGATCGCCGCGATCTGGTGTTGCAGTTCGGATTCAAGCGCCACGTCGCCCGCCTGCACTTGCAGATCGGGGAATTGCGCATAGCTGTCGAGGCTGCCATCGGCATGACGAATCGCGCAGGCCGCGCGCTGCACCTTGCCGCTGGAGGTCTTCGGCAAGGCGCCGGGGTTGAGCAACACCACCACGCTCGGGGCTTCCTGGCAGGCCTCGGCCACGGCTTGGCGGATGGCTTTGATCAGCGCGTCAGGCGGCAGGATTTTCTGCACGCTGCGGCTGATTTCCGCGGCGATGCCGATGCCTTCCAGGCCCTGGTCATGCACGGCAAACGCCGCGACCCGGCCCTTGCGCACCCCTTCCACTTCACGCTCGATGGTCTGCTCGATGTCCTGGGGGTAGAGGTTGTGCCCGCGCACGATCAGCAGGTCTTTCAGGCGACCGGTGATGTACACCTCGCCGTCGCGGATAAACCCCAGGTCGCCGGTGCGCAGCCAGGTGCGGCCCGCGTGCTGGACGAAGGTCTTGGCGGTGGCTTCAGGGTTGCGCCAGTAACCGTGGGCGATGCTCGGGCCGCTGGCCCAGAGCTCGCCGACGTTGTTGTCGGCAAGCTCCGTGAGCGTGTGCGGGTCGGCAATCAGCACCGCGTGCGCAGGCTGGCCGCTGCCACAGCTCATGATCGCACTGCCCTGCCCCGGCTCGGCGCGGTTGGCGGCCAACGCCTGTTCGTCCACGCGCAAGGCCGGGATGCCGCGACCACGGGTGCCACCGGCCACAAACAAGGTCGCCTCGGCCAACCCGTAGGAGGCGAAGAAGTTGTTCGGGGTGAAACCACAGGCCGCAAACTTCTCGGCGAAGCGCTCCAGGGTGTCCAGCCGAATCGGCTCGGAGCCCGAATAGGCCACGCGCCATTTGCTCAAATCCAGCCGCTCCAAGGCCGACTCACTGACCCGCTCACTGCACAGCCGGTAGGCGAAATCCGGGCCGCCGCTGATGGTGCCGCCGTATTCGCTGATCGCTTCAAGCCAGCGCAATGGCCGGCCGAGGAAGTACGCCGGCGACATCAACACGCACGGCACGCCGCTGAAAATCGGTTGCAGCAAGCCGCCGATCAGGCCCATGTCGTGGTACAGCGGCAACCAGCTGACGATCACGTCGCCAGGGTTGAGGTCGATGCCAAACCCCCGGCGGATCAGCACTTCGTTGGCCACCAGGTTGCCGTGGCTGACTTGCACGCCCTTGGGCAATGCGGTGGAACCGGAGGTGTATTGCAAAAAAGCGATGTCGTCAGGCTGCAGCTCGGGGCCGACCCAATTGCCTGAACCCTCGGCGCTCAAGGTGTCGACGCTTAACACGCGCGGGGCGTTTTCGATCTGGGCGAGGCCATCGGCCAGGCTGGCGATGGTCAGCAACAGGCGCGGCTCGGCATCGGCGATGATCGACAGCAAACGTTCCTGGTGATGACGGCGGGTGGACTCCGGCGGGTAAGCCGGCACCGCGATCACCCCGGCATACAGGCACCCAAAAAACGCCGCGACGTAATCCGGGCCGCTGGGGAACAACAACACCGCACGGTCGCCCAACGCCGCGTTGGCCAGCAAGGCGGCGGCAATGCTGCGCGCGCGTTGGTCCAGGTCACGATAACTGAGCACAACGTTGTGCTCGGCGGAGTCGGCGAGGAAGCGCAGGGCGACCTGGTCCGGGGTCTGCGCAGCGCGACGTTGAAGGGAGTGGGCCAGGGTGCGGGGAAGTTCGAAGGCGTCCATCATGGGGTTCCTGCCTGAAATCGGCTTACGGGAAATTCGGGAATAAGTGAGCGCTCAACTGGCGACCAGGCGCCGCGCCGCGTCAACGCGCCAGCGCGCCAGGTGTTCGTCGGCATAGCGACGCAGGCAACGCAGCACAGCGCTTTCGTGTTGCACGAGGAAGAAGTGGTGGCCGTCGAACATGTCCAGGGAAAAGCCACTCGCGGCGTCGGCCTGCCAGTCGAGCAACTGGTCGGCGCGCACGCTGTCCTGCTTGCCGCCGAACACGTGGATCGGCATGCCCAATGGCTCGCGCTCGCCATAGGTGAAACTGCCGCACAGCAGAAAATCGGCGCGCAGGATCGGCAGCATCAACTGCATCAATTCAGGGTTGGCGAGGGCTTCTTCGGCGGTGCCTTGCAGCTCACGCAGACGGGCGATGAGTTGCGCGTCGGTCTTTTCAACGGCGTATTCGCTGACATCACGGCACGCCGGGCCAGCGGTGCCGGAGGCAAATAACGCCAATGGTGCGGGCGCGCCACGTTCACGCAAGGCGTGCACCAGTTCGAACGCCAACAGGCCACCGAGGCTGTGACCGAACAAGGCGTACGGGCCATTCAAGTCCTGGCTGATTTCAGCGGCCAACTGCGCGGCCAGGGCCTTGATGTCGCGCTGCAGCGGTTCGTCCATGCGCATGCCGCGCCCCGGCAACTCCAGTGGGCAGACCTGCAACCAGTCAGGCAAAGCCCGGCGCCAGCGCGAATACACCATGGCGCTGGCCCCTGAGTAGGGCAGGCAAAACAGGCGCAACCGGGTCGGCGTACTCATCGGGTGAGAACTCCAGACTGAAACACGCTGCGTGCACGATAAAAACCCATTTCGCCCTCCTGCGGGTGCTGATCCTTGGCCGCTTTGGGAACGGTCCTGTCACCCATGAGAACGGACGGAGGCGCCAAATAATTAGTCGCCGGGACGAGCGAGGCAGGGATTACACCGCACAGGAAAGCATAAGATTAGTTCGTCTTCTCATTTGACAATCATTATCATTCAGCCTAATTTGTTGCCCGATGTGTAGGAGGCCTCAGCAAGGACGCCCTCTCCCAACCTCTTTGGCAACAAGGTGAATTCCATGACGGAACAAGTATCCACAGGCAGGTGCGACTCACCCCTTCTCCAGGCATTCGTCGACAATCGGCTGATATTGGTGAAGATCGCGGCACGCATTACCGGCTGTCGCTCCCGCGCCGAAGACGTGGTGCAGGACGCCTACTTCCGATTGCAATCGGCGCCGACGATCACGTCATCGTTCAAGGCCCAGCTCAGCTATCTGTTCCAGATCGTGCGCAACCTGGCGATCGACCACTATCGCAAGCAGGCCCTGGAGCTCAAATACTCCGGGACGGAGGAGGAAGGCTTGAATGTGGTCATTCACGGCGCTTCACCGGAAACCTCGCACATCAACTTCAGCACCCTGGAAAACATCGCCGACGCGCTGACGGAGCTGCCCCAGCGCACCCGCTACGCGTTCGAGATGTACCGCCTGCACGGCGTGCCGCAAAAAGACATCGCCAAGGAACTGGGCGTGTCGCCGACCCTGGTAAACTTCATGATTCGTGATGCGCTGGTGCATTGCCGCAAGGTGTCGGGCAGCCATACTGATACGTTTGCGCGGCGGGTCTGAGCACAACGCCGATCAGAAAAATGTGGGCGCTGGCTTGCCTGGAGCCAGCTTGTGTGGGAGCTGGCTTGCCTGCGATAGCATCACCTCGGTCTAACTGAAAAACCGTGGCGTCTGCATCGCAGGCAAGCCAGCTCCCACTTGAGTTCACACTAACCCACAGCGCTCAAAAAACCGCTCCCGCCCCAGAATCATCAACGCCGCGCGCTTGTGCGGAAAGTCGAACTCTTTCTCGCAGTGAAAGCACTGGTTGTGCATGTGGCCGATCATCTTCGCGTTGTCTGCGCGCGGCTCTGCCACCACGCGCTGGGTGCGCGGGTCGTCGAGGAACAGGTAGTGCACCAGCGCCGAGAGCCAGCTCGCAACCTTGTGCGGCCCGCGGTGATGCTCCTCGCCCACCAGCATGTGAATGCCACGGTCATAATCGCCCGCCGCGTAGAACGGCGCGATGCGGTCTTCCTTGGCCCAATAGGCTTCGAAGTAAGCGAAAGGCTCGTCGTCGAAACAGCCGATCAGCGTCAGTGTGTGCGGGTCGGCATCGAGCTTGTCGAGGTATTCGCGGTGCTGTTCGAGGCTGCCGCTTTCCTGCCAGAAACTCGCCACGCGGGTGCTGTTCTGCCAGCGGTTGAAGCGCGCCAGGTCCACGTCGATCTCAACCGTACGCAAGGAAATCCAGGCGCCCAGGCGCGCATCGAAACGACGGTAGACTTCACCGCGCGGCTTGGGCGCGCGCGCCGGATGGCGTTTGCCGGCACTGATGATCATCTGCTGCGGGTAGCTGCCGCTGGGCGATTGGCCCAGCCAGGGCTGGGGCAATTGCCAGAACAGCGTGCGTTCGCAGCGAAACTGCCCGGCCACCTCGGTCGCCACCAGCAGCCCGCTGCGCAGCGCGTCCTCAGGTGCATGTTCAAGGTGCCAGACCACACGCTGGCGCGCCGGCTCCTTGACGAATAACCAATAACAGGCGCTCCACAAGGCGCGGGCGGGCGCGACGCTGTTGGCTTCCTGCAAATGCACGTGCAACTCATCGCCACGCTCAAGGCGCAGTCGAATCAGCGGCTGCCCCTCAAGGGTCAGGCTCAGGCGGGTGTCGGTTTCATCGGCGTTCAGGGCAGGCCCGGCCGGCAACGGCAGGACAGACAAATCATTCAGATTGGACATGGTGGCGGCTCACGGTATTCGTCGGCAGATAGCACTAGGGACGTGAGCAGCGCACAAAAATTTAGCCGGTCATGGGGTCGAGGAAACCGCCGTGACGTCAATGCGATAGGGTTCGAAGATTTTCAGCATCTGGCCGTTGTCCCGCAGGCCCTTGAGCAACCCGGCAAACGCCGCGCCACTGATGGGTGCCTTTGGCCGCAGCAAGGCGTAGTGGTGATAGATCTGGTCGATGCGTTCCGAGACCAGGAACTGCCCGGCCATGTCCGCGTTGCGCACCATGAAATCACTCAGGTACGAGCGGGTGACCAAGGCGATGTCGGCGCGCCCGCGGGCAACCATCAGCAGGTTGCTGTCATGGGAATAGGTCAACGTGGCGTTGAAATGTTCGGCCATGTACTTGGGGTCGGGGTTGAAGTGCGCAAACGCGTAGTGATAGCCGCTGAACACCGCCAGGCGCTTGCCGGCAAGGTCGGCGAAATAGCGTTGATCGCGGCCAGGCTCACGCTGGGCGACGAAGATTTCGGCGTCTTCCAGGCCCATGTCGACACTGATGTGGGGGATATCCTGCCAGCCCCAGTTGGGGTTTTCGAAGATCGCCATGTCGACCCTGCCCTGCTCGAAATCGCGAAAACGGCGCGGAATGGAGGTGGGCACCAGCACAAACTGGTAGTCGGTTTGCGCAGCGTTCAGGGCCTCGACCAGTTGCGGCAGCAGGCCGGTGTCGGCCCCTTGCTCGGGGCGCACGGTGTAGGGCGGAAAATGCGCGGCGCCAATCCTCACCAGTTGTGCAGCCGAAGCCGGCATCCACCCTGCAGTGCCCAGTGCCCATAAAGTTAGTCCTGCAGCCAGCCGCCATGGCGAAAACATCAAGGCACACACCGTTTAATACATCGATGGCGATAAGCTAGGCGTTTTTGTCAGTCGAGACAACTTTTGCCATCAAATTAGTGGCTTGCGCCTCAATCGGGCTTGAGCACCATCAGCAGGGCTTCTTCGGCCAGTTGTTCCAGGGTCAGGCTGCCTTCGGCGCGAAACCAGGTGGTGGTCCACGACAATGCGCCCGTCAGGAAGCGCCGGGTTATAAACACATCGCCCTTGATGTACCCGGCAGCCTTGGCCTCACCCAACACCTGCAGCCAGATCTGTTCATACACATCACGCAGCGCCAGCACCTGGGCCTGACCGTCGGCCGACAGCGAGCGCCATTCGTACACCAGCACCGCCATCGCCTCGCCACTGCCGCCCATGATCGACTGCAATTCGCAGCGAATCAGCGCCAGCACACGCTCACGCACGTTGGTCGCTTCTTGCAGCGACGCGCGCATCATCGCGGTGTTGTAGTGGATGGTTTCCTCCATCACCGCCCGCAGGATCTCGTCCTTGCTCTTGAAGTGATGAAAGATGCTGCCGGACTGAATGCCCACGGCGCTGGCCAAGTCACGCACCGTAGTGCGCTCAAACCCCTTGTTGCGAAACAGGTGGGCCGCGGTTTGCAGCAACTTGCCCCGCGCACTGTCGGGGTCGGTCAACTGGCCGCCGTCGACCATGGTGCGCATCACCCGCAGGGCTTTTTGCTCATCCATGCCTCTCTCCCTACACTTCTGCTGACGTCTTGGGCGGCAATTTAGGCCGTGGCCGCCAACCAAGCAAGCGCTTGGGCAAAAACCTGTGTCGAATGTTTACAAACCAAGCGCTTGCTTGGTAGTCTCGACACCAGCCATTCGAGGAAGGATTTCTCATGAGCAAGACGGTTCGTATCGGTTGCGCCAGCGCCTTCTGGGGCGACACCTGCACCGCCGCCGCCCAACTGGTGCACGGTGGCGCGCTGGATTACCTGGTGTTCGATTACCTGGCGGAAGTCACGATGTCGATCCTCGCCGGTGCGCGGATGAAAGACCCTCAGGCCGGCTACGCCACGGACTTCGTCGAGGTCCTGACGCCGCTGCTCGCGGACATCCAGGCTCAAGGTATCCGCGTGATCAGCAACGCCGGCGGCATCCACCCACGCGCCTGCGCCGCCGCCCTGCAAGCGGCCTGCGACAAGGCCCAGGTGCCGCTGAAAATCGCCGTGCTGCTGGGCGACGACCTGCAACCTCACCTCAAGCACCTGTCGGGCATTACCGACATGTTCAACGGTGCGCCGCTGCCGCCCGTGTGCGTCTCCGCCAACGCCTACCTCGGCGCACCCGGCATTGCCCAAGCGCTGGCATTGGGTGCGGACATTGTCATCACCGGCCGCGTGGTCGACAGCGCAGTGGTCAGCGCCGCGCTGGTGCATGAATTCAACTGGTCCTGGCACGACTACGACCGCCTCGCGCAAGCCGCGCTCGCTGGGCACATCATCGAGTGCGGCGCTCAGTGCACCGGCGGCAACTTCACCGATTGGCGTGACGTGCCGGACTACGAACACATCGGTTTCCCCATCGTCGAAGTCAGCGCCGACGGCCAGTTCACCGTCAACAAAGTCGACGGCACGGGCGGGCTGATCAGCGAACTCAGCGTCGCCGAACAGCTGCTGTACGAAATCGGCGACCCGCGCGCGTACTTGCTGCCGGACGTGATCTGCGATTTCAGCCAGGTCAACGTGCAACAACAAGGCAAAAACTGTGTGCGACTGCACGGTGCCAAAGGCTTGCCGCCCACCGACCAGTACAAAGTCAGCGCCACTTACCCGGACGGCTTCCGTTGCACCGCCAGTTGCCTGATCGCCGGCATTGATGCGGTCGAAAAAGCCGAGCGCGTCAGCCAGGCCATCATCCACAAGACCTCGGAACTGTTCAGCCAACGCGGCTGGGCGCCTTACACCGAAGTGAACATTGAACTGCTCGGCAGCGAAGCCACCTACGGCGCCCACGCCAGGCGCCAGGACAGCCGCGAAGTGGTGGTGAAACTCGCGGTGCGTCATCCGAGCAAGCAGGCCTTGGTGCTGTTTGCCCGCGAGATTGCCCAGGCGGCCACCGGCATGGCACCGGGGCTGACGGGGATCGTCGGCGGGCGGCCGACGGTGTACCCGTTGATCCGGCTGTTTTCGTTTCTGATCGACAAATCCGCGTGTGAGCTGGTGATCGGCTACCAGGCCGAACGCCACATTTGTGCGTTGCCCATAACCGATGCGCTGGCCATGCCCGCCGCTCCGATGGATCCGCCCAAGCCCCAAGGCCGCGCCGACGCCAGTGTGCCCCTGGTAAAACTAGCCGTGGCGCGCTCCGGCGACAAGGGCAACCACAGCAATATCGGCGTGATTGCGCGTGACCCCGAATACCTGCCGTGGATCGCCGAAGTGCTGACGCCGGAAGTGATCGTCGACTGGCTGAGCCACGTGCTCGACCCCATTCACGGCCGCGTCGAACGCTGGTATTTGCCGGGCAGCCACAGCCTGAATTTCCTGCTGGAAAACGCACTGGGCGGTGGCGGCATCGCCAGCCTGCGCATTGACCCGCAAGGCAAGGCCTTCGCCCAGCAACTGCTGGAAATCCCCATCGCCGTGCCGCAACACATTGCCGACCAACTCACCTAAAGGACCGTTGCCGTGGCCTTCGACTCGATCTTCAAAGCCGACCTGTTCCAGGGGCAGACCGTGATTGTCACCGGTGGCGGCAGCGGCATTGGCCGTTGCACCGCGCATGAGTTGGCGGCCCTCGGCGCCCACGTGATTCTGGTGGGGCGCAAGCCGGAAAAACTGCAAAAGGTCGCGGCGGAAATTGCCGAAGACGGCGGCACCGCGCATTGGCAGGCCTGCGATATTCGCGATGAAGAAGCCGTGAAAGCGCTGGTCACGCAGGTCCTGCACGAGCACGGGCCTATTCATGGGCTGGTGAACAATGCGGGCGGCCAATACCCGTCGCCACTGGCGTCGATCAATCAAAAGGGCTTTGAAACCGTGCTGCGTACCAACCTGGTCGGCGGTTTCCTGATGGCCCGCGAAGTGTTCAACCAATCGATGAGCAAGCACGGTGGCGCCATCGTCAACATGCTCGCCGACATGTGGGGCGGTATGCCCGGCATGGGCCATTCGGGCGCCGCGCGCGCCGGCATGGACAATTTCACCAAGACCGCCGCTTTCGAATGGGGCTGCGCCGGTGTGCGGGTCAACGCCGTAGCGCCGGGCTGGATTGCTTCCAGCGGGATGGACACCTACGAAGGCGCGTTCAAGGCGGTGATCCCGACGCTGCGCGAACACGTGCCGCTCAAGCGCATCGGCACCGAGTCGGAAGTCAGCGCGGCGATTGTGTTCCTGCTCAGCCCCGCCGCCGCGTTCATCAGCGGCAGCACCCTGCGCATCGACGGCGCCGCCAGCCTGGGCAGCCGTGCCTGGCCGCTGCAAAAGACGCAATCGCCGAGTGAACCCTTCAACGGTTTCCACCGTGCGTACCTGCCCGACGTGCTCAAGGCGGAGCAATAACCCATGCCGGTGATTGAAACGCTGATCGACGCCCACAGCCCTCAATTCGCCCAGAACCGCGAAGCGATGCTGGCCGCCATCGCCCACCTGCGCCAGTTGGAATTGAACCTGCTGAGCAAGGCGCACGAAGCCAAACCCACGTTCGACAAGCGCGGCCAACTGCTGCCGCGCGAGCGCCTCAACCTGCTGCTCGACCCCGGCGCGCCGTTTCTGGAACTGGCCAGCCTGGCCGGCTACAAGCTCCACGACGACAAAGACGGCAGCGCCGCCGGTGGCGGCTTGATCGCCGGCATCGGCTATGTCAGCGGCGTGCGCATGCTGGTGGTGGCCAATAACAGCGCGATCAAGGGCGGGACCATTTCCCCTTCCGGCTTGAAGAAATCCCTGCGCCTGCAGCAGATCGCCATGGAGAACAAACTGCCGGTGGTGACCCTCGCCGAAAGCGGTGGCGCCAACCTCAATTACGCGGCGGAGATTTTCGTCGAAGGCGCGCGCAGCTTTGCCAACCAGGCGCGCATGTCGGCCATGGGGTTGCCGCAGATCACCGTCGTGCACGGCTCGGCCACCGCCGGCGGCGCCTATCAGCCAGGGTTGTCGGATTATGTGGTGGTGGTGCGTGGCAAGGCCAAGCTGTTCCTGGCCGGCCCGCCGCTGCTCAAGGCGGCCACCGGCGAAGTCGCGACGGATGAAGCACTGGGCGGCGCCGAGATGCACGCACAAACCGCCGGCACCGCCGAATACCTGGCGGAAAACGACGCCGACGGCGTGCGCATCGTGCGCGAGATTGTCAGCCTGTTGCCGTGGGATGACCGCATGCCGCACAGGCCCAAACGCGACTACGTCGAACCGCTGTACCCTATCGACGAGTTGCTGGGACTGATCCCCGACGACCCGAAAAAGCCCTACGACGTGCGCGAAATTCTGGCCCGGTTGGCGGACGGCTCGCACTTCCTGGCGTTCAAGGGCGAGTTCGACGCCCACACCGTCTGCGGCCACCTGCACATCCAGGGCCGCGCCGTCGGGGTGATCGGCAATAACGGGCCCATCACCCCCAAAGGCGCGAGCAAGGCCGCGCAGTTTATCCAGCTGTGCGACCAGAGCCGTACGCCACTGCTGTTTTTGCACAACACCACCGGC
>NZ_JBARTQ010000537.1:0-4538 GCF_049645325.1 Pseudomonas sp. | reverse complement strand
GGGCAACAGCAGAGCGGCGCAACTTTTATCTGATGTAATGAGTTCCAACTGTGGGAGCGGCGGTGCGACGATTCGACTTGCTCGCGAAGGCGGTGGGTCAGCCAATGAATTTGTTAACTGACACACCGCCTTCGCGAGCAAGCCCGCTCCCACAGTTTTGACCCAGTTCGGCTTCAGATATCAGTTCGCCGCTACACCACAGATCTGCTTTTTTGTGGGAGCTGGCTTGTCGGGTCGCCGCACCGCTGCGATGCAGGCACCTCGGTTTATCAGTGACACGCAAGTGATGCCATCGCAGGCAAGCCAGCTCCCACCTTGACCGAGTGCGGTTTGATTGATTGGGCCGCCACCGGGCCTCGGCAGTTACGCCAGCTCTTGCTGTTGATCCGCTTTTGCTTCAACCACTCAGGTCGGGTTTCAGGCCGCCGTGCTCTGCTTTTGATCGCCCCGTCACGGCGGCCCACGGATTCAGGCCGGAGTGAGGGCACACCGAGCCGGAGGCGAGGTGCTGAGTGGAGGGGCAAGAGCCTTTTGGTTACTTTTGGCTGGGCCGGCATTCCGGCTCCTTTCAAAAGTGACCCGCTGTAAGAGCGGAACCGATATCCGCCCTCACCCAAAAAACGGATACACACCCAGCCCTCAGTTCAGCCCTCTACCAGCGGCGGCGTACGCGGCGGAACCAGACGCTTGCTCCCCGTCGCCTCATACGCCGAAGCAAACCTCAACAACGCCGAATCATCATAAGCACGCCCGGCAAACGTCAGCCCGACCGGCATGCCGATATCCGCCATCACGCCCATCGGCACGGTAACGGTCGGCACGCCCAGGTGGCGAATCGCGAGGTTACCGTTAGCGACCCAAATACCATTGCTCCACGCGATATCAGCCGACGCTTCGTTGACATCCGCATCCGCCGGACCGACATCCGCCACCGTCGGAAACAACACCGCATCCAGCCCCAGCGTGTCCATCCAGTCTTCCAGGTCCACGCGCCGGGTGTGTTCCAGGCCGCGCAAACCGTCGGGCACGGTGCTGATCTCGTTCCAGGGCGTGATCCCACGCTCGGCCATGCGCACGTATTCGTCCATGCCGGCAGCCAGGTCGTCCTCACGGTTGGGCAGGGTGCCCGGGTCGTGGGGGAAGATCTTCGGTCCGTCCACATCCGCCAAGCGGTTCAGCGTCGGGTCGCCGTTAGCGCGCAGGAAGTCATCGAAGGCCCAGGCCGACAGTTCCCACAATTCGTCGCGCAGAAATTCCTTGGACACCAAGCCTCGGGTAAACACCGTCGGCGCGCCAGGGCGGTCGCCTTCGCAGTTGGACACCAGGGGGAAGTCCACCTCGATGACTTCAGCACCGGCCGCTTCCAGCGCCTGGCGTGCGGCGTGCCACAGGTCGATGACGCTGGCGCGGGTGTTGATCTTTTGCCCGGTCGGGCCGCCGATTCCGGGCTTTTCGCTGGTGCCAGCGTCCGGGTCAGCATTGATGTACATGCGCGGCACGCCGAAACGCTTGCCGGCGAGGGCGTCGCTGTTGACGGCCAGTTCCGCGTAAGCCGCCGGGCGCACCGAGGCCACGCTCGGAATCGGTACCCAGGGTTGCAGGCGCCACAAGTCGCCACGGGTGTCGGGGTCTTGCGCGACTACTACGTCGAGCACTTCGAGCAGGTCGGCCATGGTGCGCGCGTAAGGCACCACCACGTCCATGGTCGGCGTCAGCGGCCAGTTGCCGCGCACCGAAATCACGCCACGGGACGGCGTGTAGGCACACAAACCATTGTTGGATGCGGGGCCGCGGCCGCTTGACCACGTCTCTTCCGCCAGGCCGAACGCCGCGAAGCTCGCCGCCGTCGCGGTGCCGGCACCGTTGGACGAGCCGGACGCAAACGGTGCCGTCAGGTAGTCGGCGTTGTAAGGGCTTTCGGCGCGGCCATACACGCCGCGCTGCATCCCGCCGTTGGCCATCGGCGGCATGTTGGTCTTGCCCAGGCAGATGGCGCCGCCGGCGCGCAGGCGTTCGATGGTGAAGGCATCGCGATGGGCGGTCAGCTTGGCGAACGCCGGGCTGCCGGAGGCCGCCGTCAGGCCTTTCACCAAATAGCTGTCTTTGGCCGTGTAAGGAATGCCATCCAGTGGCCCGAGGGTTTCGCCCTTGGCGCGGCGTGCATCGGACGCTTCGGCTTCCTTGAGGGCGTCGGGGTTGCGCACCACCACGGCGTTCAACGCGGTGGCGGTGTGCGGGCCATCGTAGGCATCGATCCGCGCCAGGTAGGCCTGGACCAGTTCAATGGCCGTGGTCTGGCCGCTTTCAAGCGCAGCGCGCAATTGGGCAATGGAGACTTCGGTAACTTGCATCACGTTTTTTTCGCCGCCTTCAAGTGGGAGGTATGGCGGCAGTCTACGTACAGATATTTCACAAAACCAGCGTCGCATACGCGGCATGGGCGGCGCGCATGACCTGCCACGTAGGCGCGTCAGCCGGAATCAGATGCTCGATGCGCAGCGAGGTAAGCGTAATGTCCTGGGGCATGCCGAAAGTGGTGAAGGTTGACAGGAAGTTCAGTTCGCCCTGGGTAGAGCGCAGACGCGTCAGCACCAATGGCGGCATGTGTGTGGGCAACTCGGTGCTGGTCGGCACCGGCAGGCTCGCCAACAAAGCCGCCAGTACAGGGTTACCCAGTGCCTCGCGGGTCGCACGCTGCCAGGCGAGGGTGCGGATTTCTTCAGCATTGATCAGGTGATCGCCCAGGCCACCGGTTTGCAGCAAGGTGCTGAGTAAATTCAGCCCCTCGGCCGCATCAGGCTTGAGGCCCACCAATTCAAATAACACACGGGTGCTGGCATTCGCCGCCAACACTTCCCACTGGCTGCCCAACAGGATCGCCGGGGCGGGGTTGTTGGCGTGCAACACGTGGTTGACGGCTTCACGAATGGCGGCCATGGCCGTGGAGGCGAGCGGGGTCGCGGGGTAACGCGGGGCGAAACCGGCGGCAAGGAACACAGTGTTGCGCTGGTCCAGCGGGGTTTCCAATGCCGCCAGCACAGTGTGCAGCGTGCCCGGGCTCGGTTTGGCGCGGCCGGTTTCGATACAGCTGAGGTGGCGTTGGGAAATGCCCGTGATTAGGGCCAGGTCCAGTTGGCTCAACTTGGCGTGTCGACGCAGGTGGCGCAGGTGTTCGCCGGCAGTAGTGTCCATGGCGTGTTCATGACCTCCGAGGTCATTGCGAGGGCTGCAACCTTATCACTATGGTGAGCCTCGATCACTTCAAGGAAGACACCATGCGCAGACCTTATAGTGCCCTGGCCGCGTTGCTCGGATTTTCGCTGTACACGCTGGCAACGATGTTGACGGCTGAACAGTCACTGCTGACGTTTGGACGGCAATTGATGTCAAGGCCGGACACCGCGCAAGTGGTGATCGACCTGTACCTGATGGCAATGCTGGCCTGTGTATGGATGTATCGCGATGCGCTCGGGCGAGGGCGATCGGTGGTCTCTGTGTTGCCGTATTGTGTGCTCACGGCGGTATTCGTGTCGGTGGGGCCGCTGCTCTATATCGTCGTCAATGGGTTTCGCGATGAATGAAGCACGGGATGTCTATACCCTATGCGTGCTGGTCTTGTGTCTGAAAATGTTCGCAATCTCTGTGTATCAGGGATTCTTTCGAATCAGAAGCAAGTCGTTCACCAATCATGACGATGCTGCTTTCTTCAAGCAGCTGCCGCTCTCGGAAGAACTGCCGCAGGTCGGTCGGGCAGCCAAGGCGTGGGCCAATGACCTGGAGAATATCCCGCTGTTTTTTGTGTTGGGCGGGTTGTGTGTTGCGTTGGGGGTATCGGCGACGGCCACTGCTGGGTTGTCGTGGGGATTTACCCTGGCTCGCTTGATACACACCGTCACGTATCTCGCAGCGTGGCAGCCGTGGCGTACGCTGGCCTATGGCGCGGGGGTGGGTTGCCTGTGCGGGCTAGGCGCTATGCTGTGCGCAACACTGATGTAGGCGCTCGCCTGCTTGCCGACACCTCAGCAATAACGCCTGCGTTCTGAAGGCGTACGGTGGTCTGGCGTTTTTCGCGAGCAAGCGAGCGCCCACAGAGGCGGTTGAGAGTTAAGGGTTGAGATACGCCTGATAATTCTCTTTGGTGATCTGCTGATAAGGAATCGTCAGCTCAGCCGTGTAGGCCTCTTTCTTGACCATCTTCACCGCCAGATCTATCGCGCCCACGGCTTGGCCTTTGTTGTCCTGGTAAGCCGTCACCAGCAACTGCCCTTTCTTGATTGCATCCAGCCCGGCCGAGCCGCCGTCGCTGCCGGCTACCAGAATATCCTTGCCCGGCTGCATGCCTGCCTGGCTGATCGCCATGGCCGCGCCGATTGCCATTTCATCCGCATTGGCTGCCACGGCGTCGATTTTCTTGCCGGACACAATCCAGTTGTTCATCAGGTCAATGGCTTTACTTCGCTGCCATTCGGCGCTTTGTTCCTCGACGATTTTGATCCCGGGGTAGTCCTTGAGCACATTCTTCACGCCCTGGGTGCGGT
>NZ_JBARTQ010000536.1:0-10285 GCF_049645325.1 Pseudomonas sp. | reverse complement strand
GTAACCCGGCAAGGATGCCGGGTTAGCCGCCCCGCGCCATGGATGGCGCGTGGCGGCGGCCCACGGATTCAAGCCGGAGTGCGGGCATGCCGAGCCTAGACGAGGCACCGAGTGGAGGGGCAAGAGCGTTTTGCTTACTTTTGCGCTCCACCAAAAGTGAGTCGCTGTAAGAGCGAAACCAATAGAAGCCATCACCCAAATAACGGATATGCCCCCAACCCACCACCCGCCCAGCCCAAAAAGTTTTGTCAGCCCCCACCAATCCCCTCTTTACCCAAGCTTTACCCTCACCTGACCGCCGCTGACCTTGATCTCCGTAACCTACTCACATCCGGACTCACCGGAATAGAGACAGGAGAATCACCATGCGCAAGACCCTTATCGCTCTGATGTTCGCCGCCGCCCTGCCAACTGTTGCCATGGCCGCCATGCCAGAAGGCCAAGGCCCGATGGGCGGCCCTGAAGGCCACATGATGGGTGGCCCGGGCCACGGCGGTGAACACGGTCCGCGTGGCAAAGGCGGCCCCTTCAGCCAGCTGGACCTGAGCAAAGAACAGCGCCAGCAAATCGGCAAACTGATGGGCAACCAATGGCACGCCCGCAAAGACCTGGTCAAAAAGTACCTGGACAAACTCCCGGCCGCTGACCAGAAAGCCATGCAGGACGAAATCGCCGCCGGCAAACAGAAAACCCAAGCCGACATCCGTGCCGTGCTGAAGCCCGATCAACAGAAGAAATTCGACGAGATCGTGAAGAAACAAGCCGAGCGCCGCGCCGAGTGGAAGGAATTCCAGGCCTGGAAAGCCCAACAACCGCAAAAAGCGCAATAATGATCTAGCGTTCCCCCAGCCCAGTGGCCTCCGCCGCTGGGCTTTTCCTGTTTGAGGGTTTCCTGTGCGTTCATTGTTCTGGCGGATCCTGGCCAGTTTCTGGCTGGCCATCGCCTTGGTTGCCGGGTTGTCGATCCTGCTTGGGCACATGCTCAACCAGGACGCGTGGATTCTCAGCCGCCATCCCGGCCTCAACAACCTGGCGCAGGAGTGGACGCAACTCTACGAAGCCCAGGGTGAGGACGCCGCCCAGGAATTGCTGCAGCAGCGCAAACGCCAGTACCACATCGACGTGCAAGTGCTGAACGAAAGCGGCGACCCAGTGGTGCGCGGCACCTTCCCGCGCCGCGCCGCCGCTTTTGAAGCCCGGCAAAATGACAGTCAGGACGGCCACCTGCCCTGGCGGCGCCTGACCGCCGAGTACACCAGTGAAAAAACCGGTGACACGTACCTGCTGATCTACCGCATTCCCCACCCGGAGCTGGACGCCTGGCACCGCAGCAGCTTGCTTTGGCCATTGAGTGCGCTGGCGATCGCCTTGGTGGTGTTGACCCTGTTCAGCCTGCTGGTGACGCTCTCGATCACCCGCCCGCTCAGCCGCCTGCGCGGCGCGGTGCATGACCTGGGCCAGACCACCTATCAGCAAAACAGCCTGGCGCAGCTGGCCAACCGTCGCGATGAATTTGGCGTGCTGGCCACCGACTTCAACCGCATGGGCGCGCGCTTGCAAAGTTTGATCAGCAGCCAGCGCCAGTTGCTGCGCGATGTGTCCCACGAACTGCGCTCACCACTGGCCCGCCTGCGCATCGCCCTGGCGCTGGCCGAACGCGCCGGCCCCGAAGAGCGCGAACGCCTCTGGCCACGCCTGACCCGCGAATGCGACCGACTGGAAGCGCTGATCAGCGAAATCCTGGTGCTCGCCCGCGTGGATGCCGACAACGCCAGCGCCGAAGACATGGACCTCAACCCGCTGCTCAAGACTCTGCAAAAGGATGCGCAGTTGAGTGCCCCCGAGCAGCTCGTGCAGTTGACCACCGAAACCGATCTGCACCTCAAGGGCTGGCCCACCATGATTGAACGCGCGGTGGATAACCTGCTGCGCAACGCCCAGCGCTTCAACCCGCAAGGCCAACCGATTCAATTGCAGGCCCAACGCCAGGGCGAGCGCATTCTCATCAGCGTGCGCGACCACGGGCCCGGCGTGGACGCTGAACACCTGAGCCAGTTGGGCGAACCGTTTTACCGCGCCCCCGGCCAGGCTGCACAAGGCCACGGCCTGGGCCTCGCAATCGCCCGGCGCGCGGCGGAACGGCATGGCGGCAGCCTGATCCTGGCCAATCACCCTGACGGCGGGTTTATTGCCAGCATCGACCTGCCGTTGGAACCGGGAGTTGTCACACCGGTGTGATGATCTTCTATAGTGGCCCTTCTCTTACGGAGGGCCTTTGATGACTGACCTGCTGACACCCATCCAAGCCGCACTCGATTTACCGCAAACCCCGCTGACCTTTAACGAAGCCGGCGCCCTGCCCTCGACCTTCGCCGTGACCGAGCTGGCTGCCGCCTGCATCGGCGCAGCCGGCCAGGCCGTCGCCCAACTGATCCAACAACAGACCGGGCGCCTGCCCAGTGTGAGTGTGGACCGGCGCCTCGCCTCCTTATGGTTTTCATCCTCGATTCGCCCGGTGGGCTGGCAAGTGCCGCCGCTGTGGGACCCGGTGGCCGGCGACTACGCCAGCGCCGATGGCTGGATTCGGTTGCACACCAACGCCCCGCATCACCGTGCCGCCGCCGAGCGCGTGCTGGGCGAGGTCAACGACCGCGCCGAGATGGCCAGTAAAGTCGCCGCGTGGAACGCCGCCGAACTGGAGCAGGCGATTGTCGATGCGGGCGGTTGCGCAGCGCAGATGCGTTCGTTGCTGGCCTGGCAAACCCATCCCCAAGGGCTGGCGGTGAATGCTGAAGCGTTGGTGCAGCGCCAGACCTTCGAAACCACCACCGACAAACCCTGGCTCGGCTCGGTGGCGCGCCCGTTGGCGGGGGTCAAGGTGCTGGACCTGACCCGCGTGCTGGCCGGCCCCGTGGCCAGCCGGTTTCTCGCCGGGCTTGGCGCCGACGTGCTGCGCATCGACTCACCCAGCTGGAACGAACCCGGCGTGGTGCCGGAAATGACCCTGGGCAAACGCTGCGCTCGCCTCGACCTGAAAAGCGCCGAGGGCCGACAGATGTTCGAAAGCCTGCTCAAAGACGCCGACATCCTGTTTCACGGCTACCGCGCCGATGCCCTGGAGCAACTGGGCTATAGCGCCGATGAGCTGCAAACCCTTGCGCCCGGCCTGATCGACGTGAGCCTCAATGCCTACGGCTGGAGCGGCCCGTGGCGCAATCGCCGTGGCTTCGACAGCCTGGTGCAGATGAGCAGCGGGATCGCCGACGCCGGCATGGCCTGGAAACACGCGGACAAACCGCTGCCGCTGCCACTGCAGGCGCTGGACCACGCCACCGGATACCTGATGGCAGCCAGCGCGATTCAAGCGTTCAGCCAACGATTGAAGTCCGGCCGTGGCGGATCGGCGCGGTTGTCATTGGCGCGTACGGCGAAGCTGTTAGTGGACGCTGGGGAAGTGCCGGAACAACCGGCGTTGCGGGCGGAAGAGGCGAGCGATCAAGGTTTGCTGGTAGAGCAAACCGCCTGGGGCCAGGCCCATCGGCTGCTGGCACCGCTGAGCATCAGCGGCACGCCATTGCAGTGGGATTTGCCGGCGGGAGAATTGGGCTCACACCGCGCTCAGTGGTGACCTGAAGACCGCTATCGCAGGCAAGCCAGCTCCCACATTTTTGACCATATTTCAAAGGCTGTACGCGGCCAAATGTGGGAGCGGGCTTGCCTGCGATGAGGCCCTTACAGGCGCCATCAATCCGCCCGACTCAAAGAGGTCCATAAATGCTGCGCCGCATACGCCCTCAACGGCCGCCACGCCTCTGCCCGCGCGGATAACTGCCGCGCCGAAATCGGCTCGCCCTCCAACGCCGCCAGCGCATTGATCAAGCCAATGTCTCCGGAAGCAAACGCATCCGGCTCGCGCAATTGGCGCATGGCGATGTACTGCGCTGTCCAGTCACCAATTCCCGCTAACGCGACCAGCCGTGCCACGCCCTCCTTGAGGCTGGCCTTGGGCTCGAACAGATCCGGATCATCCAGCAATGCCTGGGCCACCGCGGACAACGTCCGGCCCCGGGACTTGGGCATGCCCAAGGTCGCCAGGTCCGCCGCCGCCAGCACCTCGGGCGTCGGGAACACGTGGGTAATACCCGCGTGGGGTGTCTCCAGCGGCTGGCCATAATGCGCAACCAGTTTGCCCGCCAGACGGATCGCCGCCACCACGCTGATCTGCTGGCCAAGCACCGCGCGAATCGCCAGTTCCAGGCCGTCCCACGCACCCGGCACGCGCAGGCCAGGACGGGCTGCAACCAGCCGCGCCATCAACGGGTCGTCCGCCAATTTCGGGTTGATCAGTTGGGGCTGGGCCTCTAGGTCGAACATCCTCCTCAAGCGCCGCGCGATCTCCGGCAACGCCGCCGGATCAGGAAAATCAACGCCGACCTCCAGCCAATCGCCCGCCCCCGGTGCCACGCTGATCCAACCCTGCCTTCCACCCAGGCTGATGCTGCGCCGGTACACGCCGGCCTCAACGGTTTCCAGCCCGTTGATCGCCCGCAACGATAAAAACCCCACCATCGCCGCCCAATCGTAGGGCGGCTGATACGCCAGTTTCACAACGACAACACCCCGCTGTACAGCCCATACGCCGCCAGCCCCGCGCCCGCGATCACGCAGCCGAAGATGCCTTTTTCCACGTGGGTGAACAAGGCCAGGCCCTGCTCACGCTTGGCCTGGGCAAACAGGATCACACCGGGTGCATACAGCAACGCCGACAGCAGCAAGTATTTCAAGCCGCCGGCGTAGAGCAGCCACACCGCGTACAGCAGGGCGATCAGGCCCACCAGCAGGTCCTTGATACGTCGGCGCGGGCTACCTGCATAGGTTTCGCCACGCGCGCTCAGCAGCACCGCATAGGCCGCCGACCACAGGTACGGCACCAGAATCATCGAGGAGGCTAGGTAAATCAGCGTGGTGTAAGTGCTGTGGGAAAACAGCGTAATGACTAGGAACGCCTGGATCATGAGGTTGGTCAGCCACAGCGCGTTGACCGGCACCTGGTTGGCGTTTTCCTTCTTCAGAAAGGCTGGCATGGTCTTGTCATGCGCGGTGGCGTAAAGAATTTCCGCACACAGCAGCGCCCAGGACAGCAAGGCGCCCAGCAGCGAAACCGCCAGGCCGATGCTGATCGCCATCGCGCCCCAAGGCCCGACGATATGCTCCAGCACCCCCGCCAGCGACGGGTTCTGCAAGTGCGCCAGTTCCGGCTGGCTCATGATGCCCAGCGACAACACGTTCACCAGCACCAGCAGCGCCAGCACCCCGAGAAACCCGATCACTGTGGCGCGGCCCACGTCCGAGCGTTTCTCGGCCCGCGCCGAATACACGCTGGCGCCCTCGATGCCGATAAACACGAACACGGTGACCAGCATCATGTTGCGCACCTGGTCGACCACGCTACCGAATTGCGGGTTGCCCAGGCCCCAGATATCGCGCGTGAAGATGTCCGCCTTGAACGCTACGGCGGCGATCACGATAAACATCAGCAACGGCACGATCTTCGCGACGGTGGTGACCTGGTTGATGAACGCGGCCTCCTTGATCCCGCGCAGCACCAGAAAATGCACCGCCCACAGCAACAGCGATGCACAAGCGATGGCCACCGGGGTATTACCCTGACCGAACACCGGGAAAAAGTAACCGAGGGTGCTGAATAGCAACACGAAGTAACCGACGTTGCCCATCCATGCACTGATCCAGTAACCCCAGGCCGACGAAAACCCCATGTAGTCGCCGAAACCGGCCTTGGCATAGGCATACACACCAGAGTCCAGTTCAGGCTTGCGGTTGGCGAGGGTCTGGAACACGAAGGCCAGGGTCAGCATGCCGACAGCAGTGATCCCCCAGCCAATCAATATGGCCCCCACCTCGGCGCGCGCCGCCATGTTCTGCGGCAAAGAGAAAATCCCGCCGCCAATCATCGAGCCCACCACCAGGGCAATCAGGGCGCCAAGCCGAAGTTTCTGGACCGGTTGAGACATGAAGACTCCTGAATAAATAACGCGTTGAGCTGACAATCGTTCACTCAACTAATTAATTCAGCGAGTGTAGCGTTTATTAAAGACAGCGATAAAACGCCACGCTCATAACGCAATGGCATGACAGTTTATAAAGTTTAGGCTTATTTAGACTTTAAAAATTGCAGGCACTTTGCCAGTTTTCAGCGACTGGGCAACGTTGCTTGAAAAAGTTTGCACATTCCACAAAACGAACTAGCTTCAAACGTCCGTACCTTGAACTAAATGATTAACAACAACGGAGGACCGCTCTGGAAAGCGCTTTTCCGCGGGGCATTATTGCCCGCAAGTTTGCCTTTAAGTCATTAATTCACAATGGAATGTGCCAATGAAGTGATCTGAGTCAGCTGTTTGATTAGCGCACGGAATTATTCTGTGGTCTCTCTTCTCCTGCATTGGAGTCACGCAATGTCTGAAACTCCCGGAAAACTTCGACTAGGCGCACTGGTTGCGCTGGTCGTGGGCTCGATGATCGGTGGCGGGATCTTCTCTCTGCCGCAAAACATGGCCGCCAGCGCCGATGTTGGCGCGGTGTTGATCGGTTGGGTGATTACCGCCATCGGCATGCTGACCCTCGCCTTTGTGTTCCAGACCCTCGCCAACCGCAAACCCGACCTCGACGGCGGCGTCTATGCCTACGCCAAGGCCGGTTTCGGCGACTACATGGGCTTCTCGTCCGCCTGGGGTTACTGGATCAGTGCCTGGCTGGGCAACGTCGGTTACTTCGTGTTGCTGTTCAGCACCCTCGGTTACTTCTTCCCGATCTTTGGCGAAGGCAACACGCCGGCTGCGGTGATCGGCGCGTCGGTGCTGCTGTGGGCCGTGCACTTTTTAGTGCTGCGCGGGATCAAGGAAGCCGCCTTCATCAACCTCGTGACCACCGTCGCCAAGGTCGTGCCGCTGGTGCTGTTCGTGTTGATCGCACTGTTCGCGTTCAAGCTGGACATCTTCACCGCCGACATCTGGGGCGTGAAAAACCCGGACCTGGGTAGCGTGATGAACCAGGTGCGCAACATGATGCTGGTCACCGTGTGGGTGTTCATCGGCATCGAAGGCGCGAGCATCTTTTCCTCCCGTGCAGAAAAACGTTCCGACGTCGGCAAGGCCACGGTGATCGGGTTTATCACCGTGCTGCTGTTCCTGATGCTGGTGAACGTGCTGTCGCTGGGGATCATGACCCAACCGGAACTGGCCAAGCTGCAGAACCCGTCGATGGCCGCCGTGCTGGAGCACGTGGTGGGCCACTGGGGCGCGGTGCTGATCAGCGTCGGCCTGATCATTTCCTTGCTCGGCGCACTGCTGTCGTGGGTGCTGCTGTGTGCGGAGATCATGTTCGCTGCGGCCAAGGATCACACCATGCCGGCGTTCCTGCGTAAGGAAAATGCCAACCATGTGCCGGTCAACGCCCTGTGGCTGACCAACGCGATGGTCCAGGTTTTCCTGGTGATCACGCTGTTCTCCGCCAGCACCTACCTGTCGCTGATCTACCTCGCCACCTCGATGATCCTGGTGCCTTACCTGTGGTCGGCGGCCTACGCGCTGCTGCTGGCGGTGCGCGGTGAAACCTACGAAACCGCCCTCGCCGAGCGCAAGAAAGACCTGTTCATCGGCGCCGTCGCGTTGATCTACGCGGTCTGGCTGCTCTACGCCGGCGGCACCAAATACCTGCTGCTGTCCGCCCTGCTCTACGCCCCCGGCGCCATCCTGTTCGCCAAGGCCAAGCATGAACTGGGCAAACCGATTTTCACCAACGTCGAGAAACTGATTTTTGCCGCAGTGGTTGTGGGCGCCCTGGTGGCGGCCTATGGGCTCTACGACGGTTTCCTGACCTTGTAATTGTTGATAACTGGAGGATCTGTAATGACCACCGAAAAAGTGAAGTACGGCGTACATTCCGAAGCCGGCAAACTGCGCAAAGTCATGGTGTGCTCCCCAGGCTTGGCCCACCAGCGGCTGACCCCCAACAACTGCGATGAACTGCTGTTCGATGACGTGCTGTGGGTGGCCCAGGCCAAGCGCGACCATTTCGACTTCGTGACCAAGATGCGCGAGCGCGACATCGATGTGCTGGAAATGCACAACCTGCTGACCGACATCGTCGCCATCCCCGAAGCCCTGGACTGGATCCTGGCGCGCAAGATCACCGCCAACCAGGTCGGCCTCGGCCTGGTCAATGAAGTGGGTTCGTGGCTGCGCAGCCTGGAGCCGCGCAAGGTCGCCGAGTTTTTGATCGGTGGCGTGTCCGCCGATGACCTGCCCGACAGCTTCGGCGGCAAGACCATCGAGATGTTCCGCGATTTCCTCGGCCACTCGAGCTTCATTCTGCCGCCGCTGCCCAACACCCAGTTCACCCGCGACACCACCTGCTGGATCTACGGCGGCGTAACGCTGAACCCGATGCACTGGCCGGCGCGACGCCAGGAAACCCTGCTGACCAGCGCCATCTACAAATTCCACCCCGAGTTCACCAACGCCGACTTCCAGGTCTGGTACGGCGACCCGGACCAGGACCACGGCAACGCCACGCTGGAAGGCGGCGACGTGATGCCGATCGGCAACGGCGTGGTGTTGATCGGCATGGGCGAGCGCTCCTCGCGCCAGGCCATCGGCCAACTGGCGCTGAACCTGTTCAAGCACAAGGCGGTAGAGCGTGTGATCGTCGCCGGCCTGCCGAAGTCCCGTGCGGCAATGCACCTGGACACCGTGTTCAGCTTCTGCGACCGCGACCTGGTCACGATTTTCCCGGAAGTGGTCAACCAGATCGTCGCCTTCAGCCTGCGCCCGGACGAGAGCAAGCCCGGCGGCATCGACGTGCGCCGTGAAGACGCGAGCTTCCTCGACGTGGTCGCCACCGCCCTCAACCTCAAGGCCCTGCGCGTGGTGGAAACCGGCGGCAACAGCTTCGCCGCCGAACGCGAGCAGTGGGACGACGGCAACAACGTGGTGGCCGTGGAGCCTGGCGTGGTGATCGGTTACGACCGCAACACTTACACCAACACCCTGCTGCGCAAGGCCGGTGTGGAAGTCATCACCATCAGCGCCGGTGAACTCGGCCGTGGCCGTGGCGGCGGCCACTGCATGACCTGCCCGATCATCCGCGACCCAATCGACTATTAAATTTCAAACCTTGGCCGCCGCCCATAAGGCGCCGGCCACGGGGATAACCTAAACCGAAGGAGATCCATCATGGCTTTCAACATGCGCAACCGCAGCCTGCTCTCGCTGATGCACCACACCACCCGCGAGCTGCATTACCTGCTGGACCTGTCCCGCGACCTCAAGCGCGCCAAATACACCGGCACCGAGCGTCCGCACCTGAAGGGCAAAAACATCGCGCTGATCTTCGAAAAAACCTCGACCCGCACCCGTTGCGCGTTCGAAGTGGCCGCCCACGACCAAGGCGCCCACGTCACCTACATCGACCCGGTGTCGTCGCAGATCGGCCACAAAGAAAGCATGAAAGACACCGCTCGCGTCCTCGGCCGCATGTTCGACGCCATCGAGTACCGTGGCTTTGAGCAGGAAATCGTCGAAGAGCTGGCCAAGTTCGCGGGCGTGCCGGTGTTCAACGGCCTGACCGCCGAATTCCACCCGACGCAAATGATCGCCGACACCCTGACCATGCGCGAACACAGCGACAAGCCGCTGCATGACATCAGCTACGCCTACCTGGGCGACGCCCGTTACAACATGGGCAACTCGCTGCTGATGATCGGCGCCAAGCTGGGCATGGACGTGCGCATCGGCGCGCCGAAAGCCCTGTGGCCGCACGCTGACTTCATCAAGCAGTGCCAGGCATTCGCCGAAGAAAGCGGCGCGCGCATCACCATCACCGAAGACCCGAAAGAAGCGGTGAAAGGCGTGGATTTCATCCACACCGATATCTGGGTGTCGATGGGTGAGCCGGTGGAAGCGTGGGACGAGCGTATCGAGCAACTGCTGCCGTACCAGGTCAACGCCAAGATGATGAAAGCCTCGGGCAACCCGCGCGTGAAGTTCATGCACTGCCTGCCGGCGTTCCACAACAGCGAAACCAAAGTGGGCAAGGACATCGCCGCACGTTATCCGAACCTGGCCAACGGCGTGGAGGTGACTGAAGAGGTGTTTGAATCGCCAGCCAACATCGCGTTTGAGCAGGCGGAAAACCGCATGCACACCATCAAGGCGATTCTGGTGTCGGCGTTGGCGGATATCTGACCCTCAACACCGCTCCCACA
>NZ_JBARTQ010000535.1:0-10700 GCF_049645325.1 Pseudomonas sp. | reverse complement strand
CGGGCCATCCATGGCCCAACACGGCTAACCCGGCAGGACGCCGGGTTAGCCGCCCCGCGCCATGGTTGGCGCGTGGCGGCGGCCCACGGATTCAAGCCGGAGTGCGGGCATGCCGCGCCACAGCGAGGCACCGAGTGGAGGGGCAAGAGCCCTTTTGGTTACTTTTGGGGCTCTTTTCCAAAAGTGACCCGCTGTAAGAGCGGAACCAATCCAAGCCCCAACCCAAATAACGGATAAGCACCCAACCCACCCCCCAAAAAAAACCAACCCCGATCAGTTGTCATACCCCAGATTCGGCGCCAACCACCGCTCAGTCACAGCCAAATCCTGATCCTTACGCGCGGTGTAGCTGTTCACCTGGTCCTTGTCGACCTTACCCACGGCAAAGTACTGCGCCTGCGGATGCGCAAAGTACCAGCCGCTCACCGCCGCCGCCGGGAACATCGCATAGTGCTCGGTCAGGAACACCCCACTGCGCCCAGCGTGCATTTCCTGGGCTTCAGGGTCCAGCAGTTGAAACAGCTGGGCCTTCTCGGTGTGATCCGGGCACGCCGGGTAGCCCGGGGCAGGGCGGATGCCGCTGTACTGCTCCTTGATCAGCGCCTCGTTATCCAGTTGCTCATCCTTGGCGTAACCCCAGTGCTCTTTACGCACCTGCTGGTGCAGCCACTCGGCGCAGGCCTCGGCCAAGCGGTCGGCCAAGGCCTTGACCATGATCGAGTTGTAGTCATCGCCCGCATCCTGATAAGCCTTGGCGACTTCTTCAGCGCCAATACCCGCGGTGGTGATAAAACCGCCGATGTAATCGGTCACGCCGCTGTCCTTGGGCGCCACGAAGTCAGCCAGGGAGAAGTTCGGCTTGCCGTCGGTCTTGATGATCTGCTGGCGCAGGTGGTGCAGCTTGGCAATCGGCTGGCCGTCGTCGCCGTAGACTTCCAGGTCATCGTCCTGCACCTGGTTGGTCGGCCAGAAGCCGAACACGGCGCGGGCGCTGATGAGTTTTTCATCGATCAGTTTGGCGAGCATTTCCTGGGCATCGGCGTACAGCGCAGTGGCCGCTTCACCGACAACTTCGTCGGTCAGGATGCGTGGGAATTTGCCCGCCAGGTCCCAGGAGATAAAAAACGGCGTCCAGTCGATGTATTCGGCCAGCACCTTGAGGTCGATGTTGTCCAGCACCTTCGAACCGGTAAAGGTCGGCTTGACCGGCGTGTAGGTGCTCCAGTCGAACTGCGGTTTCTTGGCGATGGCTGCCGGGTAGCTCAGGCGCTCGGTGCGCGCGCTGCGGTTGGCGGTGCGTTCGCGCACATCGATGTATTCCAGGCGGGTCTTTTCGACGAACGCCGGCTTCAATTCCTTGGACAGCAACTGCGTGGCCACGCCCACGGCGCGCGAGGCGTCGGTGACGTAGATGACTGCATCATTGCTGTACTTGGGCTCGATCTTCACCGCCGTGTGCGCCTTGGAGGTGGTCGCGCCGCCGATCATCAATGGCAGGTGGAAGTCCTGGCGCTGCATCTCGCGGGCCACGTGCACCATCTCATCCAGTGACGGCGTGATCAGGCCGGAGAGCCCGATGATGTCGCACTTCTGCTCCTTGGCCACCTGCAGGATCTTCTCGGCCGGCACCATCACGCCCAGGTCGACGATGTCATAACCGTTGCAACCGAGCACCACGCCGACAATGTTCTTGCCAATGTCATGCACGTCGCCTTTCACCGTCGCCATCAAAATCTTGCCCTTGGCTTCCGGCTTGTCGCCTTTTTCCAGCTCGATGAAGGGGATCAAGTGGGCCACGGCCTGCTTCATCACCCGGGCGGACTTCACCACCTGAGGCAGAAACATTTTGCCGGCGCCGAACAGATCGCCGACGATATTCATGCCGGACATCAACGGGCCTTCGATCACCTCGATCGGGCGTTTGAACGACTGCCGGGATTCCTCGGTGTCTTCGACGATGTGGGTGGTGATGCCTTTGACCAGCGCGTGTTCCAGGCGCTTGTTGACCGGCCAGCCACGCCATTCCTCGGTCTCCGCTTCCTTAACGCTGCCATCACCCTTGTACTTGTCGGCGATGGCGAGGAGGGCGTCGGTGCCTTCCGGCGTGCGGTTGAGCACCACATCTTCCACGGCGTCGCGCAGCTCGGCCGGGATCTGGTCGTAGATCTCCAGCTGGCCGGCGTTGACGATGCCCATGGTCAGGCCGTTGCGGATCGCGTACAGCAAAAACACCGAGTGAATCGCCTCGCGCACCGGGTTGTTGCCACGGAACGAGAACGACACGTTGGACACGCCGCCGGAGGTCAGCGCGTACGGCAGTTCGTCGCGGATGTAGGCACAAGCGTTGATGAAGTCGACGGCGTAGTTGTTGTGCTCCTCGATACCGGTGGCGACCGCGAAGATGTTCGGGTCGAAGATGATGTCTTCCGGCGGGAAGCCGACGTCATTCACCAGGATGTCGTAGGAGCGCTTGCAGATCTCTTTCTTGCGTGCTTCGGTGTCGGCCTGGCCGGCTTCGTCGAAGGCCATCACGACCACGGCCGCGCCGTAGCGCTTGCACAGCTTGGCGTGGTGGATGAACTGCTCCACGCCTTCCTTCATGCTGATCGAGTTGACGATGCCCTTGCCCTGGATGCATTTGAGGCCGGCCTCGATGACTTCCCACTTCGAGGAGTCGATCATGATCGGCACGCGGGAGATGTCCGGCTCGCCGGCAATCAGGTTGAGGAAGGTCACCATGGCCTTCTTCGAGTCCAGCATGCCTTCGTCCATGTTGATATCGATCACCTGGGCGCCGGCTTCCACCTGCTGCAGGGCGACTTCCAAGGCTTCGGTGTAGTTGTCTTCACGGATCAGGCGGGCAAAACGTGCGGAGCCGGTGATGTTGGTGCGCTCGCCGACGTTGACGAACAGCGAGCTGCGATCAATCGTGAACGGCTCCAGGCCCGACAGGCGGCAGGCCTTGGGGATGTCCGGAATCGGGCGCGGTGCGTAACCGGCCACGGCCTTGGCGATGGCTTCGATATGGCCGGGCGTGGTGCCGCAGCAGCCGCCGACAATATTGAGGAAGCCGCTCTGGGCGAATTCTTCGATGACCTTGGCGGTTTCCGACGGCAGTTCGTCGTATTCGCCGAATTCGTTCGGCAAGCCGGCGTTCGGGTGCGCGGAAACGTGGGTGTTGGCCTTGTTCGACAGCTCTTCCAGGTACGGGCGCAACTCGCTGGCGCCCAGCGCGCAGTTGAGGCCCACGGACAGCGGCTTGGCGTGGCTGACGGAGTTCCAGAACGCTTCAGTGGTCTGGCCCGAGAGGGTACGGCCGGAGGCGTCGGTGATGGTGCCGGAGATCATGATCGGCAGTTCGACGTTCAGCTCTTCGAACACGCCTTGCACAGCAAAGATCGCCGCCTTGGCGTTGAGCGTGTCGAAGATGGTTTCGATCAGGATCAGGTCGGCGCCGCCTTCGATCAGGCCTTTGGTGGCTTCGGTGTAGTTTTCCACCAGCTCATCGAAGGTCACGTTGCGGTAGCCGGGGTTGTTCACGTCTGGCGACAGCGAGCAGGTGCGGCTGGTCGGGCCGAGCACGCCAGCGACGAAACGCGGCTTGGCCGGGTTTTCCAGGGTCTTGGCGTCGGCGATCTTGCGCGCCAGGCGCGCGCCTTCCACGTTCAGTTCGTGGGCCAGTTCTTCCATGCCATAGTCGGCCATGGAAATGCGCGTGGCGTTGAAGGTGTTGGTTTCCAGGATGTCGGCGCCGGCATCCAGATAGGCTTTTTCGATACCGCCGATCACGTCCGGACGCGTGAGCACCAACAGGTCGTTGTTGCCCTTGACGTCGCTGGGCCAGTCAGCAAAGCGTTTGCCGCGATAATCCTGCTCCTCAAGCTTGTAGCTCTGGATCATCGTGCCCATACCACCGTCCAGGATCAGGATGCGTTCCTTGAGGGCTTGGTGAAGGGCTTGCAGACGAGCGCTACGATCGGGCATGGGACTACTCTGGTCAGGCATTTCGGAGGGCGTGAATCATAGCAAACCTGTGCCGATTTAGAGCATGTGCAGGTTTTGCATGAATATCGTTCATGTTGTTGCAGGCGATGGCCCGGTAGAATCACCGGCAATTTTTCAGCGCACGCATTGAACCGGGACCGGATACATGTCACTTCGTCTTATTGTCAGCGCGTGGTTATTGCTGATTGCCAGTACCGCCCAGGCGCAAAGTCCTGCTCCCGCGATTTCTTATACCCGCGACATTCAACCGATCTTTACCGAAAAATGCGTGGCGTGCCATGCCTGCTACGACTCCGCCTGCCAGTTGAACCTGGGCAGCGCCGAGGGCGTGGGCCGTGGCGCGACTAAAGTGCCGGTGTATGACGGCGAACGCAGCCAGGCGACGCCGACCACGCGGTTGTTCTATGACGCATTCGGCAAGCAAGCCTGGCAGCAGAAGGGCTTCTATTCGGTGCTGGATGCCCAAGGCAGCCAGGCCGCGCTGATGGCGCGTATGTTGGAGCTTGGCCACAACGCGCCGCTGCAACCGAATGCCAAGTTGCCCGAGGAAATCATGCTGGGCCTGAACCGCGAGAACATGTGCGCGATGCCGGGCGAATTCAATGCCTACGCCGGTAGCCATCCCAGGGAAGGCATGCCACTGGCGGTCACCGGCCTGACCGACCAGCAGTACCAGACCTTGCAGCGCTGGCTCGCGTCCGGTGCGCCGATTGATGAGCAAGGCCTGGCGCCGAGCGCCCAAGAGGCGCTGCAAGTGCAGCAATGGGAAAACCTCTTCAACCAGCCCGGCGCGCGCGAAAGCCTGGTGGCGCGCTGGTTGTTCGAGCATTTGTACCTGGCGCACATCTATTTCGAAAACGGCGAGCCTGGGCATTTTTTCCAGTGGGTGCGCTCGCGCACGCCCAGCGGCCAACCGATTGACCTGATCGCCACCCGTCGTCCGAATGACGATCCGGGGACGCAGGTGTATTACCGCCTGTGGCCGGTGCAGGGCGTGATCGTGCATAAAACCCACATCACATACCCGTTCAGCGCGGCAAAAATGGCGCGCATCAAGGAACTGTTCTACGCCGGTAATTGGCAGGTCAACGCCTTGCCTGGCTACGGCCCCGGCAGCCGCGCCAACCCGTTCGCGACGTTCGAAGCGATCCCGGCCAAGGCGCGCTATCAATTCATGCTGGATAACGCCGAATACTTCGTGCGCACCTTTATTCGCGGGCCGGTGTGCCGTGGGCAGATTGCCACGGACGTGATTCGCGACAATTTCTGGACCCTGTTCCAGGACCCGGACCATGACCTGTACATCACCGATGCACGCTATCGCGGCCAGGCCACGCCGCTGTTGGCGATGCCGGGGCAGAACGACGACGTGGGCAGTGTGCTGAGCCTGTGGCGCAAGTATCGCGACAAGCGCAATGAGTACGAGGCGTTGCGTCGTGACAGTTATGCCGATGTGCCGCCGCCGAGTTGGTCGTCCTTGTGGGCCGGGAATGACAATGCCTTGTTGAGCATCTTCCGCCACTTCGACAGCGCCTCGGTGAGCAAGGGCTTGATCGGCGAAGTGCCGCAGACGATGTGGTTGTTCGACTATCCGCTGCTGGAGCGCACCTATTATCAGTTGGCGGTGAATTTCGACGTGTTTGGCAATGTGTCGCACCAGGCCCAGACGCGGCTGTACTTTGATTTGATCCGCAATGGCGCCGAGCAGAATTTCCTGCGCCTGATGCCGGCTGATAGCCGCGACGATTTTATGGATGACTGGTACCAGAACAGCGGAAAACTCAAGCTGTGGCTGGACTATGAGGCGATTGACGATGACAAGCCGAGCGGCTTGCATCTGGATGAAAAGGACCCGAAACGCGACTTCGCTAACCAGTTAGTGACCCGCTACGGCGATTTGAACGCGAGCCCGGACCCGATCAACCGATGCACCGGTGCCTACTGCTCACGCGACGGGATTGACCCGGTGTTGCAGGACGCAGAGCAGGCGTTGAGCCGGCTGACGTCGCGGCCGGCGGCGGGGCTCAAGGTGATTGATCAGTTGCCAGAGGCGACCCTGCTGCGGATTGAGACTGCCGGGGGTAAGCGGGTGGTTTACAGCATGTTGCGTAATCGGGCGCACAGTAATGTGGCGTTTTTATTGGGGGAGGCCTATCGCTACCAACCGGGCCTCGATACCCTGACGATTTACCCGGGCGTGCTCAGCAGCTATCCGAATTTCATGTTCAATATTCCGGCGGGGGAAGTGCCGGAGTTTGTCGCGGCGATGGAGAGTGCCAAGGACGCACACCGGTTTGAGAAAATTGTCGATCGTTGGGGCGTGCGCCGCAGTCATCCGCTGTTCTGGCAGTACTTCCATGATTTGTCGCAGTACATTCGAGAAACCACGCCGGTGGAAGAGGGCGTATTGGACATGAACCGCTACGAAAATCTTTGATCGACCTTTAACCGTCCGCCAGGGTCCCAACTACATGTGAATGCAGTGGGTAAGGTGGCGGGCGATGTTGATTTCGGTACAGGCACTGCGCGCTCTGGCGGCCTGGACGGTGGTGGGGCACCACTTCATGCAGATTTTCTTCGGTTTCAAGGCGGACACCGCCTTGGGCCGGCTGTTTGTCGAAAAAGGCGCCGCGGGCGTGGACGTTTTTTTCGTGATCAGCGGCTTGGTGATCTTCCTGTCTACCCAGGACAAGGACCTGCCACCGTGGCGATTCCTGCTGTATCGCTTGTTGCGCATCGTGCCGGCGTACTGGTTTTACACGTTACTGATGGCGTTGCTGGTGGTGGTCGCCCGGCCAATGTTGCCGGACCAGAGCGTCGATGCCGTGCATGTGTTGATGTCACTGATGTTTATTCCTTCCGAGAACCCCGGCGGCTATGGGGTTTACCCGACCCTCAATGTCGGCTGGACACTGAACTACGAAATGCTGTTTTACCTGCTGTTCGCCTGGGCGCTGCTGTTTCGCCGGCAATGGCGGCTGCTGGTTGTGGCGGCATTGTTGTTTGCAGTCTGCGAGGCGTGGACCTCATTTGGCTGGATCAGCGAGTTCTATCGCTCGGATATTGTCGTCGAGTTCCTGATGGGCATCGGCATCGGCATGCTCTATCGCAAGGGCTGGATCCGGCCGGGGCTGTGGCTTCCGCTGTTGGGCATCGCCGGCGCGCTGTTGGCTATCTACCATTGGCCAGCCTCGCCGCGTGCCCTGACCTGGGGCCTGCCCAGCGCCGTGCTGGTAGTGGCTTGCATGGCGCTGGAGCGGTTCTTCGAGGGCAACCGCCTGCTCAAGGTCTTGGGGGACTGTTCCTATTCCGTGTATTTGCTGCATGTGCTGGTGTTGTCGGCCGGTGGTTATGCTGCCCAGCGCTATGGCCTGAACCCCTATGCCGTACTGGCTGTGTGCGTGCTTACCATCGGCTTGGGCGCCCTGGGCAGTTACCACTGGTTGGAAAAGGGCAGTTATCGCCTGCTCAAAGGCTGGCTCGATGGCGACCAACGGTTAAAATTATCCCGACAAAAATACTAGGACTTTGTACCTCTGTAATGATTTGGCGTAAACTGCCGGCAAGCCTGTGAGGAGTTTCCATGACTGCCATAACCATTACCGACGCCGCCCACGATTACCTGGCTGACCTGCTGTCGAAGCAGAACACCCCAGGTATCGGCATTCGCGTCTTTATCACCCAGCCCGGCACCCAGTACGCAGAGACCTGTATCGCCTACTGCAAGCCAGGGGAAGAGAAGCCTGAAGACACCGCCCTGGGGCTGAAAAGCTTCACCGCGTACATCGACAACTTCAGCGAAGCCTTCCTCGACGACGCCGTGGTCGACTACGCCACCGACCGTATGGGCGGCCAGTTGACCATCAAGGCGCCGAACGCCAAGGTGCCAAACGTCAACGCCGACAGCCCGGTCAACGAGCGCATCAACTACTACCTGCAAACCGAGATCAACCCGGGGCTGGCCAGTCACGGCGGTCAGGTCAGCTTGATCGACGTGGTGGAAGACGGTATCGCCGTACTCAAGTTCGGCGGCGGCTGCCAAGGCTGCGGCCAGGCGGACGTGACCCTGCGTGAAGGCATCGAGCGCACCTTGCTGGAGCGTATTCCAGAGCTCAAGGGCGTACGCGACGTGACCGACCACACGCAGAAAGAAAACGCCTACTACTGAGTAAGGTGTTCACTGCGAACAAAAAAACGGCGCCCCGTGAGCGCCGTTTTTTTATGCTTTAAATTTAGTAGCTTGCGAGATTTACTTAACGCAGAAGATTAAGTGTGGGAGCTGGCTTGCCTGATAGCGGTGTACCAGATGACACTTGTTTTGCCTGACATACAGCCATCGCGGGCAAGCCCGCTCCCACAGGATTTTGCATTGAATTCAAGTTTCGTTCATGGCCGGTAAAGGTGTGCATGCCCTGCGCGATACAGCGAAGACTCGCTGAAACTGTCGCTCGCCAGTACCCGGCCGACGATGATCAGCGCGGTACGCCGAAAGCCTTTGGCTGCGACCTTTTCAGCAATATCGGTCAGCGTGCCCAGCGCCCAGTCCTGATCCGGCCACGTCGCCCGGTGCACCACGGCGATCGGGCAATCGGCGCCGTAGTGCGGCAGCAGTTCGGCGACAATTCTCTCTAAATGGTTGACGCCCAAGTGAATCGCCATGGTGGTGCCGTGGCGCGCCAAGCTGTCGAAGTCTTCGCCGGCCGGCATGCTGGTTTTGTCGGCGTAGCGGGTAAGGATCACGCTTTGGGCGATATCCGGCAGGGTCAGTTCAGTCTCCAGCAGTGCCGCACAGGCCGCCACCGCCGTGACGCCCGGGATGATTTGGAAGGGAATGCCAAGCTCGCGCAGGTGGCGGATTTGCTCGCCGATTGCCCCATAAAGGCTCGGGTCGCCTGAATGCACGCGTGCGACGTCCTGGCCGTTGGCGTGGGCAACCTTGATCAGGTCGATGATCTGCTCCAGGTGCAGTTCGGCGCTGTTGACCAGCTGTTGCGCCTGATGGCCTTCCAATACCGCCGCAGGTACCAACGAGCCGGCATAAATGATCACCGGGCAGCTGCGGATCAGCCGCTGACCTTTGACGGTGATCAATTCCGGGTCGCCGGGGCCTGCGCCGATGAAGTAGACGGTCATGGGAGTTCCTGTTGAAAATCGGGCGAGCATGAAGATTGCTCATGATCGGAAGCGGTGATTATCGGGATTTTAGCCCGCGCACGCCAATGCAAAGGTGGCCTGGGCGCTCGTTCTGCGCGTGATCAGCAGGCGAGAAGGGACGTTGCCGAGGTGTTCGGCCAGTGCCAGGGCGGCGCTTTCGGCAATGCCGTAACAGCCGGTATGGGCAAAAACCACGTCGGATTTATGGCTCAGACGATCTTCGTAGGGCGCCAGCTGTGCTGCGCTGAAACACGCAAACGGCAGGTTCAGCCGTTGAGCCAGGGCGAGTAACCCCGGCTCATGTCTTTTGCGCTCAATACTGGCCAAGGCGGTGATGCGCGTGCGCTCAATACCGCCCTCGGCCAAGGCGGTTTCGAACAGCGCGAGCAAGGTGTCAACGTCACAACCGCGCTGGCAACCCATGCCGACCACCAGGGTCATGCCGAATATTGACCGTCGCGGTTACGCCGAAACAGCCAGGCGCTGATCAGGCCCAGGGCCAGCCAGAACGCCACGTTGGTCAGTTGCGACGCGATCTTGAACTGTGTTTCCAAGGCTTGCGGGGCGAGCATCGAATGCACTTCCGGTTGCGGCGCGCCGATCACATGCGGCACGGCCAGGATCGCCACGCCCAGCACTTTCAGCAGCCAACTGCGACCAAACACCAGCAGCGCAATACCCACTGCAGTGGACGCGGCGGTGCCGATCCACCAGATCTGGCGTTGTGCCAAGTCAGCGGCGGCAGTGCCCGGCAATTCCGGCGGCAGGCCCAGGGTGGGCGCCAGCACGAAAGTCGCGTAACCCGCCAGGCCCCAGAGCAGGCCCTGGGCGGTGCGGGTTGGCGCGCGCAAGGTGTAGAGACCGGCCAGCATCAGCGCAAAACCTACGGCGACGACCAAATTGCCGCCGGTGGTGGACAGCACGCGCTGCCAGCCATCTTCCGGTTCCCAGGCTTCGGCGTCGTGGGTGTGCGCAGCGGCGCCTGCGGCGTGTTCATGGGCGACTTCGACAGCGGCCGGAGCGTTCTCAAAGGTTTCCGCCTGCAAAATCAGCGGGGCGACCCAGAAGCTTTGCAGCAGGGTCAGCAGCAGGGCGGCCAGCAGGCCGGTAAAGCCTGCAGTTTGGGCAATACGCTTGATCATGTCGGCAGGTCTCAGTGGCACGGGAACGCGGCGCTGTGGCGTGTATCGTGGGCGGCGTTATGCACCGCTTCGATATGCGAGAAACCGGCGAAATACACCAGGCACGCGCCGAGGATCGACGCGCCGATGGCGGCAGTCAGGCGTTGGCTCAGGGTGGAAGTGCTGCTGGCGGTGTGCGAGGTGGTGCTGCTGATGATCGACATGGCGCGTCCCTTCTGGGTTTCAGGGTGACGCAGGCGCATGAAAACCCCGCGAGCCGGGCACGCAGGGTTTAAACAGCGCCCGCCCACCGCGGGTTTGTTATCTGATTTTTCGGGCCGGTCTCCGGGCTTGCGAGGGGGGCTCTTGAGCAGAGTCACCCTGAAAAACATCGCCTTCCCATGCCGTGCAGGCACAGTG
>NZ_JBARTQ010000534.1:0-1914 GCF_049645325.1 Pseudomonas sp. | reverse complement strand
GACACCCTCAATCGGTTGGTCGTGATGGCCCATCAGCGTAACAATCGCTCGATCACCTTGCTTGATGTGTCTTAGTTTCGTTTCCTCGAAATAGGCATGCACTCGAAACGTATTGCTATCGACAAAGGCAACCAGTGGCGACCCGGTGACAGCAAATGTGCCTTGATTGACATACAGATTCGTAATATATCCGTCACTCGGTGCGTAGATCTTCGTCCAGTCCAGCTTGAGTTGTGCTTCGTCCAGGGCCACCTTGGCACTTCGTACCCGCACGTTTGCTTCACCCGGCGCGCCCAGATTCGCCTTGGCTTCATCTAAACTTGCGTCTGCCGTCACCAGCGCGGCCTCTGCTTCGGCCAGTCCGTTTTGAGCAATCACCAGCCTGGCTTGTGCTTCGCCCTCACCGGCTTTTGCCTTTGCGAGTGTGGCCTGTGCCTGGCTTAAACCGGCATTGGCGCTGTCAAGTTGAGCCTGATACGCGGCGACCGCCGCCTCTTTGGCTTGAGCGGTTTCGACAGAACCGGCTTTCCTTTCCGCCAGGCGCGCTGCCCGTTCGGCTTCGCGTTTGCCTTCCTCCAGTATCGCCTTTTGTTGAGCGATCATTGCGGTAGCCGCCACAATGCCAGCTTCGGCTTCGCTAGTGGCAGCTTCAGCCGACTTGATTCCTGACTGGGCTGCGTCGACCTGCCCCCCAGCCGAAGTCACAGCCGCCTTGTTCTGCTGGACGACTGCCTGCGCCGCTCGGACCGCAGCCTCCAGCGCTTCGACGTCTTCTCGGGACTGATCTAATGCAACCTGGTCCTTGTTCACCGCCAGTTGGTAATCGCTGGGATCAATCTGGAATAGCAATTCGCCCTTACGCACGAATTGATTGTCCTTGACCGCGACTTGAACGATATAGCCCTCAACCCTCGGAGCGACCTTGATGATATCGGCCCGCACCTGTCCGTCACGCGTCCACGGCCGATCGGTGTATCGGCGATAAAGGATATACGCCGCGAGCAATGCCACGACGACGAGTATCACGGTGACAAGTTTGGGCAGAATCTTTTTGGCGTTCTCGGACATCGTTATCTCTGGTTCCCTGTTGTGGTACGCACTCCGTACCGTGATTGACGACGCCCACCACGGCGGGTGGACTCAGCGTCGTGCCACGCGGGACTTTGGCTCAGAACCCATACGACTCCGACGCGAGATCGAGGGACTATCGGCAAGACGTTTTCTCTCGCTTGCGCGTCGCACGGTTGTGTTATGACCTCCCTATACTTCTACGGGGGAATAACAAACAGACCGAGCAGGGACGTTGTCAGGACCCACAACGCCACAAACGCCAGACCCGGATGCCAAAAAAATCGACTAAGTCCGGTCCAGTTCAGTAGCCTGGCGATTGCCAGCGCGCCTATAAAACCAAACAGGACTGTGAAGAAAAATGGCGGGAAGTAAATCCAATCCAGCGATACCTCCGAGGGAACTCTTGCGAACATGATCGCGGCCGACTGTTATGATGAACTTCGCGAACGTAAAGCCACAATCTTTCATTCTAATTCGCCCCCTCGATACACGCCAATTTGACCGTGGTTGACGTCTATTTCGCTGGCGAACGGAAGTATTTCGGCGTGTCAAACTTTGCAGGTTATCCGGATGATGCGGAATATTCGTTCCTCGACACCCGATAGGCCTGCAAGCCGTCCGGGCCATGCCTTACCCGCATAATCGATACGACCGGAACTTACCTACGTCGACAGGAGCACGAATTACTTGCTTCACCGTATGGAACTATTCATTTTTTGGTGAAAATACCGATTAATCCAAACGCAAGGGTTGTTTTGACGGCCCCGATAAAGCCGGTTATCGCGGGCCTGGTAACAGTCCCCGTCAGGGTTTCACCGTTCCGCTCAACGTCCCGGCCACGGA
>NZ_JBARTQ010000533.1:0-4878 GCF_049645325.1 Pseudomonas sp. | reverse complement strand
GCGGTTGTGCGTGGCGTTGTTGGAGAGCAACCCGAGCATGATGGCGAGGTTGCCCTTGCCACCCATTTTTTCCGCCAGGTAGCGCATCTGGATTTCGCCAGCCTTGATCTCGTCCGAGCCGACATAGCCCACGCCGGGCGGCACCTCTTTGAACTCGGGACGGCGGTTGACATACACCAGTGGAATCTTCGCCTCTTGCGCGTTGAGCGTCATTTTTTGCGTCGCCGCCGTGTCCACCGCGTTGACGATGATCGCGTCCATGTTTTGCGCTGTGAAGTTCTGCACCTGGTTGAGCTGGCGCACCACATCGCCCTGGGCGTCTTCGAATTGCAGGGTCACGCCGGGCAGTTCCTTGGCGTGGGCGGCCATGTAGTCGCGCATCTGTGCGAGGAACACGTCATCGACCTGTGCGATGCTCACGCCGATGCGAATATCGGCGAGCGCCCAGGGTGTGAAGGCAAGGGTAAACAGTGCCGCAAGGAGGTGCTTTTTCATGGTGTTGCTCCGTTCTTTTTGTTGTTGTTAAAGCATTGGGATTCACGCTTGGCGTTTGCTCCGCATCTGCGTCACTGCAGCGGCAAAGTCCGAGTACGGCCAGTGTTCGCTCAGCGCTTGTTGCATCAGTTGTTGCCCGGTTTGCGGTGCCAGGCCCTGCAACGGCGGGTCGGTGTCGAGGTTGGTGGGGAAGGCGTAACCGTCAGCGGTGCAGGCGATGACCGCGTCGATGGCTTCCGCCGTCAGCGATGGATTGGCGAGCAGCACCGGGTAAACCGCGAGCATCATGCGGTCTCGGTCGAGGGCTTCCATGGGTTTGCCGAAGGCCGAGGAGATTTGCAGCAGGTTGGCCATGCGCTGGCAGTCCGCCGTGCGGTTGGTGCCGGCGGCATGGAACAGCGCCGGGTTGAAGAACAGTAAGTCGCCCTTGTTCAGCGGCAATTGCACGGCGTGGTGCTGGAAGTAGTCGATAAACTCTTTGCGCCGCCAGGCGAGGTAACCCAGGGCGTATTGCTGGGAGAACGGCAGCAATTGGGTCGGGCCGGTTTCCAGTGGCATATCCGAATGGGCCACGGCGCCTTGCAACGTGAGGTACTGGGACAGCAGGTGCAGGGGCAGGGGGAAACGCTCCACCACGTCGGTCGTCTGGAAACCCAAGTGATAGTCGCGATGCGGTTGTTGCGCCTGGCCGCCGGGATGCACCACGTTCACCTGCGCCGTGACCTGGAAGCTCGGGCCCAGCCAGGCCTCGGCAATCAGCCCCAATAACGGGTTGGCGTAGTACTCGACAAATGACGCTGGTGATTCCAGCGCAGCCTTCTGCAACGAATTCCAGATGCGCCCATTGCTGCCGGCCTTGGCGAAGTGGTCGGCGGCCACGCCTTGCGCCGCTTCATGGGCGAAGATCGCCTCGAACACTTGGCTGTGGCGGTCCACCACCGCCAGGTCTTCATACGCGCCGCGCACCACCATCACTCCCGGCCCGTCGCGGAACAGGCGGTGCAGTTCATTCATGCTTGTCAGGCGGTCGGCAGTGCGCAGCGTGTGCGCCTGGTAGATCGGCACATTGCTCAGCACTTCAGCGCACAGCGGGTAGTCCTCGGCATTCGCGTGTTGCGCGCAGACACGGCTGAAATCCGCCAGGCGCACCGCCTCCTGGGTGACGAAAGCCGACATCACACACCTCCCGGCAGGCTCAGCGCCTGGTGCGGCTGCGGGGTGCTGCTGTCGGTGCAGCCAACCACGCCTTGCTCCAGGTCGATCACTGCGCCGGTCATCATGCCCGACTCGCGGGACAGCAAAAACGCCACGCTTTGCGCGACTTCTTCAGGCTTCAGCAGGCGCCCGAACGGCTGCGCGCTTTCGGCCTTTTCCAGCCAGCCATCCTCGGCGCCGTGGTATTGGCGCTGGATCTCATCTTCGTGAGGTGTGTCCATCCAGCCAATGTTCAAGCCATTCACGCGGATGCGGTTGCGCAGCGCGCTGAACGCAACGTTCTTGGTCAGGATCGCCAGCGCGCCCTTCGACGCCGCGTAGGCACTCAGAAAGGACTGACCGCCGTGGCCGGTCACGCTCTGGATGTTCACCACGGCGCCTTCCACGCCTTGGCTGATCATCAGCGTCAACGCTTCCTGCATGAGAAAAAACGGCGCGCGCACATTCACCGCAAACAGGCGCTCGAAGAGTTCCGGCGACGTGTCGAGAATGGTCCCGCGGTCCGACATGCCGGCGCAGTTCACCAGCCCATGCAGCGTGCCGAAGTGAGTACGCGCCGCGGCAATGATCGCGCGGCAGTCCTCAACCTTCTCAAGGTCCGCCTCGACGAAAAACGCCTGGCAATCCAGCTGCGCCAACTGCCGCACCTGCTCTTCGCCCTGGGCGCGCCGACGCCCGCAGATGATCAACCCGGCGGCGCCGCGCTGCGCCAGGGTGCGGGCCACTGCGGCGCCCAGGCCCTGGGTGCTGCCGGTGACGACAAAGTATTGTCCGCTGAACGAGGTGGCGAGATCGGTGTGGGGCATGAAGTTCTCCTGATTTTTTGTTGTTGTGCATCGCCCGGCTCGACGGCGGGCAAAACTGAGACTAGCATTGCAAAACCTCAGTAACGCCCAAAAAAGACCTCAAAAACACCTCAGGCGAACCGCATGCTCGAACGCGCAAAACATTTCTCTCTCAAACAACTGGCGACCCAGGCGGGCGTGAGCAAAGCCACGGTCGACCGCGTGTTGCACCAGCGCGGCAGCGTGCATGCGCAGACGCAACGGCGCATCGAGCAAGCGCTGGATGAGTTGGAGTCCCAGGAGAAAAACGGCCTGGCGGTGGGGCGCACTTTTCATGTCGACGTGATCATGCACACGCCTCAGCGGTTCAGCGCGGCGGTGCAGGCGGCGATCATTGCGCAGTTGGCCAGCCTGGCGCCGTTTCGCATCGCGCCGCGTTTTCACCTGTTCGAAGAAATCGAACCCCAGGCCATGCATGACCAGTTGCTGCGCTGCCTGGAGACGGGCAGCCAGGGCGTGGTGCTCAAGGCCGCCGATGAGCCGGCGGTGAACCAGGCGGTCAAGCAACTGATTGCGGCGGGCATTCCGGTGGTGACCCTGGTCACGGACCTGCCGCAAAGCGAGCGCATCGGCTACGTGGGCATGGACAACCGCACCGCCGGTCAGACAGCCGCCTACCTGATGTCGCGCTGGCTACCGGCGCAACCTCAAGACGTGGCCGTGGTGATCGGCAGCGAGCTGTTCCGCGGTGAAGAAGAGCGCGAGATGGGCTTTCGCGCCTGGCTGCGTGGGCGGGCGCCGCACTTGCGGGTGCTGGATATCAGCGGCGGCTATGGCGTGTATGAGCGCACCTTTGAGCGCGTCACCCAGGCACTGAAACAGCACCCCGAGCTCAAGGCGGTGTACAGCGTCGGCGGCGGCAATCGTGCGATTGTCGATGCGTTCGCCGCTCAGGGTCGCGGTTTGGAGGTGTTTATCGGCCACGACCTCGACGAAGAAAACCGCCAGTTGCTGCTGGAAGAAAAAGTCGCCGCGATCATCGATCACAACCTGCAGATCGATGCTCGAAACGTGTTTTTGCACATCCTGCAACACCACCGGTTATGGAAGGCCGGGCCCATTGCGCCGTCACAGGTGCAGATCGTGACAGCGTTCAACTTGCCGGACTGAATCTCCCCTCAACAACAACATCAGGAGTTCGACCATGCTACGTATTGCCGTTTTAGGTGCCGGGCGCATCGCCAAGATCCACGCCGCCAACGTTGCCGCCCATCCCAATGCCACGCTGGTGCTGGTGGCCGACCCCTGGCGTGAAGGTGTTGATGCGCTGAGCACTCAGTTGGGCTGCGAGGCCGCTTACGACTGCGCTGCTGTGCTCACGCGCAAGGACATCGACGCCGTGGTGATCGGCACGCCCACCGACACCCACATCGACCTGTTGCTGGCAGCCGTGGCCGAAGGCAAGGCGGTGCTCTGCGAAAAACCGATCGACCTCGACATCGCCAAGGCCCGCAGCGCCGCGCAAGCCGTCGAGCGCCGAGGCGGCAAGGTGATGCTTGGCTTCAACCGCCGGTTCGACCCCGACATGCTGCGCTTGCGCCAGGCCCTCGACGCGGGCCAGATTGGGGCAGTGCGCCAGGTCATCATCACCAGCCGCGACCCGGGCCTGGCCCCGCGTGACTACCTGGCCCATTCCGGCGGCATCCTGCGTGACATGACCATCCACGACTTCGACACCGCGCGCCATTTGCTCGGTGAAGAACCGGTGGAAGTCAGCGCTTTCGCCAGCCGCCTGGTGGACCCGAGCCTGGAAGAGATCGACGACTACGACAGCGTGATGGTGTTGCTGCGCACCGCCTCCGGCAAGCAATGCCACATCAACTGCTGCCGCCAGGCGGTGTATGGCTACGACCAGCGCGTGGAGGTCTCCGGCGCCAACGGTGTGCTGCTGACCGACAACCACCGGCCCAGCACCTTGCGCCACTGGAGCGCCGAACACACCGAAGCGCTGGAGCCGTTGCAGCACTTTTTCCTGGAGCGCTACGCGCACGCTTATCGCAATGAACTGACGCAGTTCATCGACGCGTTGAGCAGCGGGCACGCGTTGCCCACCAGCATGCGCGATGGGCTGTATGCGTTGCATTTGGCTGATTGTGCGTTGGAGTCGGTGAAGACCGGGCGCAGCGTGGCGGTCAATTACGACCTTTAAAAAGGCCGGTCAACGCTGACTCCGAATACAGGCAGGGAATCAGCTGTGCAGGATGTTCACCATGCACGCCAGGGACGGCAGCGCTGTCGCACTACACTTGCTTAAAGAAGACCTTTGCGAAAAAGACGTCGCAGATGGATCTCGGAGGCTTTGGGACGGGGGACGGGGTAGAGC
>NZ_JBARTQ010000532.1:0-3433 GCF_049645325.1 Pseudomonas sp. | reverse complement strand
GGTGGGAGCTGGCTTGCCTGCGATAGGGCCCTAAAGATCGCCCATGATCCGGCCGGCAAACCCGAACACGCGGCGCCCGCCGCTCAAGTCGACCAGCTCCACCTCGCGGCTCTGACCCGGCTCAAAGCGCACCGCGGTGCCCGCCGGAATGTTCAGGCGCATGCCGCGGCTGGCGGCCCGGTCGAAGGTCAACGCATCATTGGTCTCGAAAAAATGATAATGCGAGCCCACCTGGATCGGCCGGTCGCCGATGTTGGCCACGCTCAGGCTGACAGTGCGGCGGCCCACGTTGAGTTCGATGTCGCCAGGCTGGATCTGATATTCACCAGGAATCATGCAGGTTGCCCCAGGGTCTTGAAGTAGATGGCGGTCGGGCTGTAGCGCCCGTCCGGGCTTTGGCAGTAATCGGGCAGTTCGCCGATCTTGGTGTAGCGCAGCGACTGGTAGAAGGCTTCGGCGCCGGAGCCGGCCTCGGTGTCGAGGTACAACAGGCCGCGCTTGTGCTGGCGCGCGGCGAGCTCCAGGGCATTCATCAATTGCTGGCCCAAGCCATGGCGCCGTGCGTTGCTGTGGACCAGCAACTTTTGCACCTCGGCGCGGTTAAGGCCGTTGGCTTTCTGGCACAGCGCCAACTGCACGCTGGCGATCACCTGTTCATCGCGCACCACCACCCACAGCAGCAAGCTTGCGTCTTCGATGCTCGCCTGCACGCCGCTCAAATAGGTGCGGGCCTGGGCTTCGTCGAAGTCAGCCATGAAACCGACTGAAGCACCGTGCTTCACCGCGTCCAGCAACAGCTCGATCAAGCCCAGGCGGTAGTGGGCAAAACTTTCAGCATTGACTCGACGCAGTTGCGCGGCGTTCATCGATCTCACTCCTTGGGCGGTTCGGCGCCCGGATTCAAGGTCAGTTGCATAAAGGTCAGGTCCAGCCAGCGGCCGAACTTGATGCCCACCTGCGGCATCTGCCCGGTGGTGATGAACCCCAGGCGCTCGTGCAGGCGGATCGAAGCCAGGTTGCCACTTTCGATGGCCGCGACCATCACGTGCTTGCCGCAGGTTCTGGCACGCGCGATCAGTGCTTGCATCAGGCGCGGGCCAAGGCCTTTGCCACGCTGGTCGTTGCGCACGTACACCGAGTGTTCGACGCTGTAGCGAAAACCTTCGAAGGGCCGCCAGTCGCCGAATGAGGCGTAGCCGATGACTTCATCGTTTTCGATGGCGACAAGGATCGGATAGGCCTGGGTTTGCCGCGCGGTGAACCAGGCCTGGCGGTTGGCGAGGTCCACGGGTTGTTCGTTCCAGATCGCGGTGGTGTTGAGGACCGCGTCGTTGTAGATGTCGCGGATTTGCGCCAGGTCGTGCTCGCTTGCATCACGAATCATGCTCGCCCCTCACGCAATCGGCTGGTGGACGGTGACCAGTTTGGTTCCGTCGGGAAAGGTGGCTTCCACCTGGATGTCCGGGATCATTTCCGGAATGCCTTCCATCACCTGTTCGCGGCTGAGCAGGGTGGTGCCGAAGTGCATCAGGTCGGCCACGGTGCGGCCATCGCGGGCGCCTTCCATCAAGGCGGCGGAAATGTAGGCGATGGTTTCCGGGTAGTTGAGCTTCACACCCCGCGCCAGGCGGCGCTCGGCGACCAAGCCTGCGGTGAAGATCAGCAGTTTGTCTTTTTCCCGTGGGGTCAGGTCCATGGTTCGAGGTCCTTCAAACAACATTTATAAAAACACCGCAGATCTATTTGGAAGCCAGCTCCCACAGGGTGCAGGTTCCACTTCAGATCTTTATGTGCTCCAAATTCTCGGTGGAACCGCCTCGCGACCCAGCACTGCCGGGCGCAGCAGTGTCCATAAATCAATCAACCAGCCCCGCGCCAGTAACGCTTCACTGGCCAGGCAGCGGGCAACCAGCAGACCCGGCAATTGGGTCAGGTCGCCGCGCACCGCATGAGGCAAAGCGCGGCAGGTTTCCAATAATTCAGGCGCGATATCGCCAGTGAGCAACAGCGTGGCGAACACCGGTTGCCCGTCCAGCCCGATCGGCGAGTCGAGCAAACCGTCGGCGCCTACAATGCGCTGGCGCTCATGCCAGAGCAACTGGCCGTCGCGGCGAATATCCAGGTGCGACTGGAAGTGGCCGAGGTCGAATCGCTCGCCACTGGCCGGGCGACCGAGGGCGACCACGTCCCAGTAGAACAGCCGTGCATCGCCGTGCAGGTCTATGCGCGTGGTGAGCTCAGCCTGGGCGGCGCTGAACACGATGGTTTCCTGAGGCAGCCACTCCAGAGTGGCGCCGGCCTCTACGCTCAGTTCGAGTTGTTGATACGCCGGGCCGCCGGCGCGGTACCACTTGGCCGCGCCGGGGCTGGTCAGTTGCGCCCAGGCGCCGGTGCCTACATGGGCACGGATATCCAGGCGGTCACCGCCGGCAATACCGCCGGGCGGGTGCACGATGATGTGCTGGCACACCTCGGGCCCTTCGGCATACAGGTGCTTTTGCACTCGCAGCGGGCCGAGGTGGCGACGCATCACCGGGCGTGTGGTGTCGCCGAAACGCGCGTAGCCGAGCGCCAGCTCGGCGTGCCAGCTGGGGGTGAACAGGGCGGTAGAGGCGGGAAGAGTCATGATCAGTGCTTATCGTTAGGACGCTACAGATTAGATCGTAACGAGTCCGCGCACACCCTCGCTTTCCATATTTTCTCCACGGCCCTGCTGCACGATTTCACCGCGCGACATCACCAGGTACTGGTCGGCCAGCTCGGCGGCGAAGTCGTAGAACTGCTCCACCAGCAAAATCGCCATGTCGCCGCGTGCAGCGAGTTTTTTGATCACTGCGCCGATTTCCTTGATCACCGAGGGCTGGATGCCTTCGGTGGGTTCATCGAGGATCAACAAGCGCGGGCGACTCGCGAGGGCGCGGCCAATCGCCAATTGCTGTTGCTGGCCGCCGGACAAGTCGCCGCCACGGCGGTGTTTCATTTGCAGCAAGACCGGGAACAGCTCGTAGATGAAGGCGGGTACCTCCTTGGCTTGTGAGCCAGGGAAACGCGAGAGCCCCATCAGCAAGTTTTCTTCTACCGTCAACCGCCCAAAAATCTCCCGGCCCTGAGGCACATAGGCGATGCCTGCGTGCACACGCTGGTGCGGCTTGAACCCGGTAATCGCCTTGCCTTCCCAATTCACCGCGCCTTCCTTGGATGGAAGCAAGCCCATCAGGCACTTGAGCAAGGTGGTCTTGCCCACGCCGTTACGGCCGAGCAGGCAGGTGACTTCGCCGATTTTTACGTCAAACGAAAGCCCGCGCAGGATGTGGCTACCGCCGTAGTACTGGTGCAGCTTGTCGACTTGCAGCATGTTCAACATCTCCTCAATTCCTTGTGGGAGCTGGCTTGCCTGCGATACAGGCGACTCGGTGTATCAGTGGCACCGTGT
>NZ_JBARTQ010000531.1:0-3596 GCF_049645325.1 Pseudomonas sp. | reverse complement strand
TGACGCAGAGCGTCACCGGATGCGTTCCCACGCGGAGCGTGGGAACGATCAGGTTCAGCGGCCGAGGTAAACCTCGATCACCCGCTCATTTTCCTGCACCTGTTCCAGCGACCCTTCGGCCAGCACGCTGCCCTGGTGCAGCACGGTCACGTGGTCGGCAATCGAACCGACAAAACCCATGTCGTGCTCCACCACCATCAACGAGTGCTTGCCCGCCAGGCGCTTGAACAGTTCGGCGGTGAATTCGGTTTCGGCGTCGGTCATGCCCGCCACCGGTTCGTCCAGCAGCAACAGCTGCGGGTCCTGCATCAGCAGCATGCCGATTTCCAGGAATTGCTTCTGTCCGTGGGACAGCAACCCGGCCGGACGCTGCACCGAGGCGGTAAGCCGGATGGTGTCGAGGACTTCGTCGATGCGGTCTTTCTGCTCGCCGCTCAGGCGCGCGCGCAGGCTGGCCCACACCGATTTGTCGGTCTTCTGCGCCAGCTCCAGGTTTTCAAACACGCTCAGGGCTTCGAACACGGTGGGCTTCTGGAACTTGCGACCGATGCCAGCCTGGGCGATCTGCACTTCGCTCATGCTGGTCAGGTCGAGGGTTTCGCCAAACCAGGCCTTGCCGTGGCTGGGACGGGTCTTGCCGGTGATCACGTCCATCAGCGTGGTCTTGCCCGCGCCATTGGGGCCGATGATGCAGCGCAATTCGCCGACGCCGATGTAGAGGTTCAACTCGTTGAGTGCCTTGAATCCATCGAAGCTGACGCTGATGTCTTCCAGGGTCAAAATCGTACCGTGGCGGGTGTTGAGGCCCTTGCCGGCGACTTGTCCCAGACCAATAGCATCACGGCTGGTGCCTTGGTCTTTGTTCGGCTCAAGAATGGGTTCGAGCATAAATTCCGCCGTCGCTGTGATTCTCATTGTTCACCCCGCTTCTTCAGCAGGCCGATCACGCCTTTGGGCAAATACAGGGTGACGAGGATGAACAACGCCCCGAGGAAGAACAGCCAGTATTCCGGAAAGGCCACGGTGAACCAGCTTTTCATGCCGTTCACCACACCGGCGCCCAACAGCGGGCCGATCAACGTGCCGCGCCCACCCAAGGCCACCCACACAGCGGCTTCGATCGAGTTGGTCGGCGACATTTCGCTGGGGTTGATGATGCCCACTTGCGGCACATACAACGCGCCGGCCAGGCCACACAACACCGCGCTCAACACCCACACGAACAGCTTGAAACCACGCGGGTCGTAGCCGCAGAACATCAGGCGGTTCTCGGCGTCGCGCAAGGCGGTCAGCACCCGGCCGAACTTGCTCTGCGCCAGACGCCAGCCGGTGTAGAGGCTGGCGACCAGCAACACCACCGTGGCAAAAAACAGCACCGCCCGCGTGCCGGGCTCGGTGATGCCGAAGCCGAGGATGCTGCGGAAGTTGGTAAAGCCGTTATTGCCGCCAAACCCGGTCTCGTTGCGAAAGAACAAGAGCATCCCGGCAAAGGTCAGCGCCTGGGTCATGATCGAGAAATACACGCCCTTGATCCGCGACCGAAAGGCGAAGAACCCGAATACCAGCGCCAGCAAACCCGGCGCCAACACTACCAGGCACATGGCCCAGAGGAAGTGCTCGGTGCCCACCCAATACCAGGGCAATTCGGTCCACGACAGGAACGTCATGAACGCCGGCAATTCATCCCCGGACGCCTGGCGCATCAGGTACATGCCCATTGCGTAACCGCCCAGGGCAAAGAACAGCCCGTGACCGAGGGACAACATGCCCGCGTAGCCCCACACCAGGTCCAGCGCGAGCGCGACGATGGCGTAGCAGAGGATCTTGCCCACCAGCGTCAAGGTGTAGGCCGAGATATGAAAGGCGTTTTCCGGCGGCAACAGCGACAGCAGCGGCAGCGCCAGCAGCGCGGCGAGGATCAGTACGCCGACTGCAATCGTGACCTTGGGGCCGGCCTTTTGCGTGGCCGTGAGCATCAATGGCTGGTTCATCAGTCGATCACCCGTCCTTTCAGTGCGAAGAGTCCTTGCGGGCGTTTCTGGATGAACAGAATGATCAGCGCGAGGATCAGGATCTTGCCGAGCACGGCGCCGATCTGCGGTTCAAGAATCTTGTTGGCGATGCCCAACCCGAAGGCGGCCATCACGCTGCCAGCCAACTGGCCGACACCGCCGAGCACCACCACCAGGAACGAATCGATGATGTAGCTCTGGCCCAGGTCCGGGCCGACGTTGCCGATCTGGCTGAGCGCCACGCCACCCAACCCTGCAATGCCCGAACCCAGGCCAAAGGCGAGCATGTCCACGCGTCCGGTGGGCACACCGCAGCAGGCGGCCATGTTGCGGTTTTGGGTGACGGCGCGCACGTTGAGGCCCAGGCGCGTTTTGTTCAGCAGCAGCCAGGTCAACACCACCACGCACAGCGCAAACGCGATGATCACGATGCGGTTGTACGGCAGCACCAGGTTGGGCAGTACTTGAATTCCGCCGGAGAGCCACTCGGGGTTGGCCACTTCGACGTTCTGCGCGCCAAACACCAACCGCACCAGCTGGATCAGCATCAGGCTGATGCCCCAGGTGGCGAGCAAGGTTTCCAGCGGCCGTCCGTACAGGTGGCGAATGACCGTGCGCTCCAGGGCCATGCCGATGGTGGCGGTGACGAAGAATGCCACCGGCAGCGCGATCAGCGGGTAGAACTCGATGGCGGCGGGCACGTAGCGCTGCATCATCAGTTGCACCACGTAAGTGGAATACGCGCCAAGCATCAGCATCTCGCCGTGGGCCATGTTGATCACGCCGAGCAGGCCGAAGGTGATCGCCAAACCGAGTGCCGCCAGCAGCAAAATCGAACCCAGGGACATGCCGCTGAAGGCCTGGCCGAGGATCTCGCCGACCATCAATTTGCGTTTGACCTGGGCCAGGCTGGTCTCGGCGGCAGTGTGCACGGCGGCGTCGGTTTCAACACCGGGGGCGAGCAATGCTTCGAGGCGGGTGCGCGCCAGCGGGTCGCCGGTGCCACCGAGCAGGCGCACGGCGGCGAGGCGCACAACCGGGTCGGCGTCCACCAGTTGCAGGTTGGCCAGGGCCAGGCTGAGGGCGGTGTGCACGTCTTCGTTGGTCTCGCCGGCCACCTGCTGGTCGAGGAATTTGAGCTGCGCAGGTTGTGCGCTTTTTTGCAGGGTTTGTGCGGCGGCCAGGCGCACCTTGGGGTCGGCGGCGAGCAGTTGCTGGCTGGCTTGCACATTGTCTATCAGGCCGCGCAGGCGGTTGTTCAAACGCACGGTTTTGGTTTCACCGTTGACCGTGAGCTGGCCTAGTTGCAGGGCGTCCACCAACTCGATGCGCGCAGGGTCAGGCTGGGCAGCCCAGTCCTGGAGCAGCTTGGCTTGCTGGGTCGGGTTGGCGGCGAGGAAGTCGTCGGCGTCGCTGGCGTGTGCGGCGAAGGGCAGCAATAGCAGGGCGGCGAGGATGAGGCGATAAAGGGCAGTGGGCATATTCTTGGGCCTTGCTCAAACTAATGTGGGAGCTGGCTTGCCTGCGATAGCGGAGTATCAGATACACCGAGTCGTCTGCATCGCAGGCAAGCCAGCTCCCACA
>NZ_JBARTQ010000530.1:0-1915 GCF_049645325.1 Pseudomonas sp. | reverse complement strand
GGGCAACAGTGTTTTGCCCTGAAAGTGCTGCAAGGCGCTGCGGCAACTGTAACCACCGATCAGAAACGCCAGGGTCGGCAGCACATAGCTCAGGCCGATGTCATTCGGGCTGTAACCCATGTCGCCGAGAATGAACGGCGAAGCGGTGAGCCAGGCGAAGAAACTGGCGGAACACGCCGCAAAGATCATCACGTTGCCGGTGAACACCCGCGAGGTGAGCAACTGACCGTAACCGAGGCGCGAAGGTTCGCCCTCCTGCGCCAGACGTTTCGGCATCTTGCGCAGGAACAGCGTCGGCAACAGCAACAGCAACGACACGCCCAGCAACACACCGAAAATCGCCTGCCAGCCAAAGTGATTCAGCACCATGGCACCCAATAAGGGCGCCAGGGCCGGAGACAACGACATCAACGGCATGATGCTGGCGAACACGCGGTGCGCCTTGTCGGCCGGGTAGCGGTCAATCACCAGTGCCTGCCAACTGACGGCGGCGGAACACACACCAATCGCCTGCATAAAGCGCAACGCCAGCAGTTGCGGTGCGGTTTCGACCCAGAACATGCCGGCGCAGCCCAAGACAAACAGGCTCAGGCCCGTGAGCAGAATCGGCTTGCGCCCCCACCGGTCGGACAGCGGCCCCCACAACAACTGCCCCACGGCAAACCCGGCGAGGAAAATGCTCAAGCTGGCACCTACCGCGCCCGCACTGATGTGCAACTGATCGCCCATGGCGCCGAACGCCGGCAAGTACATGTCCATGGCCAGATAACCGAGCATGCTCAGCCCCGCCAGATACCACGTGAAACCAAAAGAATTTTTCATTGAAGCCTTGTTAACCCTGCCATCAAACTATTTGCTGACTGGCGCCCATTATGAAGCTGACAGTTTGTGTGTGAAGCGATAATAATTGGACACTCTTATCAAATATTTTGAAGGCAGCCTCCATGTGGTCCGAATACTCCCTGGATGTAGTCGATGCGGTTGCACGCCACGGCAGCTTCAGCGCCGCCGCCCAGGAATTGCACCGCGTGCCGTCGGCCATCAGCTACACCGTGCGTCAGCTGGAAGAGTGGCTGGCCGTTCCGTTATTTGTGCGCAGGCACCGCGACGTCGAACTGACGCCCGCCGGCCGTCTATTTATAGACGAAGCCCGGGGCGTGATGAAAAAAATGCTCGGCACGCGGCGGTTATGCCAGCAGGTGGCGAATGGCTGGAGCGGTCAGCTCAAGGTCGCAGTCGACTCCATCGTCAAACCCCAGCGCTGCCGGCAACTGGTATTGGACTTCTATCGGCAATTCCCCGAGGTGGAGTTGCTGCTGGAATACGAGGTGTACAACGGCGTGTGGGACGCCCTGGCCGATGAGCGCACCGACATCGTGATCGGCGCCACCAGCGCAGTGCCGGTGGCCAGCCATTTCACCTTCCGCGACATGGGCTTGTTGAACTGGCTGTGTGTGGTCAGCGCCAAGCACCCACTGGCAGCGATGGACGGCTTGCTAAATGACGATCAACTGCGCCCGTTCGCATCGTTGTGCATGACCGACACCTCGCGCAACCTGCCCAAGCGCGACACCTGGACCCTGGATAACCAGCGCCGCCTGGTGGTGCCCAACTGGGCCTCGGCAATAGATTGCCTGCGCGATGGCCTGTGCGTCGGCATGGCGCCGGCACATCAAGTGTTGCCGTGGATCGAACGCGGGGAACTGGTAGCGCTGCAACTGAGCCGGCCGTTTCCGGCCAGCCCGTCGTGCGTGGCGTGGGCGCAGAGTCGGCTGTCGCCGGCCATGAGTTGGTTGCTGGAGTATCTGGGGGATAGAGATACGATGAACCAGGAATGGCTGAATGGGGCAGATCTCTAAAGGGTGGTGGCGATCCCCTGTGGGAGCGGGCTTGCTCGCGAATGCAGTGTGTCAGC
>NZ_JBARTQ010000529.1:0-2992 GCF_049645325.1 Pseudomonas sp. | reverse complement strand
GGACAATAGTGGGGACAGCAAGGAGGGGGCACGTGTGACGTTTGCGAAGTTGGATATTGATCATGATAACTAAACCATCAGGTTACTGAACCCTGTGCGAGGGCGTTTGCTTCCAATGCACTGAAGTAACCATGTCGACCCATAAAAAACCCGCCTCACGGCGGGCTTGTCGAAATAAACTAATAGCCACTTAAGATCACTGATCTGATCAACACTTGCCGCTGGCATCGTCTGATGGAAAGCCGGGATAATTCGACGATAGGTCAAGACGGTTCAACATGCCACTTAATATTGTGGGAGCAGGGCATGCCCGCGATGGCGGTGTATCAGCCTGCATTTTTGATGGCTGACCCACCGTCATCGCGGGCAAGCCCGGCTCCCACAGTTGCACTGCATGGGCTGGAGGCTCGGCGTTGGTCCTACACGGGCGTTGCGGGGAATCGGGGCGACGCTTATAGTTCGCCCCGTCGCTGGCATTGAACAACAGCGATAGGGTTTCGCAGCCCTACAGAGTTAATTCCGCACCCGTCAAAAACAGCCTAGGCTCTCGCCGATGGCCGTTTTTGTTATGGCGGCTGTGCGTGGGAGACCTTCGGGTCTGCCGGGTCTTAACTCCTCGGTCTGCGAACCCGCGTACAGCTGCCACCCCATTTGTTTCGCAGCAAAAGGTGGCCATTCTTCTTTCGAGTTAAGGATTTTCCATGAAGAACCAACTTCCACCCCGCCGTTTCTATCCCTGCACCGAAACCGCCACCGACTATCCCGTGCTATTGGTCGACAGCGACGCCCCACTGCTGGACCTCCACGCCTGCCTGCGCGAACGCCTCAACGCAGCCCTTGAACACCTCAACGTGATGGCCTGCTCCAGCTTTCTGGACTTCGCCGAGCGCGACCTGAACAACGTGGCCAACACGGCACGCATTCTGGTGCAGGACGTGAGTGATGTGTTCCGGGTCATCGAGCATCGTGGTTTCGATAAACCTGACGCCGTCTAATCAAATCCCAGCCGAACAAAAGCCCGCACCGATGCGGGCTTTTTTACAGTTGATACCCGCCAGGTTACTCACGCTTTCACCTCCTGCTTGCTCTTGGTAGCAACCGCTATATAAAACAACGCAAACAAGTATAAAAACTGTCATTTCTAACAGGTTACACATTGCAGCTTACTCACTACCCTCATAGAGCACCTTAAACAATGAAAACGACCGAAGTAGATATCCACTCTTAATAGCTTGCAGCAAAGGTGAACATCATGGGCCAAGTGAATCCGAACGGAACTTATACAGGCAATGTGTCTAGAGGTAACGAGAGTAACGCCGCCACCCTGAAAATCATTGCCTCAAACCCGCAAACGGGCAAGATAACTGACGCGACAATGGACTATTACGGATTGCGCTTCAAGGTTACCGGCGATTTCGCTTATCAAAACTTATCCGGAGAAAGCCCTGTAACTTTCACCCTCCGAGCAGAGGTTACAGGTGGAGAGAATAACGTGCATAACATCACTTTAGCATCGCCTGACAGGAGCTATGCTCATTTGAGTGGTAAGACTTACGTTGCGCGCGGGGGGCCGAATGTAGGTCAAACATACGACTTCAATCTATACAAAGCCTAATACCGTAAAATAACGGCCTAGGTGATTTTTTTAGCCAGCCCATTAGGCGGCATTCCGAAGTAGAGCGTGGGAACGATCGCGCACAAAAAAGCCCGCATCGCTGCGGGCTTCTGTTTAAACGCCTTAGGCTCAGTTCACCTTGGCATTCAACTCACCTTTCAAATAACGCTGGTACATCGCTTCCAACGAGATCGGCTTGATCTTCGAAGCATTACCGGCCGTACCAAACGCTTCATAACGTGCGATACACACGTCACGCATGGCAGTGACCGTGGCACCGAAGAATTTACGTGGGTCGAATTCGCTCGGGTTGGTGGCCATCAGGCGACGCATTGCGCCGGTGGACGCCAGGCGCAGGTCGGTGTCGATGTTGACCTTGCGCACGCCGTACTTGATGCCTTCGACGATTTCTTCAACCGGCACGCCGTAGGTTTCTTTGATGTCGCCGCCGTACTGATTGATGATCGCCAGCCACTCTTGCGGGACCGAGGAAGAACCGTGCATCACCAAGTGGGTGTTCGGGATGCGTTTGTGGATTTCCTTGATGCGGTCGATGGCCAGTACGTCGCCGGTAGGTGGCTTGGTGAACTTGTAGGCGCCGTGGCTGGTGCCGATGGCGATGGCCAGGGCGTCGACTTGGGTCTTTTTGACGAAGTCGGCCGCTTCTTCCGGGTCGGTCAGCATCTGGCTGTGATCCAGCACGCCTTCGGCGCCGATGCCGTCTTCTTCACCGGCCATGCCGGTTTCCAGCGAACCCAGGCAGCCCAGCTCGCCTTCAACCGACACGCCGCAGGCGTGAGCCATGGCCACGGTTTGTTGGGTAACGCGTACGTTGTACTCGTAGTCGGTTGGGGTTTTGCCGTCTTCGCCGAGCGAGCCGTCCATCATCACCGAGCTGAAGCCCAGCTGGATGGAGCGCTGGCACACGTCAGGGCTGGTGCCATGGTCCTGGTGCATGCACACCGGGATGTGCGGGAATTCTTCGATCGCGGCGAGGATCAGGTGACGCAGGAACGGCGCACCGGCGTATTTGCGGGCACCGGCCGAAGCCTGGACGATCACTGGGGAGTCGGTCTTGTCAGCGGCTTCCATGATGGCGCGCATCTGCTCAAGGTTGTTGACGTTAAAGGCTGGGACGCCGTAGCCGAACTCGGCTGCGTGGTCCAGCATTTGACGCATGCTGATAAGTGCCATTGTGTTGTCTCTCCCGGTAGAGGGTCGTTAATCGTGCAAGCCTGCCGTAGCGGCGGCTGCTATTCAAGTTATTGCAGATCAAGGGGTTAAGGCTTGGCCTGCTGAATCGTTATTGCAGTGTCCGGTTCACACTTTATGTCACGTTGGAACCGGTTCTACTGTGGGAGCGGGCTTGCTCGCGAA
>NZ_JBARTQ010000528.1:0-1510 GCF_049645325.1 Pseudomonas sp. | reverse complement strand
TGGGAGCTGGCTTGCCTGCGATAGCGATCGATCAAGCGCCGCCGACTATCGAAGCCTGCGCGGTACGCAGCTCATGACGGTTGCCCTTGAACAGGATCAGTGTGGCCACCAAGCCCAATACTGCCGCGCCGCTGAGCCAGATCCCCGGCGCCGCCTTGTTGTCCAGCACATGGATCAAATAGGTACAGGCCGCCGGTGTAAACCCGCCAAAAGTCGCCGTCGCCAGGCTGTAGGCCAGGGAGAACCCGGTGGTACGCACTTCAATCGGCATGATTTCGGTGAGCGCCACCACCATTGCACCGTTGTACGAGCCATACAGGAACGACAGCCACAACAACACAATCAGCAAATGGCTGAAGCTCGGGTTCGCCACCAGCCAGGACAGCGCCGGGTACGCCGTGAGGATCGCCAGAATAGTCGCCGCCAGCAGCAGGGGTTTACGCCCGACCCTGTCGGACACCGCGCCCATCACGGGTAGCCAAATGAAATTGGAGATGCCCACGCACACCGTTACCAGCAGCGCATCGAAGTCCGACAAGTGCAGTTCGGCCTTGCCGAAGGTCGGGGTGTAGGCGGTGATCAGGTAGAACGACACAGTGGTCATCACCACCAGCGCCATGCCGGCGATGACGATGCCGAAGTTCTGGCCAATCGAACGCACGATTTCCTGCAGGGTAGGGCGGTGTTTGCGCGCCTGGAACTCAGGCGTTTCCTCCAGCGAGCGGCGAATCACGAAGATCACCGGCACGATCAGGCAGCCAATCAGGAACGGCACGCGCCAGCCCCAATCACCCATTTCTTCCGGGCTGAGCCAGTGGTTCAAGCCCACACCCAGCAAACCGGCGAACACCACGGCAGCTTGCTGGCTGGCGGACTGCCAACTGACGAAGAAACCCTTGCGGCCTGGCGTGGCGATTTCCGCCAGGTACACCGACACACCGCCCAGTTCGACGCCGGCGGAGAAGCCTTGCAACAAACGACCGAACAGCACCAGCAACGGCGCAGCAACGCCGAGGGTGGCATAGCCGGGTACGCAGGCGATCAGGACGGTGCCGGCGGCCATCATGGCCAGCGTAATCACCAGGCCTTTTTTACGGCCGTGCCGGTCGATGTAGGCGCCGAGGAAGATGGCGCCCAGCGGCCGCATCAGGAAGCCGGCGCCGAAGGTCGCGAGGGACAGCATCAGGGAGGCAAAGGCGCTGTCGGTGGGAAAGAAGGTTTTGGCAATGGCCGTGGCGTAGAAGCCGTAGACCATGAAGTCAAACATTTCGAGGAAGTTGCCGCTGACAACGCGAAAGATCGCCTTGCCCTTGCCCGTTGAAGTGGACATGTCATTCACTCATCTTGGCTATTTTATAGGTGATCCGTGGTCGTTATTCGTCCTTGGTGCCGTTTTGTAACCATATGTGTATTAGCCACTACCGGCAATAAAAATCGATAGCTAGCTGACTAGTTGCCAGAGTTGCCGAAGACGATGAGGATTTAATGTGGGAGCGGGCTTGCTCGCGAA
>NZ_JBARTQ010000527.1:0-7698 GCF_049645325.1 Pseudomonas sp. | reverse complement strand
CGCGAATACCTGCCTCACCGTTACCCGTTCCTGCTGGTGGACCGTGTGACGGACCTCAATGTTGAGGAAAAGCGCATTCGTGCCTACAAGAATGTCAGCATCAACGAACCGTTCTTCAATGGTCATTTCCCTGCGCATCCAATCATGCCGGGCGTGTTGATCATCGAAGCGATGGCCCAGGCTGCCGGTATCCTTGGTTTCAAAATGCTCGACCTCAAGCCTGCCGACGGCACGCTGTATTATTTCGTGGGCTCCGACAAGCTGCGTTTCCGCAACCCGGTCACCCCGGGTGACCAGTTGATCCTGGAAGCCAAGTTCATCAGTTGCAAACGCCAGATCTGGAAGTTCGAATGCCAGGCCTCGGTGGACGGCAAGCCGGTGTGCTCCGCTGAGATCATCTGTGCGGAACGCAAACTATGAGTTTGATTGACCCTCGCGCAATCATCGATCCGTCGGCCGTACTGGCCGACGACGTTGAGGTCGGCCCTTGGTCGATCGTCGGCGCAGGTGTGGAAATCGGCGAGGGGACTGTCATCGGGCCGCACGTGATCCTCAAGGGTCCGACCCGCATTGGCAAACACAATCGTATCTACCAGTTTTCCTCGGTAGGCGAAGACACCCCGGACATGAAGTACAAGGGTGAAGAAACGCGCCTGGTAATCGGTGATCACAACATCATCCGTGAAGGCGTGACCATTCACCGTGGCACGGTGCAGGACCGCGCTGAAACCACGTTGGGTGATCACAACCTGGTCATGGCGTATGCGCACATTGGCCATGACAGCGTGATCGGCAACCATTGCATCCTGGTCAACAACACCGCGTTGGCGGGCCATGTGCACGTTGACGACTGGGCGATCCTGTCCGGTTTTACCCTGGTGCATCAGTACTGCCATATCGGCGCCCACAGCTTTTCCGGCATGGGCACTGCGATCGGCAAAGACGTTCCGGCATTCGTCACCGTATTCGGTAACCCTGCCGAAGCGCGCAGCATGAATTTCGAAGGCATGCGCCGTCGTGGTTTCAGCGAAGACGCGATTCACGCCCTGCGCCGCGCCTACAAGGTGGTTTACCGCCAAGGGCTCACGGTTGACCAGGCCTTGACCGAACTGACCGAGCCGGCAGCGTTGTTCCCGGAAGTCGCGGTGTTCCGTGACTCGATCCAGGCGTCGACTCGCGGCATCACCCGCTGATCATGGCCACTTTGCGTATTGCGTTGGTGGCCGGTGAGGCTTCCGGCGATATTTTGGGCGCGGGCTTGATGCGGGCCCTTAAAGCCCAGCATCCTGCGGTGGAGTTTATCGGTGTCGGCGGCCCGCTGATGGAGGCCGAAGGTCTCACGTCCTACTTTCCCATGGAGCGCTTGTCGGTCATGGGCTTGGTGGAAGTACTGGGCCGCCTGCGTGAGCTGTTGGCCCGCCGCAAGCTGCTGATCCAGACGCTGATCGAAGAAAAGCCCGACGTCTTTATTGGCATCGACGCGCCGGACTTCACCCTCAATATCGAACTCAAGTTGCGTCAAGCCGGCATCAAGACCGTGCATTACGTCAGCCCGTCCGTGTGGGCGTGGCGGCAGAAGCGCGTGCTGAAGATCCGTGAAGGCTGCGACCTGATGCTGACCCTGCTGCCCTTCGAGGCCAGGTTCTATGAAGAGAAGGGCGTGCCGGTGCGATTTGTCGGCCACACCCTAGCTGACACCATTCCTCTGCACGCAGACCGTGCTGCAGCGCGTGCCGAGCTGGGCTTGCCCGACGGCGCGCTCGTTGCGTTGATGCCTGGCAGTCGTGGCGGCGAAGTGGGCCGCCTCGGCGCGGTGTTTTTTGATGCCGCCGAACGTCTGCAAGCCCTGAAGCCGGGAGTGCGCTTTGTATTGCCGTGCGCGAGCCCTCAGCGCCGTGCGCAAATAGAGGCCTTGTTGGTCGGTCGCAATTTGCCGTTGACCTTGCTCGACGGCTGCTCGCACCTCGCGCTGGCCGCGTGCGATGCCGTGTTGATCGCCTCCGGCACCGCGACCCTGGAGGCCTTGCTCTACAAGCGCCCGATGGTCGTGGCCTATCGCCTGGCGCCGCTGACCTTCTGGATTCTCAAGCGCATGGTCAAAAGCCCGTACATCTCGCTGCCGAATTTGCTCGCCCAGCGCCTGCTGGTGCCCGAGTTGTTGCAAGACGATGCGACGCCTGAAGCCTTGGCGCACACCCTTTTCCCCTTGATCGACGGCGGCGAAGAGCAAACCCGTGGGTTTGACGAAATTCACCGCACCTTGCGCCGTGATGCATCGAACCAAGCGGCAGATGCCGTGCTCACGTTGATCGGTCATCAGCAGGAAGCCCTATGAAGACGCAAATGGGCCTGGATTTCAGCCTGGTCGCCGCGGCCCTTGATCTGGTGGCGGGCGTCGACGAGGTCGGTCGTGGCCCGCTGTGCGGTGCCGTCGTCACGGCTGCCGTGATTCTCGATCCGAACCGCCCGATCCTCGGCCTTAACGATTCGAAAAAACTCACCGAAGCCCGTCGCGAAAAGCTGTATGACGAGATTTGTGAGAAAGCCCTGAGCTGGCACATCGCCCGGGCTGAGGTCGAAGAAATCGACGAACTCAACATCCTGCACGCCACCATGCTGGCGATGCAGCGCGCGATTGAAGGCCTGCATATCACGCCTAAAATGGCGATGATCGACGGCAACCGTTGCCCAACATTGACGATGCCGGCAGAAGCTGTGGTCAAGGGCGACAGCAAGGTTCCAGCCATCGCGGCCGCCTCGATCCTGGCCAAGGTCAGCCGTGACCGTGAAATGGCCGCTTTCGAATTGATCTACCCCGGCTACGGCATCGGTGGGCACAAGGGCTACCCGACGCCCGTTCATCTGGAAGCCCTGGCTCGCCTGGGCCCGACGCCGATCCACCGTCGCTCGTTCGCCCCGGTCCGCCAGGCTTACGAGGCACGGGAGAGTCTCAGCGAGGTTTAGTCGCGAGGCTGATGTTTTGCTCAAGGCCCGGTACAATCCCGGGCCTTGTTGTTTCTAAGTTTCTAGACAGGATCACTATGCCGGCTTCATTCGTTCACCTGCGCCTGCACACTGAATATTCCCTGGTCGACGGCCTGGTACGGATCAAACCGCTGGTCAAAACCCTGGTGGGCATGAACATGCCTGCGGTGGCGGTGACCGATCAGAACAACATGTGCTCTCTGGTCAAGTTCTACAAAAACGCCATGGGTGCCGGGATCAAGCCGATTTGCGGCGCCGACCTGTGGCTGTCGAACAAAGACCCGGATAACCCACTGAGCCGCATCAGCCTGTTGGCGATGAACGGCGTGGGGTATCGCAACCTCACTGAGTTGATTTCCCGTGGTTTTATCGACGGCCAGCGCAATGGCTCGATCATCATCGAGCGCGAATGGGTCGCCGAGGCCAGCGAGGGCGTGATCATGCTCTCGGCGGCCAAGGAAGGTGAGATCGGCATCGCGCTGCTGGGTGGCAACCCTCAGGAAGCCGAGGTGCTGGCCCGCGAGTGGATGCAGGTCTTTCCTGACCGTTTCTACCTGGAAGTCCAGCGCACCAACCGCCCCAACGATGAAGAGCACCTGCACGCCGCCGTCGCGCTGGCTGACAAGCTGGGCGCGCCTTTGGTCGCAACCAACGATGTGCGCTTTATCAAGAAAGAAGATTTCGAAGCCCACGAAACCCGCGTGTGCATCGGCGAAGGCCGGGCGCTCGACGACCCGCGTCGTTCGAAGAACTACAGCGAAGAGCAATACCTCAAAAGCGCCGATGAAATGGCCGAGCTGTTCAGCGACCTGCCCGAGGCCCTGGAAAACTCCGTCGAGATCGCCAAGCGCTGCAATATTGAAGTGAAGCTGGGCAAGCACTTCCTGCCCAACTTCCCGATTCCCGATGGCATGACCATCGATGAGTACTTCCGCAAGGTCTCGTTCGATGGCCTTGAAGATCGCCTCAGCGTGCTGTTGCCCAAGGACACCACCGAAGACTACGAAGCCAAGCGCCAGGTCTATGTGGACCGGCTGAATTTCGAGCTGGATATCATTATCCAGATGGGGTTCCCCGGTTACTTCCTGATCGTAATGGACTTTATCCAGTGGGCCAAAAGTAACGGCGTACCGGTAGGCCCTGGGCGGGGGTCGGGTGCCGGCTCGTTGGTGGCCTATGTGCAGAAGATTACCGACCTCGACCCGCTGGAATATGACCTGCTGTTCGAACGGTTCCTGAACCCGGAACGGGTGTCCATGCCCGACTTCGACGTCGACTTCTGCATGGACGGTCGCGACCGCGTGATCGAATACGTGGCCGAGAAATACGGCCGCAACGCCGTGAGCCAGATCATTACCTTCGGCTCCATGGCGGCCAAGGCTGTAATCCGTGACGTTGCGCGGGTGCAGGGCAAGTCCTACGGCCTGGCGGATCGCCTGTCGAAGATGATCCCGTTCGAAGTGGGCATGACCCTGGAAAAGGCCTACGAACAGGAAGAGATCCTGCGCGACTTCATCAAGATCGATGAAGAGGCCGCCGAAATCTGGGACATGGCCCGCAAGCTTGAAGGCGTGGTGCGTAACGTCGGCAAACACGCCGGTGGCGTGGTGATCGCGCCGACCAAGCTCACCGACTTTTCGCCGATTTATTGCGACGAAGAGGGCGGTGGCCTGGTCACCCAGTTCGACAAGGACGACGTGGAGGCTGCCGGCCTGGTGAAGTTCGACTTCCTCGGCCTGCGGACCCTGACGATCATCGACTGGGCGCTCAAGACCATCAACCGCGAGCGCGCCAAGGTCGACGAGCCGCCGCTGGATATCGCGTTTATCCCGCTGGACGACAAACCGACCTACCAGTTGCTGCAAAAAGCCGAAACCACGGCGGTGTTCCAGCTTGAGTCGCGCGGCATGAAGGAGCTGATCAAAAAGCTCAAGCCCGACTGCCTGGAAGACTTGATCGCATTGGTGGCGCTGTTCCGTCCGGGCCCGCTGCAATCGGGCATGGTGGATGACTTCATCAACCGTAAACACGGGCGCGCGGAGCTGGCTTACCCGCACTCTGACTATCAGTACGAAGGCCTCAAGCCAGTACTGGCGCCGACCTACGGCATCATCCTGTATCAGGAACAGGTGATGCAGATCGCCCAGGTGATGGCCGGTTACACCCTCGGCGGTGCGGACATGCTGCGTCGCGCCATGGGTAAGAAAAAACCCGAGGAAATGGCCAAGCAGCGCGGCGGTTTCATTGAAGGTTGCGCCAGTAACAATATCGACGCCGACCTTGCCGGTAACATTTTTGACCTGGTGGAAAAATTCGCCGGTTATGGCTTCAACAAATCCCACTCCGCCGCCTACGGCCTGGTCTCGTACCAGACCGCCTGGCTGAAAGCTCACTACCCGGCGCCGTTCATGGCGGCGGTACTGTCGGCGGACATGCACAACACCGACAAGGTCGTGACCTTGATCGAGGAAGTGCGCACCATGAAGTTGCGCCTCGACGCGCCAGACGTGAACGCTTCCGAGTTCAAGTTCACGGTGAACGACGAAGGCCGCATCATTTATGGCCTTGGCGCGATCAAAGGCGTGGGCGAAGGCCCAGTTGAAGCCATCACCGAAGCGCGTCAGGACGGCCCGTTCACGGACCTGTTCGACTTCTGCGCGCGGGTTGACCTCAAACGCATCAACAAGCGCACCCTCGACGGCCTGATCCGCAGCGGCGCACTCGACCGTCTCGGCCCGTATTTCCATGATGAGCCGAAGGCTTACCAGGCCAATATCGACCGCAACCGCGCGGTGTTGCTGACCGCCATGGAAGAGGCGATCAAGGCCGCCGAGCAGACCGCCCGTACCCATGACAGCGGCCACGCCGACCTGTTTGGCGGCTTGTTCGTCGAGGAAGATGCGGATGTGTACGCTAACCACCGCAAGGCCAAGGACCTGACCCTCAAGGAGCGTCTCAAGGGTGAAAAAGACACCTTGGGCCTGTACCTCACCGGTCACCCGATTGACGAATACGAAGGCGAAATCCGCCGTTTCGCTCGCCAGCGCATCATCGACCTGAAGCCGGCGCGTGATACCCAGACCGTCGCCGGCATGATCATCGCCCTGCGCGTGATGAAAAATAAGAAGGGCGACAAGATGGGCTTCATCACCCTCGACGACCGCTCGGGCCGGATCGAAGCATCGCTGTTTGCCGACGCGTTCCACTCCGCCCAGTCGCTGCTGCAGACTGACGCCATGGTGGTGGTGGAAGGGGAGGTCAGCAACGACGACTTCTCTGGCGGCCTGCGCCTGCGGATCAAACGGGTGATGAGCATGGAAGACGCGCGCACCAACCTGGCCGAAAGCTTGCGCCTGAAGGTCAAGACCGAAGCCCTCAAGGGCGATCAGCTACGCTGGCTGGGTGACCTGCTCAAGCGCCACCGTGGCGCGTGCCCGGTGACCATGGAGTACACCGGCAATGACGCCAAGGCCATGTTGCAGTTCGGCGAGACGTGGCGAATTGATCCCGCAGATGGCTTGATTCAAGCTTTGCGTGACCAGTTCGGGCGAGACAACGTCTTCCTCCAATACCGTTGACGGTCAGATAGGTCTGATCTCGACTGAACATTTAATCTCGACCTAAACGCGCCTCTCCCTTAAGGTAGGGCGCGAATAGACAACCGGCTGGCCAGGCACTCCTTGGCCGTCGACCCAAGACGGACGCTTATGAACCCGAATTTTCTTGATTTCGAACAGCCGATCGCTGACCTGCAAGCCAAGATTGAAGAACTGCGCCTGGTCGGCAATGACAATTCGCTGAATATCGGCGATGAGATCGCTCGCCTGCAAGACAAGAGCAGCACGCTCACCGAAGACATCTTCGGCAAGCTGACCAGCTGGCAGATCGCGCGCCTGGCTCGCCACCCGCGCCGTCCGTACACCCTGGACTACATTCAGCACATCTTCACCGAGTTCGACGAGTTGCATGGCGATCGCCACTTCTCCGACGACGCGGCCATCGTGGGCGGTATCGCTCGTCTGGACGACCAGCCAGTGATGGTGATCGGTCATCAGAAAGGCCGTGAAGTACGCGAGAAAGTCCGCCGTAACTTCGGCATGCCGCGCCCGGAAGGCTACCGCAAGGCTTGCCGTCTGATGGAAATGGCCGAGCGTTTCAAGATGCCGATCCTGACCTTCATCGACACCCCGGGTGCTTACCCGGGCATCGACGCCGAAGAGCGCAACCAGAGCGAAGCGATTGCCTGGAACCTGCGCGTCATGTCGCGCCTGAAAACCCCGATCATCGCCACTGTGATTGGTGAAGGTGGTTCCGGCGGTGCACTGGCCATTGGCGTGTGCGACCAACTGAACATGCTGCAGTACTCGACCTACGCGGTGATCTCGCCGGAAGGTTGTGCGTCGATCCTGTGGAAAACCGCCGAAAAAGCGCCAGACGCTGCTGAAGCCATGGGCATTACAGCCGATCGCCTCAAGGGCCTGGGCATTGTCGACAAGGTGATCGCCGAACCATTGGGCGGCGCACACCGTGACCCGGCTGCCGCCGCCGCGACCATCCGTGCTGAACTGGGCTCGCAACTGGCGATGCTCAAGAAGTTCGATAACGAGGCGCTGTTGGCCCGTCGTTATGAGCGCCTGATGAGCTACGGTCTCTGATCAAAACCTGATCTGGCAGACAATGCAGTACTAATGTGGGAGCGGGCTTGCTCGCGAA
>NZ_JBARTQ010000526.1:0-7790 GCF_049645325.1 Pseudomonas sp. | reverse complement strand
ACCCCGCACAAACTGCATGCGCTGAACCACAAAGGCGAGTTTTTCTCGGTCAAGGGTCCACTGAACATCGCACGCTCGCGCCAGGGCCAGCCGGCGATTTTCCAGGCGGGCACCTCGGAGGATGGGCGTAACTTTGCGGCCGAACATTCCGATGCGATTTTCGTGCACGTCGAAACCATCGAAGAAGCCAAAACCTACACTGCCGATTTGAAGCGTCGCGCCAAGGGCTTCGGTCGCGATGCCAACACCCTGTCGATCCTGCCGGGCATTCGCCCGATTGTCGGCCGTGATGCGGCTGAAGTGGAAAGCCGTTACCAGCAAGCCGTAGAGCTGGTGTCGATCGAGGACGCCATCGTCGCCCTCGGCCGTCCGTTCAATGACCACGATTTCAGCCAATACCCGCTGGACGCGCCGTTCCCGGAGCTGGGCGACCTGGGCTCCAATAGCCAGAAAGGCGGCTCCGACCGCATCAAACAATTGGCCAGGGACGAAGGCCTGACCTTGCGTGAAGTGGCCCTGCGTTTCTCGCGGCCCAAGCGTGATTTTGTCGGCACACCGGAACAAGTTGCCGACGCGATCCAGACCTGGTTCGAGAGCGGCGCCAGTGACGGGTTCATCATCAATTCGGTGCTGCCGGATGGTTTGCAGTACTTCACCGAACTGGTGGTGCCGGTGCTGCAGCAACGCGGCCTGTTCCGCAGCGAGTACAGCGGCCACACCTTGCGCGACAACCTGGGCCTGGACGTGCCGGCCAACCGCTACAGCGCCGCCGAGGTCGAAGAACAGCAGGAGGCGCTGGCATGAGCGAATCGTTGAACCGCCAACCGGCCGATGTGCACGCCGACCATCTGGCGACCTGGGCGCCTGCTGCGTTGCAGGTCAACATTGACCAGCGTCAGCGCCGGGTGGATGAAACGGTGTTGCGGGAGGTGGAGCGCTGGGTGGGTCAACAGCCTGCGATAGCGGCCTGTCAGTAAAAACCTGCTGACGGACTCACCGCCTTCACAGGCAAGCCAGCTGCCACCTTTTTGACCGAGTACCTGCATATGACCCAGCCTTCGCTACGCTCCGTGGAAGTCGCCGACTTCGAAGCCTTGCTCGAACGCCTCAGCGCCGAACTGGCCAGCACCGCGCCGCTGTACGACGACAGCGGCGCGTTTCCCCACGCCAACTTCCAATTGCTGCATGAACACGGCCTGCTCGCCCTCACCGTGCCCAAGGCCTTGGGTGGCGGCGGTGCAAGCCTGCTCCAGGCACGCAAGGCGATCAGTGCGATTGCCAAGGGTGAGCCGTCTACCGCGCTGATCCTCGTCATGCAATACCTGCAGCACACACGCCTGCAAGACAGCAAAACCTGGCCTCAGCACCTGCGTGTGCACGTCGCCCAAGACGCCGTCAACAACGGCGCATTGATCAACGCCCTGCGCGTCGAACCCGACCTTGGCACCCCGGCCCGTGGCGGCTTGCCGGCGACCACCGCCGTACGCACCGCCGAAGGCTGGCGCATCAGCGGGCGCAAGATCTACTCCACCGGCAGCCACGGCTTGAGCTGGTTCAGCGTATGGGCGCGCAGCGACGATGCCGACCCGTTGGTGGGCGCCTGGCTGGTGCGCAAGGACAGCCCCGGCGTGAGCATCGTCGACACCTGGGACCACCTGGGCATGCGTGCCACGTGCAGCCACGAAGTGGTGCTCGACAACGTGCTGGTGCCGCTGGACCACGCCGTCAGTGTCAGCCCCTGGAGCGCACCGCAGCCGGAGTTGGATGGCGACGGTTTCCTGTGGATGTCGGTGCTGCTGTCGTCGGTCTACGACGCCGTGGCCCAGGCCGCCCGCGACTGGCTGGTGAATTGGCTGGAGTCACGCACGCCTTCCAACCTTGGCGCCGCGTTGTCGACCTTGCCACGCTTTCAGGAAACCGTCGGGCATATCGACACCCTGCTGTTCGCCAACCGCAGCCTGCTCGATGCCGCCGCCGAAGGACACACCCCGGCAGCCAACGCGGCGCAGCTCAAGTACCTGGTGACCGGCAACGCCATTCGCGCCGTCGAGTTGGCCATCGAAGCCTCGGGCAACCCAGGCCTGTCGCGCCACAGCCCGCTGCAACGGCACTACCGCGACGTGCTCTGCAGCCGCGTGCATACCCCACAGAACGACGCCGTGCTGCAAGGCGTCGGCAAAGCTGTGTTCGCCCAACGTCAGAAGGAACGCACATGAGTCAGGTGATTATCGCCAGTCAGCTGGACGAAGATTTCAACCAAGTGATCCGCGAGCGCCTCGCACCGCTGCACCCTGAAGCCCAAGTGATCGGCGTGCCCGTCGGCGTGCCAAGTGACCTGCCGCCCCAGGCGAATATCCTGCTGCTGCGCCCGATTAATGTGCGCGGCTATACCGCGCCTGATACGCCGCCGCCGGGCTGGCCGTACGGTGCAAAGTGGGTGCACCTGGTGTCGTCGGGCATCGACTTCTACCCGCAATGGCTGTTCAACGGCCCGTCGGTGACGACCTCACGGGGCGCTGCCGCCGATAACCTCGCAGAATTTGCCCTGGCGGCAATCTTCGCCGCGGCCAAGCATTTGCCGGCGATCTGGGTGCAGGATGCGCAATGGAGTTTCACCGCGTTGCGCCCGCTCAAGGGCACCACGCTGGGCATTCTCGGCTTTGGTGCGATTGGTCGCAGCCTCGCGCAGAAAGCCCAGGCCCTGGGGATCAATGTCGTCGCGCTGCGTCAGAGCCAGACGCCCTTCGATGTCGACGGTGTTGAAGCAGCAAAGGACATCCACGACCTGTTCGCCCGTGCCGACCACCTGGTGCTGGCCGCGCCGCTGACCGAGGCGACGCGGCATATCGTTAACCGCGAGGTGCTGGGCAGCGCCAAGCCGGGGCTGCACCTGATCAACATCGCTCGCGGTGGTTTGCTGGATCAAGAGGCGTTGCTGGAAGCCTTGGATAACGGCCAGATCGGCCTGGCGTCGCTGGACGTCACCGAACCAGAACCGCTGCCGGACGGACACCCGCTGTACACCCACCCGCGCGTACGGCTGTCGCCACATACGTCGGCGATTTCGACGAACAGCAAGCACGAGATTGCCGATACGTTCCTGGCGAACCTGGAGCGTTATTTGAGCGGTTTGGAACTGACGAACCTCGTCCGTCTCTGAGCCCGGCCCCCTTCAAACGGTGGGAGCGGGCTTGCTCGCGAATACGGTGTGTCAGCGACAAATAAGGCAGCTGACACTGCGCTTTCGCGAGCAAACCCGCTCCCACAGGGGGTCGGCGTCTTGCCAGTTTTTCAGCAACCACCGGCCAGGCGCTCGCGCAGGAACTCCACCAACGCCTGCACCGGCCTTGAGCTCTGCCGGTGCTGGGGGTAGACGGCCGACAGGGTCAGGGCTTCTGGCGCGAAGTCTTCGAGCACCGTCACCAAGCGCCCGTCTTTCAGGGCGTCTGCGACGATAAAGGTCGGCAGGTAAGTCACGCCCAGCCCGGCGATCGCGGTGTCGCGCAGCAACTCGCCGTTATTCACGCGCATGCGCCCGGCGACATTCACCGACTGCAACTTGCCCTTGGTCTGAAACCGCCATTGCACCTGGCGGCCATGGCCGTAGGGCAGGCAATCGTGGTCGGCGAGGTCGTCGGGTTTGAGTGGCGTGCCGCGCAGGGCCAGGTAGTCGGGGCTGGCGCAGTACACACGCTGAATGCTGGCGATGCGTCGGGCAATCAGGGTGGAGTCTTCGAGCGTGCCGATGCGCAGCACCAGGTCATAGCCTTCGCCGATCAGGTCCACGGGGCGGTCGCTCAAATCCACCTCCACCGACACGTGCGGGTGCCGTTGCAGGAACAACGGCAACAGGCAGCCGAGGTGGGCCATGGCAAACGACAACGGCGCGCTGAGGCGAAGGGTGCCGCGCGGCTCGCTGTTCTGGCCGGCGATGCCCTGCTCCACCTGCTCGACTTCACTGAGCAGGCGCAAGGCGGACTCGTAGTAACTCTGGCCGAGCGGCGTGACATCCAGGCGGCGGGTGGAGCGGTTGAGCAAGCGCACGCCCAGCCGCTCTTCCAGCTGGATCAGGCGGCGGCTGACGAATTGCTTGGACAGGCCCAGTTGTTCGGCGGCGGCAGTGAAGCTGCCGGATTCCATGACCTGGCAGAACAGGCGCATGTCTTCGAAGGGGTTCATTGTCGCTTCTCGGTAGACATTTAGCGGTTTTATAACACGCACACTTGGTCGTTCCCACGTTCTGCGTGGGAATGCCGCCCTGGACGTTCTGTGTCTGCTTGCAGGTCGTGACGCGGAGCGTCACTGGATGCATTCCCACGCAGAGCGTGGGAATGATCAGGGGCTTGAGAACCGGTTACTTGGCGGTAAACGCCGAGTAGCTGTTCATCAGGTTGCGGTAGTTGGGAATGCGCGGCGACAGCAGGTTGGCCAGGCCTTCCATGTCGTTGCGCCAGTCAACCTGCAGCTCGCAGGCCACGGAGAACCAGTTCACCAACTGAGCGCCAGCGGCTGTCATGCGCGCCCAGGCAGCTTGTTGCACGGTTTCGTTGAAGGTGCCGGAAGCGTCGGTAACCACAAACACTTCGAAGCCTTCAGCGAGGGCGCACAAGGTCGGGAACGCGACGCACACATCCGTCACCACACCGGCAATGATGATCTGCTTGCGGCCAGTAGCCTTGACGGCCTTGACGAAATCTTCGTTGTCCCAGGCGTTGATCTGGCCAGGGCGCGCAATGTACGGCGCGTCCGGGAACAGTGCCTTGAGCTCTGGCACCAGAGGGCCGTTAGGGCCGCTTTCAAAACTGGTGGTGAGGATGGTCGGCAACTTGAAGAACTTGGCCACGTCGGCCAGGGCCAGCACGTTGTTCTTGAATTCGTTGGGCGAAAAATCCTGCACCAGAGAAATCAGGCCGGTCTGGTGATCCACCAACAGCACCACGGCGTCGTCTTTGTTCAAGCGCTTGTAAGTCATGGGGTAACTCCTTTGGGGGTTTTAAATCAGAAGGCAAAGCACGAACAGCCAAACGCACCCCAGAAACCCTGGAAGTCGCTGACCGGTGCGTTCGAAAGGCGCGCTTTTTCATGGCCATGGGCATGCACACCGCACGGGCCGCTGCACTGATGCACTTGCGCCTGCAACGGCGAGGTCGGGCGCCAATGGCCCGGCACCTTGACCACCGGCGACCAGTCCGGCAGCACCGGTACACGCGGCGGGGCAAAACCCTCGAAGTCGCCGGCGCCATACACCACCTTGCCGCCGACCACGGTCAGTACCGATTCGATCCACTTGATGGCTTCTTCATCGACGCTGAAAAAATCGGCCGAGAGCGCGGCGACATCGGCTAACTGGCCGACCTTGATCTGGCCCTTCTTGCCCTGCTCGGACGAGAACCAGGCGCTGCCATGGGTAAACAGCTCCAGCGCGGTGAGGCGCGGCAAGCCTTCGGCGTGCAGTTCAAGACCACCCACGGTACGGCCGCTGACCATCCAGTACAGCGAGGTCCACGGGTTGTAACTCGACACGCGTGTGGCGTCGGTGCCCGCCCCTACCGGCACGCCTTCGGCGAGCATGCGCTTGATCGGCGGCGTGGCTTCGGCGGCTTTGGCGCCGTAGCGTTCCACAAAGTACTCGCCCTGGAACGCCATGCGGTCCTGGATCGCAATACCGCCGCCCAGCGCCCGTACGCGCTCAATGTTTTTCGGCGTAATGGTTTCGGCATGGTCGAAGAACCACGGCAAGCCATTGAACGGAATGTCGCGGTTGACCTTCTCGAACACGTCGAGCATGCGCGAGATGGATTCGTCATACGTGGCGTGCAAGCGGAAGGGCCAGCGCTGCTCGACCAGGTGGCGCACCACCGGTTCCAGCTCCTGTTCCATGGTCAACGGCAGGTCGGGGCGCGGTTCGAGGAAATCCTCGAAATCCGCCGCGGAAAACACCAGCATCTCGCCCGCGCCGTTGTGGCGCAGGTAGTCATCGCCCTGGTGCAGGGTGACGCTGCCGGTCCAGTGCTTGAAGTCGCTGAGTTCTTCCTTGGGCTTTTGGGTGAACAGGTTGTAGGCGATGCGTATCGTCAGCTGTTCGTCCTTGGCCAGTTGCTCGATCACCGCGTAGTCGTCGGGGTAATTCTGGAAACCGCCGCCGGCGTCGATGGCGCTGGTGAGGCCGAGGCGGTTGAGTTCACGCATGAACTGGCGCGTCGAGTTGACCTGGTATTCCAGCGGCAGTTTCGGGCCTTTGGCCAAGGTCGAGTACAAAATCATCGCGTTCGGCCGCGCCACCAGCATGCCGGTGGGGTTGCCGTTGCTGTCGCGCACGATCTCGCCGCCCGGCGGGTTCGGCGTGTCCTTGGTGTAACCGGCCACCCGCAGGGCAGCACGGTTGAGCAAGGCGCGGTCGTACAGGTGCAGCACAAACACCGGCGTGTCCGGCGCGGCCTGGTTGAGTTCTTCCAGGGTCGGCATGCGCTTTTCGGCGAACTGGAATTCGTTCCAGCCACCCACCACGCGTACCCATTGCGGCGTGGGTGTGCGGTCGGCCTGGTCCTTGAGCATGCGCAACGCGTCGGCCAGGGAGGGCACGCCTTCCCAGCGCAGTTCGAGGTTGTAGTTCAGCCCGCCACGGATCAGGTGCAAGTGTGAGTCGTTAAGCCCGGGGATCACGGTGCGGCCCTTGAGGTCGATGACCTGGGTGCCACTGCCGCGCAAGGCCATGGCCTCGCCGTCGGTGCCGACGGCCACGAAGCGGCCCTCGCGGATGGCGACGGCGGTCGCACGCGGGTTTTCACGGTCCACGGTGTGGAACTGGCCATTGAACAGAATCAGATCGGCGTTCATAGGGTTTCCTTAACAGAGGCTTCAAGCCAGGGAGCAAACAGGCGGGTGGCGGCCGGCATCAGCAGGTAGACCACCAGCAGCACGATGGTCACGGTCACCAGGAAGGTGGCGACCACATAGTTGGAGAGGAACGGGTGCAGGCGCAGCACCGGCCCCCAGATGATCGGAATCAGCAGCGTCAGCGGCAGGATCACAAACAGGGTGACCACTGCTTGTTTCCAGCGCGGGGGTTTGGCGGCGCTGTCAGCCAGGGGGGCGAACCAGAACTCGTTGACCGCACCGATTTCAGTGTTGTCGCCGTTGGCGAGCAAGGGCGCGGCTTCGTCGATCAGGGTTTTGCGCTCGGGGGAGTCGAGCCAGCGTTCGAGCGCGTCGGTGGAGCGGTAGCGCAGGACGCAGGTGAACAGTGCCAGGCTGTTTTGTTGGCTGCGCACGACATCGACGCCGAGGTGCCCGGGACGCTCGCCGGCGATACGCACGATGCGGCGCAGCCAGGCTTCGTAGTCGGCTTCGTGGCCGGGCTTGATGAGGTGTTTGACGACCAGGGTGACGACTTCGTCTGGGCTGGTTTTGGGTGTTGGGTCCATGGCTTTTTGATTCCCCCCTGGAGAGTTGAGCGTTGGGGGAGTCTGGGGGGGTTGGGTTTTGGGGAATTGGATGTATGTGCTGTTTTTTTGGGGGGCTTCGGGGGGCTTGCTTTGCTTTGTGGGCATATCCGTTATTTGGGTGATGGCCTCTATGGGTTCCGCTCTTACAGCGGGTCACTTTTTATAGAGCGCAAAAGTAACCAAAACGCTCTTGCCCCTCCACTCGGCACCTCGCCTCCGGCTCGGTGTGCCCGCACTCCGGCTTGAATCCGTGGGCCGCCGTGACGGGCCATCCATGGCCCAACACGGCTAACCCGGCGTCCTGCCGGGTTACCCACGGATTCAAGCCTGCGTGCGGCCATCGTG
>NZ_JBARTQ010000525.1:0-2410 GCF_049645325.1 Pseudomonas sp. | reverse complement strand
CACACCGAGCCTAGGCGAGGTGCCGAGTGGAGGGGCAAGAGCGTTTTGCTTACTTTTGCGCTCTATCAAAAGTGAGCCGCTGTAAGAGCGGAACCCATACCCGCCATCACCCCAACAACGGATATGTACTCACCCCCCCAACACACCAACAACCCAACCTCAAGCCTCAGCCACACGCCGTTCCTGAGGCAGCACCTGCACCCGAGGCTCAAGCCGATTAGCCCGCGCAAACGTACCAAAATCGTTGAACCGCACCCCCATCTCAGCCATAACCTTGTGCGCCACCCTCGCCGTCATCTGGCGAATATAGAACGGCTCCTTCACCACAAAATGGTGAATGCCATGGGTACTGCCGAAGTTGAAGCAAAACGCCTGCAACGGCCACATCCACCAAGGGTTGAGCACCTGGGTTTGCTGGATCACATTACCCAACTCCACATCGCCGTAGTAATGCATGTTGGAGCTGACAAAGTGCAGGCAGAACGTGCGCAGCACATTCGGACCGATGATCACCACCGCAGCGATATCGACCACCTGCATCAGCTGCAAGGTGCCGGCTGACCACTCGATGGGCGTGCCCATCAGGCTGGCAATGCCATTGGCCGCATGAAAACCAAGAAACACATACCAAGCGCCCCAGTGCAGCAGCGCCAGCGGTGCGTACACCAGCAACGAGCGCTTGAGAATCTTGAATTTGTGGCCCCAGGTTTTCGCGCGCAGCATGCGGATAAACGCCGACATCACGTTATCGCCGACCATCAGCAACCGCGCGAAACCCCACGGCTCGCCATTGGTGATGGCGCGCTCTTCCATGTCGGTCTCGGTACCGGAGACTTTATGGTGATTGAGGTGCAGGTGCCGGCGAATCCACGGGTTGATCGTGCTTGGCCGCGCCAGCCACACCAGGCCCATCATCAGGTTGTGGGGCAGGCGCTGCTTGCGAAAGTACATGCTGTGGATCAGGTCGTGTTCCAGCTCGTGGGTCAGCGAGGCCAGGAATGCGTTGAGCAACAGGCACACCCACCAAGCCATGTGGCCGGTGATGTAGAGCGCCGCCGAACCGAGCATGCCCACCAACGCAAAGGCCAGGATGCCCGCGCCCAGCGCGTCCTGATGCAACAGCCAGGGGTGCTGCTGGCGCAGTCGCACGCCTTCGGCGAGCACCACCTCGCGAATTTTTGCTGAACGCTGCTGTGCGTTCATCTGTTGGGGACTTGCAGAAGTACCGTCCATGCTCCCATCCTCTTGTTTATTGACAGATGCATCCTGGCCCAAGCGGTGCGCCAGAGCATCAGCCCCACACGCCAACCTGTTGACCGCAAGCGCCAATCGCCATGACCGAACCCACCTCACTCGCCAGCTGGACCCGCGCGCTGCGCAAGCAGCTCGACGCCCTGGACCTCGACAGTGCCGCGCTGTGCGTGCAGGCCGGGCTCGACCCGCAGCAGATGGACGACCCCAACGCGCGCTACCCGCTGTCGGCCACCACGCGCTTGTGGGAACTGGCGGTGAACGCCAGCGGCGATCCGGCAATCGGGTTGCGGGTGTCACGGTTTGTCAGCCCCACGACCTTTCACGCGCTGGGGTACGCCCTGGTGGCCAGCGGCAGTTTGCGCGAGGTGTTCGAGCGCATCGTGCGTTACCACCAAGTGGTCAGCGACGCCCTGACGCTGGAGCTTAGCCGGGAGGGCGAGCGCTATCGGTTTCGTTTGCTGAAACCCCAGGGGAGCCCGGCGCCAGCCTTCGAAGCCATCGATGCGTTTGCGGCGATTTATGTGCGCACCTGCCGCAACCGCCTGGGCCGCGAATACGCACCCTTGGCCGTACACCTGCGACGACCGGAGCCGGCAGACCCCAAGCCGTGGCACACGGTGTTTCGCGCACCGGTGTTTTTCGGCGCAGAGGAGGATCGGCTCGAGTTTGCCGCGCAGGATTTCGACAGCCACCTGGACGACGCCAACCCGGAGTTGGCCGCGCACAACGAAACCGTGCTCAAGCGCACGCTGGCCCAACTGCAACCGCTGACCTGGGAGCGCAAGGTGCGCGGCGCCATCGAGGCGCAATTGCCGGACGGCGAGCCGAGCGCCGAACGTATCGCCCAGGCGTTGCACTTGAGTTTGCGCAGCCTGCAGCGGCACCTGGCGGACGAAGGCTGTCGCTTTGATGCACTGCTCAATGAATGCCGGGAGAACCTGGCGCTGCAGCACTTGCGGGACCCGCAGTGTTCGTTGGCGGAGATCAGCCATTTACTCGGGTTTGCCGACACCAGCAGCTTCAGCCGGGCGTTCAAGCGCTGGACCGGGATGACGCCGGGGCAGTTTCGGGATGGGTTGCGGTAGGCAGATTTTGGGTGGCGGTGAGGGCCTCATCGCAGCATAAGTATCTACACATCGTTGTAGTGAGCGGGCTT
>NZ_JBARTQ010000524.1:0-14680 GCF_049645325.1 Pseudomonas sp. | reverse complement strand
TTCGCGAGCAAGCCCGCTCCCACATTCGTTATTCAGCGAAAGTCATACCGTGTTTTTCCTTAGTAGTCTTCACCGCTTCCAGCACTGCCAACAAGCAATCATCACGATAGCGCTCCAGCGCCGAAATGCTGTGTGTGCCCAACTGGTCAGTGGTGCCATCGACCACATCATCGATCAATTTGTCGGTCAGTTCCGGCGCCGGCAAGTACGTCCACGGCAACTGCAAGGCCGGGCCGAACTGCGCCATGAAGTGCCGCATTCCGGCATCGCCGCCCGCCAGGGTGTAGGTCAAAAAGGTGCCCATGAACGACCAGCGCAAGCCCGCGCCAAAACGAATCGCATCGTCGATTTCGCCGGTGGTCGCCACGCCGTCGTTGACCAGGTGCAGCGCCTCGCGCCACAGGGCTTCAAGCAAGCGGTCGGCGATAAAGCCTGGCACTTCCTTGCGCACGTGCAGCGGGCGCATGCCGAGGGATTCGTACACCTTGATTGCCGCTTGAATTGCTTCCGGCGCGGTGTTCTTGCCGCCGACCACTTCCACCAGCGGCAGCAGGTAAACCGGGTTGAACGGGTGGCCCACCACGCAGCGTTCCGGGTGGGTCGAACCCTCGTAGAACTCGCTTGGCAACAGGCCAGAGGTGCTGGAGCCAATCAATGCATTTGGCTTGGCCGCCGCGCTGATCTTGCTGTGCAATTCCAGTTTCAGCTCCAGGCGTTCCGGGGCGCTTTCCTGGATGAAGTCGGCGTCTTTCACGCATTCTTCAATGGTCGCGACAAAGCGCAGGCGGTCTTGGGAGGCGCCCGGCGCCAGGCCTTGCTTCTCCAGGGCGCCCCAGGCATTGGCGACACGCTTGCGCAGCGCCGCTTCAGCACCGGGCGCCGGGTCCCAGGCGACCACATCGAGGCCGTGGGCCAGGGCGCGGGAGACCCAGCCGCTGCCGATAACACCGCTGCCGAGGGCGGCGAAGGTTTTGATTTCAGTGATAAAGCTCATGGCAAATTCCTAAAGTATTCGCTAATTCTGTTTTGGCAACCCGTTCAAAATGTGGGAGCGGCGGTGCGACGATTCGACTTGCTCGCGAATGCAGCGTGTCAGTTGATGCAGTCGGTGACTGATCCACCGCTTTCGCGAGCAAGCCCGCTCCCACACAAGCCCGCTCCCACAGGGTGTTTTGGTGTCTGGTCTAGCCGCGCTTGGTCAGGCCCATCTTGATTCGGCCTTCCGCCGGGGTCATGACCCGCGCGCCCAAGCGGCTGAGGATTTCACTGGCGCGTTCCACCAACTGGCCGTTGGTGGCGAGTACGCCCTTGTCCAGCCACAGGTTGTCTTCCAGGCCGACGCGCACGTTGCCGCCCAGGAGCACCGCTTGCGCCGCCATCGGCATTTGCATGCGGCCAATGCCGAAGCCAGCCCACACCGCATCAGCCGGCAGGTTGTCGACCATGGCTTTCATGGTGGTGGTGTCGGCCGGCGCGCCCCACGGAATGCCCAGGCACAGTTGGAACAGCGGGTTGTCGAGCAGGCCTTCCTTGATCATCTGTTTGGCGAACCACAGGTGGCCGGTGTCGAAAATTTCCAGCTCGGCTTTTACGCCCAGCTCTTGAATGCGTTTGGCGCCGGCACGCAACTGCGCGGGGGTGGACACATAAATAGTGTCGCCGTCGCCGAAGTTCAGGGTGCCGCAGTCCAGGGTGCAGATTTCCGGCAGCAACGCTTCCACGTGCGCCAGGCGGGTCAGCGGGCCGACCAGGTCGGTATTGGGGCCGAACTCCATCGGGTTCTCGCCGCCACCGATCTCCAGGTCGCCGCCCATGCCGGCGGTGAGGTTGACGATGATGTCGACGTCGGCCTCGCGGATGCGCTCCATCACTTCGCGGTACAGGGCGACGTCGCGGCTGAACTTGCCGGTTTCGGGGTCGCGCACGTGGCAGTGCACCACGGTCGCGCCAGCTTTGGCGGCTTCCACCGCGGCGGCGGCGATTTGTTTGGGAGTGACCGGCACGTGTGGGCTTCGGCTGGTCGTGTCGCCAGCACCGGTGAGTGCGCAGGTGATGATGACGTCGTGGTTCATGAGGCGGTTCCTTACAGGCGGGCGTAGTGATGCCGTTCGCAGCCAGCAGCGGCTGCGACACGGTGATTCGAATCAGGTTATTTGCTGGTCAGTTGCAGGTTGGCTGCAGCCGGTTTGCCGTCGAAGGTGGTCACGCCTTCGAGCCAGCGCTGCTGGTCTTGCGGGTGATCCTTGAGCCACTGCTTGGCGGACTCGACGGCGTCCTTGTGGTCCAGCAACGGCTGCATCATCCGGCTCTCGTCGGCGGCGGTGAAGGTCAGGTTGCTCAGCAGTTTATGCACGTTGGGGCACTGCTCGGCGTAGGTCGGCGACGTGACGCTCCACACCGTGGCCATGCCTTCGTTCGGGCCCAGGGCGTCGTCGCTGCCGGTGAGGTAGGTCATGGCGACGTTGACGTTCATCGGGTGCGGCGCCCAGCCGAAGAACACCACGGCTTCTTTGCGGCGCACGGCGCGGTCGACGGCGGCGAGCATGCCGGCCTCGCTGGATTCCACCAGCTGGAATTTGCCCAGGCCGAACTGGTTCTTGGCGATCATCGCCTTGATCTGGGTGTTGGCGCCCGAGCCTGGCTCGATGCCGTAAATCTTGCCGCCCAGCTCCTTTTCAAACTTGGCGATATCGGCAAAGGTTTTCAGGCCCTTGTCTGCCAGGTAAGTCGGCACGGCGAGGGTGGCGCGCGCGTCTTCCAGGCTGGGTTTTTCGAGGACTTTGACTTGCTTGGCGTCGACGAACGGGGTGATGGTCTGGGTCATCAGCGGGTTCCAGTAGCCGAGGAACATGTCCAGGCGCTGGTCGCGGATGCCGGCGAAGATGATCTGCTGGGAGGCGCTGGTCTGTTTGGTCTTGTAGCCGAGGCCGTCGAGCAGCACTTGGGTCATGGCACTGGTGGCGATTACGTCGGTCCAGTTCACCACGCCCATGCGCACGTTCCGGCAAGATTCTGCGTCGGCCGCGAGTACGCTGGTGCTCAAAATGGCGCTGGCGCTGAGTGCAAGCACGCAGCGGCTGATCAGTCGGTTCATGGTGGATCCCTCGGCAGGTCGTTATTGTGGGGTCCGGCGTCTTTGTGCGCCGTGAGGCCAAGTTACGCAGCTTGAGGGCCGGCAAAACGCACGGCGGCGACCAGCTCTTGCACTGCAGCGACCTGCCCCCTTGAATCCGCCCATGAACGGGAGTATCACAGTGCCACGCTGCCCGTCGTACGAGAGCGCCACCATGTCCCAGGATTTCTACTTTCTGCTGATGCCGGGCTTTTCGGCCATCGGCTTTATCTCCGCGCTGGAACCGCTGCGCGTGGCCAACCGTTTTCGCGGCGAGCTGTACCGCTGGCACGTCTTGAGCGCCGACGGCGGCGCGGTGCTGGCGAGCAATGGCATGTCGGTCAACGCCGACGCCGCGCTGGAGCCACTGAAAAAGGGCGCGACGCTGATGGTGGTCGCCGGCTTCGAACCCCTGAAGTTCGCCACGCCCGCGCTGGAACATTGGCTGCGCCGCCTCGACCACGACGGCGTGACCCTCGGCGCCATCGACACCGGTGCCTGCGTGCTGGCCGAAGCGGGCCTGCTCGACGGCCACCGCTTGACCCTGCACTGGGAAGCCATCGACGCATTCAAGGAATCGTATCCACACCTCACCGTGACCCAGGAACTGTTCGAGATCGACCGCCGCCGCATCACCTGCGCCGGCGGCACCGCGTCCATCGACCTGATGCTCGACCTGATCGCCCAGGCCCACGGCCCGGACCTGGCGATCCAGGTTTCCGAGCAATTCGTGCTCGGGCGCATCCGCCCGCGCAAAGACCACCAGCGCATGCAGATCGCCACGCGCTACGGCATCAACAACAAAAAGCTGGTGCAGGTGATCGGCGAGATGGAACAGCACACCGAGCCGCCGCTGAGCACCTTGGCGCTGGCTGACGCGATCAACGTCACCCGGCGTCAGCTGGAACGCCTGTTTCGCCTGCACCTGAACGAAACACCGAGCAACTTCTACCTCGGCCTGCGCCTGGAAAAAGCCCGCCAGCTGTTGCGCCAGAGCGATCTGAGCGTGCTCGAGGTAAGCATTGCGTGCGGGTTTGAGTCGCCGTCGTATTTCACCCGCAGTTACCGGGCAAGGTTTGCCAAGTGTCCGAGGGAGGACCGGCGACGAGAGGTGGTTTGACGGGCAATTATAGTCAATTATACTTGTGACTATAATTTATAGTGCTTGCCATAATTGAGTATAAAACCATGTCCAAGAACAGCGGCTTCGTGTTCCGTCGCCCGACGCTGGCTCGCAGCATTGCTGATGGCTTGGTGGGGGCCGGGATTCAGGATTTCACGTCGGGCCTGTTCCTCGCAGCGCCTCGGCGTACCGGTAAAAGCACCTTTTTGCGCGAAGACTTGATCCCGGAATGTCAGCTCCGGGGCTGGCTGACGGTGTATGTCGATCTCTGGGCCGACAAAGAGAAAGATCCGGCCGAGTTGATTGCCAGCGCCATCGCGGGTGCACTGGTGCCCTTTGAGAAGGGCATTCGCAAGCTGGCCAAGAACATCGGCATCGAGAGGCTGAGCTTTCTGCGCACGCTGTCCTGGGACTTTACCAAGCCACAATTGCCGGTCGGCGCAACGCTGACCCAAGCCTTGGAATTGCTCCACAGCGCTGCGGAAAAACCCGTCGTGCTGGTCATTGACGAAGCGCAGCACGCTTTAACCAGCGAGTCCGGTATCAACGCGATGTTTGCGCTGAAGGCGGCTCGGGATCAGCTCAACCAAGGCCGGGACGAGGATGGGAGCGGCTTGCACCTGGTGTTCACCGGTTCCAATCGCGACAAGCTTGCGCATTTGGTGCTGGGCAAAAGTCAGCCGTTTTTCGGCTCCAGCATCACGCCGTTTCCCTTGCTCGGCAAAGAATTCACCCAGGCCTACACCCTGCACCTCAACGCGCACTTGGCCAAAACCAATCAATTCAACGCCGCCGATATTGATGAGGCGTTTGAGTTGGTAGGCCGCCGCCCCGAGATGCTGCGCACCCTCATCGGTGAAGTGGCGCTGGAACTGGGCGAGGCGAGTAACCTGGGCCAATTGCTGCACAGCCGTGCCGAACTGCTGCGCGCTGGCGTGTGGACCGAGTTCGAAAGCGCCTGGAACAACCTCACCATCCCCCAGCGTGCGGTGTTGGAAGTGATGGTGGCGCGTTCGCAAAACAACGAACCCTTCGCGCCGTTTACCGACAGCACGCTCACTGCCGTAAGCAAGGCGCTGGAGGACATGGGCAGCGACGTGGTGCCGGGCACCCAGACCATTCAGGCCTGCATCGATGCGCTGCGCGACAAGGAGCTGGTGTGGAAGTCGAGCCGGGGCGGGTATGCCCTGGAAGACAAAACATTTGGTGATTGGCTGCTGCACAGGTCGCGCGCCGGTAGCTGATGCGACAACGATCAACTGTGGGAGCTGGCTTGCCTGCGATGGCATCGGTTTGGTCGACCTGAAAAACCGAGGTGTCCGCATCGCAGGCAAGCCAGCTCCCACATAAGGCAGCCCCACATTGAATGTGGGGTGTGGCTTACTTCTTCACCAGTGCCGAACACGCGGCCTTGAAGGCCTCATGCTGATACTTGTTCAGCGTCGCCGGCAGCTCAAAGTTGTGCTTCTTGTTCTGCGCATTAATGGTCTGCGGCGACAGCAGCGTCACTTCAACCCCATCCAGCAGCTGAAACACCCCTTCAATCTTGAACGTGGTCGGGCCACCGGCGAACTCGCCTTTCTTGCTGCGCTTCTTGATGGCGATACGGGTAATGGCGTTCGCTTGCACAAACGCCTTCACCTGGGCGGCAAAGGCTTTGACGTTGGCTGCTTCCTCGTCGTCTTCCAAGGCGATTTTCTTGGTGGCCAAGGCGACGTGGGTCAGCGCCTGGTTGTCCAGGGAAGCGACGGCGATGATGGCTTCGCTGCCTTTGATTTCGATGCCGCAGATAGTCATGAGAAGCCTTGGTTCATAGAGAAAGTGGCGCAGATTGTCGCTTATTCCTGCCCAATCGACTCCAAAAACTCCGACCGCTCATCACTCATCCGCGCCAAACAATCATTCTGTTGAATCGCGTATTCCTTGCTGCCGCTCACCGCCGGAAAGGTGTCCACGGCGCAATCGGCATCGCGCAGTTTTTCCCATTTTTGCTGGGCGTCCTTCAGACGAGCGGTAACGTCGGCCAGTTGCGACTTGTTGCTGCCATAGGTCGAACCCATGCGTTCCAGCAGGCCTTGGTAGTTATCCTTGAGCAATTGCTCGGCCGTGGTTTTGTTGAAGGTGGCGCATTCCAGGGTTTGCTTGTCGTTTTCAATGCCATCGCACGGTGTGTTGTCGGTGTCTTCGGCCGCGTGGACGCCGGTTGCGATGAGTGCCAAAGCCAGGAAAATCGATTTCATTGCGCCGTCTCATATCAGGTGATGCGGAATTCTGGCTCAAGCGTAAGACAAAGAACAGCCACCAGTCAGACGTGTCTTGGTGCCCTTTGTCGCGGATTGACGCTTTCGGCAATTCCCCTGTCGTTTTTGCACCCGGCTCCGTCGGCCCCGGGGCATATGCTGGCCCCAAAGCGCCGGCAGACGATTCGGCGCATGAATCGCCAATAAGGGGACGCCTGATGAGCCCAGCCGAATTGCACGCCGACAGCATCGTTATCGACGGGCTGATCATTGCCAAGTGGAACCGCGACCTGTTCGAGGACATGCGCAAAGGTGGCCTGACCGCCGCCAACTGCACCGTGTCGGTGTGGGAAGGGTTCCAGGCCACGATCAATAACATCGTGGCCAGCCAGACCCTGATCCGCGAGAACAGCGACCTGGTGATCCCGGTGAAAACCACCGCCGATATCCGGCGCGCCAAAGAACTGGGCAAAACCGGCATCATCTTCGGCTTCCAGAACGCCCATGCGTTTGAAGACCAGCTCGGCTACGTCGAGATCTTCAAGCAGCTCGGCGTAGGCGTGGTGCAGATGTGCTACAACACCCAAAACCTGGTCGGCACCGGTTGCTACGAGCGCGATGGCGGCCTGTCGGGCTTTGGCCGTGAGGTCGTGGGCGAGATGAACCGGGTCGGCATCATGTGCGACTTGTCCCACGTGGGCTCCAAGACCAGCGAAGAAGTCATCCTCGAATCGAAAAAGCCGGTGTGCTATTCCCATTGCCTGCCTTCTGGCCTTAAAGAGCACCCGCGCAACAAGTCTGATGAAGAACTGAAGTTCATCGCCGACCACGGCGGTTTTGTCGGCGTGACCATGTTCGCGCCGTTCCTGGCCAAGGGCATCGACTCGACCATCGACGACTACGCCGAAGCCATCGAATACACCATGAACATCGTCGGCGAAGACGCCATCGGCATCGGCACCGACTTTACCCAGGGCCATGGCCAGGATTTCTTCGAAATGCTGACCCACGACAAGGGCTACGCCCGCCGCCTGACCAGCTTCGGCAAGATCATCAACCCGCTGGGCATCCGCACCGTGGGCGAGTTCCCCAACCTCACCGAGACCCTGCTCAAGCGCGGCCATCCTGAGCGTGTGGTGCGCAAGATCATGGGCGAGAACTGGGTCAGCGTCCTGAAAGACGTCTGGGGCGAGTGAATAACTCTGGAGCCTACTGCGCTCGCCGATAGCTGCGTCAGGTCCTCGCGCCAAACTCGCCGTACGTCCCGTACTGTCTCGCTTGTCGCTCCGGTCCTTCCTTGCTCTCGACGTGCTCGCTACGGCTCCAAAGTCACTCACACGGCTTGTTTATAAGAGCAAAGCAAAAGCTTTGCTCAGCACTGAAAAAGAATTTTTCTGGAGTTAAGTTTCCATGGCCAAAATCGCCCCGCAATTGCCAATCGAAGTCGACAGCGAAACCGGTGTCTGGACCTCTGACGCCCTGCCGATGCTGTACGTGCCGCGCCATTTCTTCGTCAACAACCACATGGGCATCGAAGAAGTGCTGGGCGCCGAGGCCTACGCCGAAATCCTCTACAAGGCCGGCTACAAATCCGCCTGGCACTGGTGTGAAAAAGAAGCTGAATGCCACGGCCTGGAAGGCGTTGCGGTGTTCGAGCACTACATGAAGCGCCTGTCGCAACGCGGCTGGGGCTTGTTCAAGATCCAGGACATCGACCTCGACAAAGGCACCGCCAGCGTCAAGCTCGAACACTCGGCATTCGTCTACGTGTACGGCAAGGTCGGGCGCAAGGTCGACTACATGTTCACCGGCTGGTTTGCCGGCGCGATGGACCAGATTCTGCAGGCGCGCGGCAGCCAGGTCCGCACCGTAGCCGAGCAAGTCTACGGAGGCTCCGAAGAGGGCCACGACGACGGCTTGTTCACCGTCAAGCCGTTGTAAGTCGAGGAACCGTGCCATGGCTTTCGAAGCAATGTTCGCGCCGATCCAGATCGGCAAACTGACCATCCGCAACCGCGTGCTCAGTACCGCCCACGCCGAGGTGTATGCCACCGACGGCGGCATGACCACCGACCGCTATGTGAAGTATTACGAAGAGAAAGCCAAGGGCGGGATCGGCCTGGCGATCTGCGGCGGTTCTTCCAGCGTGGCCATCGACAGCCCGCAAGGCTGGTGGAAATCGGTGAACCTGGCCGATGACCGCATCATTCCGCATTTCCAGAACCTGGCCGATGCCATGCACAAGCATGGCGCCAAGATCATGATCCAGATTACCCACATGGGCCGTCGCTCCCGCTGGGACGGCGAGCACTGGCCTACATTGCTGTCGCCCTCGGGCATCCGCGAGCCGGTGCACCGCGCCACCTGCAAAACCATTGAGCCGGAAGAAATCTGGCGCGTGATCGGCAACTACGCCAGCGCTGCGGCGCGTGCGAAAGCCGGTGGCCTGGACGGCGTGGAACTGTCGGCGGTGCACCAGCACATGATCGACCAGTTCTGGAGCCCACGGGTTAACAAACGTACGGATGAATGGGGCGGCAGCTTCGAAAACCGCATGCGTTTCGGCCTGGAAGTGCTCAAGGCCGTGCGTGCTGAAGTCGGCCCGGATTTCTGCGTCGGCATTCGTTTGTGCGGCGACGAATTCCACCCGGACGGCCTGTCCCATGAAGACATGAAGCAGATCGCCAAGTACTACGACGACACCGGCATGCTCGACTTCATCGGTGTGGTCGGCTCGGGGTGCGACACCCACAACACCCTGGCCAACGTAATCCCCAACATGAGTTATCCGCCGGAGCCGTTCCTGCACTTGGCCGCCGGTATCAAGGAAGTGGTCAAGGCCCCGGTGCTGCACGCGCAGAACATCAAGGACCCGAACCAGGCCACGCGCATTCTCGAAGGCGGCTATGTGGACATGGTCGGCATGACCCGCGCCCATATCGCCGACCCGCACCTGATCGCCAAGATCAAGATGGGCCAGATCGACCAGATCAAGCAGTGCGTCGGCGCCAACTATTGCATCGACCGCCAGTACCAGGGCCTGGACGTGCTGTGCATCCAGAACGCCGCGACCTCGCGTGAATACATGGGCGTGCCGCACATCATCGAGAAATCCAGCGGGCCCAAACGCAAAGTCGTGGTGGTCGGTGCCGGCCCTGCCGGCATGGAAGCGGCGCGCGTTGCCGCAGAACGTGGCCACGATGTGACGCTGTTCGAGAAGAAAGAATTTATCGGCGGGCAAATCACCACCGCGTCGAAAGCCCCGCAACGCGACCAGATTGCCGGGATCACCCGCTGGTTCCAGCTGGAGCTGGCACGCCTGAACGTCGACCTGCGCCTGGGCGTGGCGGCGAACGCCGAGGCGATCCTCGACCTGCGCCCCGATGTGGTGGTGCTGGCCGTCGGCGGGCATCCGTTCCTGGAACAGAACGAACACTGGGGCGCGGCGGAAGGCCTGGTCGTCAGCAGTTGGGACGTGCTCGACGGCAAGGTGGCGCCGGGCAAGAACGTGCTGGTGTACGACACTATTTGCGAATTCACCGGCATGTCGGTGGCGGACTTTTTGGCGGACAAAGGCAGCCAGGTCGAGATCGTCACCGACGATATTAAACCGGGCGTGGCCATCGGCGGTACGTCGTTCCCGACGTACTACCGCAGCATGTACCCCAAGGAAGTGATCATGACCGGCGACATGATGCTGGAAAAGGTCTACCGCGAAGGCGACAAGCTGGTGGCGGTGCTGGAGAACGAATACACCGGCGCCAAAGAGGAGCGGGTTGTCGATCAGGTTGTCGTGGAAAACGGCGTGCGCCCGGACGAAGAGATCTACTACGGGCTCAAGGAAGGTTCGCGCAACAAGGGCCAGATGGACATCGAAGCCTTGTTCGCGATCAAGCCGCAGCCGTGCCTGAGCGAGCCGGGTGACGGGTACTTGCTGTTCCGCATCGGTGACTGTGTGGCCCAGCGTAATACCCACGCCGCCATCTATGACGCCCTGCGCCTATGCAAGGATTTCTGACCCGACACTGAACCAATGTGGAAACCGATCAATGTGGGAGCCGGGCTTGCCCGCGATGCAGGCGACTCGGTCTTCAGTGAAACCGGGTGGATGCCATCGCAGGCAAGCCAGCTCCCACATTGATCCGGTTCCCATGTAAGACCTGTGTGGTCTTTGGGAGCTTCACCATGTTGAACACTCTGCTTCCCATTTTATTATTTGCCGCTTTGGGCCTTGCTGCCCTCGGCGCCCTGCGCAGGGCGAACATGTGGCGTCGCGGCCGCGCGTCCAAAGTCGACCTGCTCGGCGGCTTGTTGGCCATGCCCAAGCGCTACATGGTCGACCTGCACCACGTGGTTGCCCGCGACAAATACATCGCCAACACCCACGTCGCCACGGCGTTGGGCTTTGTGCTGTCGGCGCTGCTGGCAATCCTGGTGCACGGTTTCGGCCTGCATAACCGCCTCCTCGGCTACGCCTTGTTGCTGGCCTCGGTGTTGATGTTTGTCGGCGCCATCTTCATGTACCTGCGCCGCCGCCATCCACCGGCACGCCTGTCCAAAGGCCCGTGGATGCGCCTGCCGAAAAGCCTGATGGCGTTCTCGGTGAGCTTCTTCCTGGTGACCTTGCCGGTGGCCGGGATTCTGCCTGCCGACTTCGGCGGTTGGCTGCTCGCCGCGCTGTTGGCTGTGGGCGTGCTGTGGGGCGTGTCTGAAATGTTCTTCGGCATGACCTGGGGCGGGCCAATGAAACACGCCTTCGCCGGTGCCCTGCACCTAGCCTGGCACCGCCGCGCCGAACGCTTTGGTGGCGGCCGTTCCACCGGCCTGAAGCCACTGGACCTCAGCGATAAAACCGCGCCACTGGGTGTGGAAAAACCCGTGGATTTCACCTGGAACCAACTGCTCGGGTTCGACGCCTGCGTGCAGTGCGGCAAGTGCGAAGCGGCGTGCCCGGCCTTCGCCGCCGGCCAGCCGCTGAACCCGAAAAAGCTGATTCAGGACATGGTCGTCGGCCTGGCCGGTGGCACCGATGCCAAGTTCGCCGGCAGCCCCTATCCAGGCAAACCGCTGGGTGAGCACGGCGGCAACCCGCACCAGCCGATCGTCAATGGCCTGGTGGACGCCGAGACCCTGTGGTCGTGCACCACCTGCCGCGCCTGCGTGGAAGAGTGCCCGATGATGATCGAGCACGTGGACGCCATCGTCGACATGCGCCGCTACCTCACCCTGGAAAAAGGCGCCACGCCGAACAAAGGCGCCGAAGTCCTGGAAAACCTGATCGCCACCGACAACCCCGGCGGCTTTGCCCCCGGCGGTCGCCTGAACTGGGCGGCGGACTTGAACCTGCCGTTGCTCAGTGAAAAAGGCTCCGCCGACGTGCTGTTCTGGGTCGGCGACGGTGCCTTCGACATGCGCAACCAGCGCACCCTGCGCGCGTTCGTCAAAGTGCTGAAGGCGGCCAAGGTCGACTTCGCGGTACTCGGGCTGGAAGAACGCGACAGCGGCGACGTGGCGCGACGTCTTGGCGATGAAGCCACCTTCCAATTGTTGGCCACGCGCAATATCCAGACCCTGGAAAAGTACTGCTTCAAGCGCATCGTCACCTGTGACCCGCACAGTTTCCACGTGCTGAAAAACGAGTACGGCGCCTTCAACGGCAACTACCTCGTGCAGCACCACAGCACCTTCATGGCCGAGCTGATCGGCGAGGGCGCGCTGAACCTGGGCCAGCACAAGGGCAACAGCGTGACCTACCACGACCCGTGTTACTTGGGCCGTTACAACGGCGAATACGAGGCGCCGCGCCAAGTGCTGCGGGCGCTGGGGATTGAGGTCAAGGAAATGCAACGCTCCGGTTTCCGTTCACGCTGCTGCGGCGGCGGCGGCGGTGCGCCGATCACCGACATCCCTGGCAAGCAACGTATCCCCGACATGCGCATGGAAGACATTCGCGAAACCGGCGCCGAACTGGTGGCGGTGGGTTGCCCGCAGTGCACGGCGATGCTCGAAGGCGTGGTAGAACCGCGCCCGTTGATCAAGGACATCGCCGAACTGGTGGCCGATGCCTTGCTTGAAGACGCTGCGCCAGCCAAAGCGCCTATCAAGCGTGAACCTGCGGAGGTGCATTAATGAGCGACATTATCCGCCGCGATCCCCGAGCCGAATGGATCGCCCGTAACCGCCTGCACCCACTGCATGCCGCGATGCAGCCCGTGCAACAAAGCTGGATGGGCCCTAACGGCATCATTCGCAAAAACGTACATGGCCTCGGTTTTATCGGCCCCAACGGCATCAAGCGCATTGACCGTAGCGGTGTTCAGCAAGGTGGCGCAGCCAAACGCACGGCGGCGGTGGAGGTGCAGTTGCCTCTGCATCAGGTTGCTGCGCCGGCGTTCTATATCAACGTGGTACCGGACATGGTCGGCGGTCGCCTGAGCAGCCACGACCGCGACGTGCTCGGGCTGGCTCGCCAGTTGGCGGGCAGCGACGGTGCAGTGCTGGCGGTGGTGTTTGGCGAGCACAAGGAAACTGCGTTTGCCACGGCGGGCGTCGATCGCTTGCTGGTGCTGGAAGGCCACGCGTTCGACGGTTATTCACCGGAGCAACGCGTCCAGGGCCTGCGGGCTGTGGATAACCAGTTCAACCCGCGCCACTGGTTGCTGCCTGACAGCCGCAGCGGCGGCGGCGAATTGGGCCGGCGTTTTGCCGCGAGCCTCAAGGAACGCCCGGCCACGCGGGTGTGGCAGATCAAGGGCGATGAGTGCATTGGCCGCGCGGGTGCGGGCCAGGAAGACTTGGCCCGGCCATTGCCGCGCTTGATTCTGGCGGCGGTGGAATGCGCGGAGCCTGTGAGCGAAACCCGTCACGAAGCGTTGCCCGTGGAGTTATCCACAGCCCTGGCGCGCAGCCTGCCGCGTATCGAAGACCTCGGCGCGGTGGCGGTGGACCCGGCGGCGATTCCCATGGCCGAGGCCGAATTCATTTTCTCCGGCGGCAATGGCGTGAAGGACTGGGCCTTGTTCCATCAGACGGCCGCCGCGCTGGGCGCTACCGAAGGTGCGTCGCGAGTGGCGGTGGACGACGGCTTCATGGCCCGTGATCGCCAGGTCGGTGCCAGCGGCACCTGGGTCACGGCGCGGGTCTATGTGGCCGTGGGCATTTCCGGGGCGATCCAGCACCTGCAAGGCATTGGCGCCTGCGACAAGGTGGTGGCGATCAACCTGGACCCAGGCTGCGACATGATCAAGCGTGCCGACCTGTCGGTGATCGGCGAAAGCGCCGCGATTCTGCACGCCTTGATCGCGGCGGTAGAGACATACCGCAACGGCGCCAAGCGCGATGCAGCTTAAGGATATGGCCATGACCACGAATGTAATCAGCCTGGTGTCCATCGGCGCCCACCCAACGTCCGGTCGCCCGCGCCGTGCCGAGCAGGACGCACGCGCCGTCGAGCTGGGCTTGCTACTGGCTGGGGATAAGTTGCAGGTGCTGCACGCCGGCAACCTCCACGAGCCGACTTTGCGTAGCTACCTGGGCATGGGTTTGCCGCAACTGCACGTGCTGGAACAACCGGCGGGCAGCGATGCCTTGCCGGTGCTCAGCGATTATCTGCGTGAGTCGGGTGCCCAGGTGGTGCTGACCGGCAGCCAGGCGGAAACCGGCGAAGGCTCGGGCATGCTGCCGTTCCTGCTGGCCGAACAACTGGGCTGGCCGCTGATTGTCGGGCTGGCGCAGGTCGAATCTATCGAGGGCGGTGTGGCCCATGTGCTGCAAGCCTTGCCGCGCGGTCAACGGCGGCGTTTGAAGGTGCGCCTGCCGTTCCTGGCCACAGTGGACAACGCCGCGCCCAAGCCTCGGCAAAGCGCTTATGGCCCTGCCCAGCGTGGAGAGCTGGCGGCCCATGACGTCGAGATCGAACAGGACGAGTTATTCACAAGCGCGCTGCTGCATCCTGCCAAGCCTCGGCCCAAGCGCCTCAAGGTGATCAAGGCCAAGAGCGGCGCGGATCGGATGAAGGCTGCTACCGCCAAAGCCAGCGGTGGCGGTGGGCAAGTGCTCAAGGGGTTGAGCCCGGAGGCGGGTGCTGAGGCCATTCTCAAGTTGCTCATTGAAGAAGGCGTGGTGCGCTGAAGCAAAATGTGGGAGCGGGCTTGCTCGCGAATACGGTGTGCCAGTGCCGGATTTTTTACTGACACACCCCTTTCG
>NZ_JBARTQ010000523.1:0-22315 GCF_049645325.1 Pseudomonas sp. | reverse complement strand
CCCGCTCCCACATTGGGTTATGTGCCGCATCTTATAAATCCGACTCCTTCACCGCCCGCACCTTCCCCGCATCCAGCGCATACGCCGCATCGGCCAGATCATTGTTGACCTTCTCAACCTTGAGCGTGCCGGTGACCCACAGCGGCGTGTAGATATCATCCAGCTTCAAACCCTTGGGATAACGCACCAGCACCAACTGGTTAGGCGGCGGCGGCGGCACGTGAATGCACGCGCCCGGGTAAGGCACCAGGAAAAACAGCGTGCTGCGGCCCTTGGCGTCGGTCTCCAGCGGCACCGGGTAGCCGCCGATGCGGATGTTCTTGCCGTTCATGGCCGCCACGGTTTTGGTGGAGTACATCACCGCCGGCAAGCCTTTGCTTTGCTTCAAGCCACCTTTGTCGGTGAACGTGCCTTGGGCTTCGGGGGAGTTGTGGTCGATCTCGGGCATGGCTTCGAGGGCTTTCTGATCCGACATCGGCATCAGCTCGAGCCAATCGGTTTCAGGCAGTTCGCCAGCGTGAACCAGGCCGGAGCCCAGCAGGAGGAAAGTGAATAGAAGACGGCGCATGGAGAGGCTCGACAAGGTTAACAGTGTCGGCATTCTAGCCCCCTGCGCCTGCGCAGCGCAGAGGGCCGTGACGCTAAATCATTTTTTTCGCAGCAGACCGTAGATCACCAGCAGCACGATGGCGCCGATCAGCGCACCGAGGAAGCCTGCGCCTTGACCCGCCTGGTAAATGCCCAGGGCCTGACCGCCGTAAGTGGCGACCAGCGAACCTGCGATACCCAGCAGGATGGTCATGATCCAGCCCATGCTGTCGTCGCCAGGCTTGAGGAAACGCGCGAGCAAACCGACGATCAAGCCGATAAAGATGGTTCCGATGATACCCATGGCATTTCCCTCTGAATTGAATGGTGAGTCATGACAAAGCCTAGACAGGCTTTACCATCCTGCAATCAGAGAGACGGCGGTCATCAATGGTTCCCGCCGATCCCCGGCTTATTGCTCGGCGATCAACGCCTCGACCTTGAGGATCTGCGCCTCAAGCGTCGCACGGTCATTGCAGCGCAGGTTGGCGTGACCGACCTTGCGCCCGGCCTTGAAGGCCTTGCCGTAGTGATGCAAGTGGCAGTCGTCGATGGCGATGACTTTTTCCACCGCCGGCACCACACCGATGAAGTTCAGCATTGCGCTCTCGCCGACCTTGGCCGTGGAGCCCAGCGGCAAGCCAGCCACTGCCCGCAGGTGGTTTTCGAACTGGCTGCACTCGGCGCCTTCGGTGGTCCAGTGCCCGGAGTTGTGCACACGCGGGGCGATTTCGTTGGCCTTGAGGCCGCCGTCGACTTCAAAGAACTCGAACGCCATCACGCCGACGTAATCCAGTTGCTTGAGCACACGGCTCGAATAGTCTTCGGCCAGCGCCTGCAACGGGTGGTCGGTGCTGGCCACGGACAGCTTGAGAATGCCGCTGTCGTGGGTGTTGTGCACCAACGGGTAGAAGCGGGTCTCGCCATCACGGGCACGCACGGCAATCAGCGACACTTCGCCGGTGAACGGCACGAAGCCTTCCAGCAGGCAAGCAACGCTGCCCAGTTCGGCGAAAGTGCCCACCACATCGGCGGCGGTACGCAGCACTTTCTGGCCCTTGCCGTCGTAACCCAGGGTGCGGGTTTTCAGCACGGCCGGCAGGCCGATGGACGCGACCGCAGCGTCCAGGTCGGCCTGAGACTGGATATCGGCGAAGGCCGGCGTCGGGATGCCCAGGTCCTTGAACATGCTCTTTTCGAACCAGCGGTCGCGAGCGATGCGCAGGGCTTCGGCGCTCGGGTACACCGGCACGAACTGCGACAGGAAGGCCACGGTTTCGGCCGGGACGCTTTCGAACTCGAAGGTCACCAGGTCGACTTCGTCGGCCAGTTGGCGCAGGTGGTCCGGGTCGCTGTAGTCAGCTCGCAGGTGCTCACCCAGCGCAGCCGCGCAGGCGTCCGGCGCCGGGTCCAGGAAAGCGAAGTTCATCCCCAGCGGGGTTCCCGCCAAGGCCAGCATGCGACCGAGTTGGCCGCCACCGATTACACCGATTTTCATCGTCAACAACCTCAGGCGATGCGTGGGTCTGGATTGTCCAGCACGCTGTCTGTCTGCTCAGCACGGAATTTTTTCAGCACCGCGTGAAACTGCGGGTGCTTGGCGCCCAGGATGCTGGCGGACAGCAACGCGGCGTTGATCGCGCCGGCCTTGCCAATCGCCAGGGTGGCCACCGGAATACCGGCGGGCATCTGCACGATGGACAACAGTGAATCCACGCCCGAGAGCATCGATGACTGCACCGGCACGCCCAGCACCGGCAGGTGGGTCTTGGCCGCACACATGCCTGGCAGGTGCGCCGCACCGCCGGCACCGGCGATGATCACCTCGATGCCACGGGATTCAGCTTCATCGGCATACTGGAACAGCAAATCCGGGGTGCGGTGGGCAGAGACCACTTTCACTTCATACGGAATGCCGAGTTTTTCCAGCATATCGGCGGTGTGGCTAAGGGTGGACCAATCGGACTTGGAGCCCATGATCACGCCAACCAATGCACTCATCGTCGTGCCTCTTCTCTCTGGGCGCCCGCAGGCGCGTCAAAAAACAACAAGCCACGCGGGAAATCCGGCGTGGCTTGTTGTACGAATTAAGGCCGGTTGGACCGGCCGAAGGCCGCGCAGTATACCGTAATAATCCAGATAAACAGCCCCCGGAATGACCATCTGTCTTACGCCTCAAACCAGCGGTTTTATTGACTCCCGGGTCAGCGAAACCAGCGCAAATTTCCCATGGAACGGGATCAATGTGGGAGCTGGCGTGCCTGCGATAGCACCCCCTCAATATGCCTGATGTACCGAGGTGCCGGCATCGCAGGCAAGCCAGCTCCCACATTTGATCTTCATCGCGCTCAGGTGCTTTGTGCAGCCCCACCTTCCAGCTTGCGCCACAGCAACCGCACGTTCGCCTTGCGCACCAACGCACAGCGATACAAACGAATCTCCAGCGGCACATGCCATTGCGGGCCGCCGCACACCACCAGCTCACCGCGCGCCAGCTCCGCCCGCACGCTCAGTTGCGGCACCCAGGCGATGCCCAAGCCTTCCAGGGCCATGCTCTTGAGGCTGTCGGCCATGGCGGTTTCGTAGACGGTGGTAAAGCGCAGGGCGCGCTGACGCAGCAACAAGTTCACCGAGCGCCCCAGAAACGCCCCGGCGCTGTAGGCCAGGAGCGGCACGCTGCCCTCGCCTTCCAGGTCGAACAAAGGCTTGCCGTCGGCATCGGCGGCGCACACCGGGAGCATTTCGGTGTTGCCCAGGTGCAGCGAGGGAAAGATTTCCGGGTCCATCTGCATCGCCGCGTCCGGGTCGTAGAACGCCAGCATCAAATCGCAACCGCCCTCGCGCAGGGCGTGCACAGCGTCACCGACGTTGGTGGCCACCAGCCGTGTGGCGATGTTCAACCCTTCATTGCGCAATTGCGCGATCCAGCGCGGGAAGAAGCCCAATGCCAAGGAGTGCGCGGCGGCCACTTGCATGACCTCGCCCTGCCCGCCTTCCAAGTGATGCAAATGGCGCAGCACTTCACCGAGCTGCTCGACCACCGTACGCGCAGTAACCAGAAACAACTGCCCCGCCGCCGTCAATTCCACCGGCGTGCGCGAGCGGTTGACCAAGGTCAGGCCTAACGCGGCCTCCAAGCTGCGGATACGTCGGCTGAACGCCGGCTGGGTGACAAAGCGCCGCTCCGCCGCCTGGGAAAAGCTGCGGGTGGCCGCCAAGGCGCTGAAGTCTTCCAGCCATTTGCTCTCAAGGTTCATCACTTCCTCCCACGGGTACGCACCATTTTGGCACACACGCCCGCCATGATAGCTGGGTCACACCTACATTATGCCGTTTGTGCATAGGCCAGTGCTTAACAGCATTGGCCCAAAAACTCCCACAAGCCTAGCATTCGCAGCGTTCCGGCCAGTTCCGGGTCCTTATCGAGATGATTTCCGTCATGTCCTCCGCTGCATCATTCCGCACAGAAAAAGACCTGCTTGGCGTACTCGAAGTACCCGCTCAAGCGTATTACGGCATCCAGACCCTGCGAGCGGTGAACAACTTCCGCCTCTCGGGCGTTCCGATTTCGCATTACCCGAAATTGGTGGTCGGCCTGGCAATGGTCAAGCAAGCAGCCGCTGACGCCAACCGCGAGTTGGGCCAGCTCAGCGAAGCCAAGCACGCTGCCATCAGCGAAGCCTGTGCCCGCTTGATCCGCGGCGATTTCCACGACGAGTTCGTGGTGGACATGATTCAAGGTGGCGCCGGCACTTCAACCAACATGAATGCCAACGAAGTCATCGCCAACATCGCGTTGGAGGCCATGGGCCACAACAAGGGCGAGTACCAATACCTGCACCCCAACAACGACGTGAACATGGCGCAGTCGACCAACGACGCCTACCCAACCGCGATCCGCCTGGGTCTGCTGCTGGGCCATGACGCGTTGCTGGCCAGCCTCGACAGCCTGATCCAGGCGTTCGCCGCCAAAGGCGTCGAATTCAGCCATGTGCTGAAAATGGGCCGCACCCAATTGCAAGACGCCGTGCCGATGACCCTCGGCCAGGAATTCCGCGCGTTCGCCACCACCCTCGGTGAAGACTTGGCCCGCCTGAAAACCCTGGCGCCAGAGCTGCTCACCGAAGTGAACCTGGGCGGCACCGCCATCGGCACCGGCATCAACGCCGACCCGCGCTACCAGGCCCTGGCCGTTCAACGCCTGGCCACCATCAGCGGCCAGCCGCTGGTTCCTGCCGCCGACCTGATCGAAGCGACCTCCGACATGGGCGCCTTCGTGCTGTTCTCCGGCATGCTCAAGCGTACGGCGGTGAAGCTGTCGAAGATCTGCAACGACTTGCGCCTGCTGTCCAGCGGCCCACGCACCGGTATCAACGAGATCAACCTGCCAGCACGTCAGCCAGGCAGCTCGATCATGCCCGGCAAGGTCAACCCGGTGATCCCGGAAGCCGTGAACCAGGTTGCATTCCAGATCATCGGTAATGACTTGGCACTGACCATCGCGGCCGAAGGCGGCCAACTGCAACTGAACGTGATGGAGCCGCTGATCGCCTACAAGATCTTCGACTCGATCCGCCTGCTGCAACGCGCCATGGACATGCTGCGCGAACATTGCATCGTCGGCATCACCGCCAACGAAGCGCGCTGCCGCGAACTGGTGGAACACTCCATCGGCCTGGTCACCGCGCTGAATCCGTACATCGGCTATGAAAACGCCACCCGCATTGCGCGTATCGCCCTCGAAAGCGGCCGCGGCGTGCTGGAACTGGTGCGCGAAGAAGGCTTGCTCGACGACGCCATGCTCGACGACATCCTGCGCCCCGAAAACATGATTGCTCCACGTCTGGTCCCGTTGAAGGCCTAACGTTTGTTGCACCGCTCACCAGGTTGAGGGACTAGACACCTCTCACCTTTTGAGGGCCTGAAGGCTCGTTCTTCAGGCCCTTTTTTTTGCCTCAAGGTTGTGAAATGACGCCCATAAAAAATCCAATATCGCCCTGCAAACCCTCCTTGCCTGCAACAGCTTGGCTGAAACCTTTAATCGCCCCGTGCAGACGGATCACGCTTGCCTAGGTATAGTGCCGCCCCTCTTCGCGTCTGCGGCCGTCGGTAACGAGGCCCGCAGACAACGCGAAAGCGCATGAATAACAACACCCGCAAAAGGATTGGGGTCGAAGCGTCGTGCACTGCCTGGTGCTGAGCGATGCGTCGGACCGTCCTGCGTTTGCCATTAAAAAATCAGCGAGGAACACTCCATGCTCGAAGTCATCAACGACTTCCTCTCAGGGAAAGTACTGATCGTGCTCATTGTCGGGCTCGGCGGTTATTTCACGATCCGCTCGCGTTTCGTTCAACTGCGTCACTTTTTCCACATGTTTTCGGTGTTTCGCGCCAGCCTGAAAAGCAGCACCGGCCAACTCAGCTCGTTCCAGGCGCTGATGCTCAGCCTGGCTGGCCGTGTGGGTGCCGGTAACATCGCCGGTGTCGGCATTGCCGTCACCCTGGGTGGCCCCGGTGCCGTGTTCTGGATGTGGGTCACTGCGCTGGTGGGCATGTCGTCGAGCTTTATCGAATGCTCCCTCGGTCAGTTGTACAAACGCACCGACGCCGACGGCACCTACCGTGGTGGCCCGGCTTACTACATCCAGCACGGTCTGCAAAAACGCTGGCTGGGTATGGTCATCGCGTTCCTGTTGCTGGTGACCTTCGGTTTCGCCTTCAACGGCCTGCAAGCCCATGCCGTGACCCACTCGCTGAACAGCGCTTTTGGCCTCGACACCACCTACACCGGCCTCGCGCTGGCTGTGTTGCTGGGCCTGGTGTTCATCGGCGGGATCAAGCGCATCGCCTCGATCGCCGACCTGCTGGTGCCGGTCAAGACCCTGGTCTACATCGCCGTCACCCTCTACGTAATCGTGCTGCAATTCGACCACGTGCCGGCCATGCTCGCGACCATCGTCAAGAGCGCTTTCGGCCTCGACCAAGCCTTCGGTGGCCTGGTCGGCAGCGCAATCATCATGGGCGTGAAGCGCGGCGTGTTCGCCAACGAAGCCGGTTTGGGCAGTGCGCCTAACGTGGCGGCGGTGGCCTCGGTAGAACACCCGATCGCCCAAGGCGTGGTCCAGGCGTTCAGCGTGTTCCTCGACACCTTCGTGATCTGCACCTGCACCGCATTGCTGATCTTGCTCTCCGGTTTCTACACCCCAGGTTTTGAAGGCGATGGCATTGCCTTGACTCAAAACTCCCTGGCCGCCGTAGTCGGTGATTGGGGCCGCATGTTCATCTCCGTGGCCCTGGCGTTGTTCGTGTTCACCTCGATCATGTACAACTACTACCTGGGCGAGAGCAACCTGCGCTTCCTGGTGGGCAACAACCGCAAGGTGCTGATGGGCTACCGCGCACTGGTGCTGGCACTGATTTTCTGGGGCTCGATCGAGAACCTGAGCACCGTGTTTGCCTTCGCCGACATCACCATGACCCTGCTGGCCTTCGTTAACCTGTTCGCCCTGGCGTTCCTGTTCAAGATCGCCATGCGCATCCTGAATGACTACGACAACCAGCGCGCGGCGGGCATCAAGACCCCGGTGTTCGACTCCAGCCAGTTCCCTGACCTGGACCTGGACCGCAAGGCCTGGCCGGCCAACCCGGCAAAACCGGAAGTGGCGGCCTCGGCTGAACTGAACGCTCAAGCGCAACGCTAAGCGTAGTAAGCCTAGATAGATGACACGCCGCCCGGCCTTGGGCATGCTCTGGGCCCGGCGGCGTTTTTCGTTCAGGAGATTCTTCGATGCAACCAGCCAACAACATCATGGTGCTCTACACCGGCGGCACCATCGGCATGCAAGCCAGTGCCAACGGCCTGGCACCCGCGTCAGGTTTCGAGGCGCGCATGCGCGAACAGCTTGCCAACGTGCAAGTGCCCGCGTGGCGCTTCCGTGAAATGGCCCCACTGATCGACAGCGCCAACATGACGCCTGCGTACTGGCAGCGCCTGCGCAGCGCCGTGGTTGAAGCCGTGGACGAGGGCTGCGACGCGGTGCTGATCCTGCACGGCACCGACACCCTGGCCTACAGCGCCGCCGCCATGAGCTTCCAGCTGCTGGGCCTGCCGGCCCCCGTGGTGTTCACCGGCTCCATGTTGCCTGCCGGTGTGCCGGACAGCGATGCCTGGGAAAACGTCAGCGGCGCCCTGCAAGCACTGGGCGAAGGCCTGGCACCGGGCGTGCACCTGTATTTCCACGGTGCGCTGATGGCGCCGACCCGCTGCGCAAAAATTCGCAGCTTCGGCCGCCATCCGTTTGCCGCCCTGCAGCGCAACGGTGGCGTGGCCCAGGCCAAAACCCTGCCCGACGCACTGGGTTACCGTCAGCCCAAGGCCTTGGCCAGCGTCGGCGTCTTGCCGCTGGTGCCGGGTATCGGCGCGGAGCAACTCGATGGGCTGATCAACAGCGGCATTCAGGCGCTGGTGCTGGAATGCTTCGGCAGCGGCACCGGGCCGAGCGACAACCCGGCGTTCCTCGCCAGCCTGCAACGCGCGCAGGCGCAGGGCGTGTTGGTGGTGGCAATCACCCAGTGCCACGAAGGTGGTGTGGAACTGGATGTGTACGAGGCCGGCAGCCGCCTGCGTGGCGTCGGTGTGTTGTCCGGAGGCGGCATGACCCGCGAAGCGGCGTTCGGCAAACTCACGGCGTTGCTCGGCAGCGGGTTGGCACCCGACGCGATTCGAGCCTTGGTGGAAACCAACCTGTGCGGCGAACTGGGCTGACCGCTACATAAGCACCGCCTTCCTGAGTGAGCGCTTCTTAGCATGGCAACACCCGACTTTCGGGCGGTTGCCATGTTTCAGCACCTCAGGACCCTTTCATGCCTTCGACCTTTCCCTCCCTGGGCCCTTCGCGCCCTCGCCTTACGACTGCACTGATCACCCAACTGTCGGTCGGCCCGGCCTTTCGTGAAGTGGCCGCCAGCCTGCTGCGCGAGCAATTGAAGGCCTGCTACCCGGCCCTGGACATCGATCCGAATATCGCCATGGTCGGCACGCCGACCTGGGAAGTGGTCGAAGACGTTGTCGTCGCCAAGCCTGCTCACTATCGCTCCCTCACCGATATTCTCACGCGTCAGGCCGTACTGGCCGTGCCCTCGCTGTTCATTGAAGGCGAACATTTCCTCACCCAGCAGCCCATCAGCGAGCCGGCGATGCACTTGCCCGTGCGGATGGAGGAGATTGCACACCTTATTAATGTGCTCGCGCCGGTCATGATCTGCGGCTATCAGGAACAACAGTTGGCGTTCTGGAACCAGTCACAAGGCACCAGCGGTCCACACTGGCACGAATTGTCAGAGGTGTTGCGCAGCCTGTGGAACGTGGACCAGGCGCCAGGATGGACCGAGGAAGATTGCCTGATGGCGCGCCAGTTGTTCATGGCGCCCGACGTGTTCGACCGCAGGCTGAATGACCGCTTCGGCACCCGCGCCTATGTGATCGATATCGACCAGATCGACGCCGACAACCATGTCACCCACCTCAACGAACATGTGGTCAGCGTGTTGATCGGCAAACAGGAAGACCGCGAGGTGATCCTGGTGTACTCGCTGCTGCAGGGTTATCGCAAATACCCCACCCTGGAGGCGTTGGGGCAGGACCTTGCTCTGCTGGTCGACACGGCCATTCCCCACGGGGAAATCCAGTGGCGGCTACTGGAGCCGCAGGGCAATTTTTTTGATCATCTGGCCTGCACCCTGATCACCATTCAACTGGGTGCGATCGGCGCTATCGACTTCACCGACCTGGGCAGCGACGGCGCCAGCCCGTCCTACCTGGCGATACCCTCCACCACCCGAGGCAACGACAAACACGCCAACCCACACCTGGAATGGTTGCAGCAAGCTTTGCCCGCCTGGCTGAGTGGCGCCTCGGTGTCCGACATGACCCTCTACTCACGCCACATGAAGGATTTGGCGGCGCTGCACATTGCCAACCAGGGCCGGTCGTATCAGGACGGCATTGCCCCTATCGAGCAATACGCCCGCGAGCGGCTCAAGGCCGAAATGCTCATCGACCATGTCGACGCCGAGCCCTTGAAGCTGGACGATATCGAGCTGGTCATCCGCAGCCCGGTGATCTGGGGCGCGTTCGCGGTGCCGGGGCAGACTGAAACCCAGACCTTCACCCTGGCCGAGCTGGCCCTGCAAAACCTGATCGCCCTGCCCGTGGGCATCAAGGCCCTGCGACACCGTGGCGCGCAAGCCATGCCTGACTGGTTGACGGTCGACTACCTCGAAAACCTGGTCACCCGCATCGATATCGGCAGCCGCTACCCGGCGCTGATCAAAAGCACGCTGCTCGACGACCCCAAGGAGACAGCATGGCGCCAGCAGCTGTTTTCCGAGCACCTGCGCATCCAGCTGCCGATGCTTGCGTTGCAGTACAAGATCCGCCAGGAAGCCGGCCTGGATGAACGCGGCTATCGCTATGTGGCAGCACTGATGCAGCCCGAGGCGGCCAATCGGCAAGTGGACGGCAAGCCGATCGTGTTGCGCCAACTGGCGTTTATCCCCACGCGGCGTTTTGATCGGCGCGCGGATGCGGTCGACAATATGTTCGTCATCGGCCCGCAAAACCTGGCGGACGGGCCCTGCCTGCTGTACAGCCCTTTGCTCGCCATGCCCCTGACCCAATTTCCCTCACCCACTAACTTGCTCTACGCCATTTCTCAGTCCACCCACCTGCGCGAGTCGGTACTGGCCTGGCTGCCGGATGACGCCCGCAGCGACTACCGCCAATATGTCTTCCCCGGCGGCCTGCCTTCACCGTGGACGGTGATGGAGTTCGTGGTCGACCCGATCAAGCTGGTGACCCTCAGCGGGCCACTGACACTCAGTGAAAACATCGAGACCGGCGATCTGTTCACCACGCTGTTCAACGCCAACGCCAACGCATTGATAACACTCGCGGACCGCCAGTCGGTGTCCAATGTCGAGGCGCGTTGGGCCACGTTCAAGCGTATTGGCTGGGCGATTTTCAATGGCGTTCTGCCGTTTCTCGGGCGAACCCTGGGAACGGCGGCCTGGGTCTGGCAACTGATGGATCAATTGCAGGAAGTCATCGACGCCCGGGACGCCAGGGACCGCCCGGCCCCATGGGCAGCGCTGGCTGACCTTTTGCTCAACCTCGGCATGGCTATCGCCCTGCACGCAGTCGCGCGCCTTTCACCGCGCCAGAACCTGGAGGCTGCGCGCCCAGGCAAACCGGCCGTGGAACCCGGCATTCCACTGGCGCCATCAACCCTTGTCGTCAGAAAGTTACCCACGCTTTCCACCGAGGCGATGGCAAGCAGCCACAGCCGCACGCTGCACATCAGCGGCGCGATCAACCGCACACCGCTGCGCCTTGGCACCGTGCTGGACAGTTTCAAACGGGAGAAACCGGCCACATTGGATAAGCCCATCAGCGTCGACGGGCCCTATCAGCATCTGTATGCCGGTGGCGATCACTATTACGCGCCAATGGGCACTCGCTGGTTTGAAGTGAAGGTGGATGAAAACGATCAGGTGATCATCGTCGATCCCGTCAACCCGGAACGCACCGGTCCGCCGCTGATCCATAACCGTGCAGGCGACTGGTTCGTCGATACGCGTTTGCGCCTGCGCGGGGGCGGCCCGAAGGCGCTGATCAAAAAGGCCAAGACCCTGGCGCAAAAGCGCGCCGAAGAACTACGCACCCAGCTCAGTGAGTTCGAAAGCCGCAAAAAGGACGCCCAGGAACAACTGCAAAACGCCCGCCAAGCCATAGAAGCAGGGCCGTCCACCTCGACTCAAGCCCGTCGACAGACCTATTTGCAGACCCTGGACAGCCAATGCGCGGAGTACGAATCGGCGCTGCAAAAGCTCAAGGGTCTGGCCATTTACGCACCCACGCCCGACTACCCGCAAAAGGCCCTCAGTTACCTCAACGTTCAACTCCAGCTGACCCAGGCGGGTATGCGTGAAACCCTTACGCGCTTTACGCCTGCGGTGCGCGAGGTAATGGAGAAGATCGAGCGTCAGGCCCAATTCCCGCAGGAGCGCTACATCGAAGACGCCCAACGCATGACAGCGCTGAACCGGGAACTGCTCAAGCATCTGGAGTATGTACAAACCCGATTCAAGGAGCTGCGCAAGCTGGCCAAAGAAGGCGCACAACTGATTCGGACCACTGAAAGTTCGTTGCCCGTGTTTACCCGCGAAAACCTCAAGGCCCTTCAGGTGACGCTGGCCCGCAACCTTTGCCTGTCGGCTCAGACCGTGCTCACCGAGCCCCGGGCCTGGCGAACGCTGGACCACATTGTCGACTCGGCCGACCTGTCGGTTGAATGCTTGCGTGAAACCCTGCTTGAACGCAGCGAGGCGCGGCTGGACGAACGCATCGACACCTTGAGCAACCTGATTGAGCAGTTCCAATCGGTCGACGAGCGTCTGGAGGACTTTTCCACAGAGTTTGCGGCTCACCTGGTCCCGGACAACATGCGAACACTGCGCGAGCAACTTCGAGAGTTCAGCAACAGCGCAACCGACAACCTGGGGCTGCTCAGTGCTGAACGCTCCGCACTGCGCACCCGCCCGGGGCCCTTGCCGTCGAAGTTAAGGCCACTGAAGAAATTTATCCGCACCCGTTATCAAGGCCTGCTCATCGGCGAACCCCGCTTGACCGATATCGGGCTGGAAACCGGCCTGGTGGATATCCGCTCGCCGTTTACGAGCAAAGTGCTGGCGACCTTTCACGAAAAACCGCCCGGCGTCTGGGTTGAGCGGATAACTACGCCTGCACCCACGCCTGTCGCCCCTGGGGATATCCTCGCCCGCATCGCCGAAGGTCAGGTTCTGCTGGAGGGAATACCGGCGTTCATCCAGCGCACGACACAAAAGGCCCAGCAGCCGGATCGCACGCCCAGCGGCCTCGAATTTTTGTATCACCAGCACGCCAAGGAACTGGAGCACGTCAGCCATGCCATTGATTACGCGCTGGCCCACGGCAACACCACAGAAGGCGTCGCACAGTCAGCCAGCGCCTTGAGCCAGGCGCTGAAGACCACCGTGACCAGCCTTTACCGCCATAGCCACCAGCAAGTCCTTGCCGCGCTCATGGGCCATACGCCCACCGTGATCGGCCTTGAGTGGCTGAAAAGCCATAACGCCGTGACCATCAAGAAAACCGTGAGCCGCCGTCGCCTCAAAAGCCCCACGCCCGACTACCTGGATGAATACACCATCACTGACGCTCAGACCCAACACGTGCTGTGGTACGCCCATTTTCACTACAGCACCTCCTGGACACCGGCCAAGGCCTACCTGTCGGCTCGCTTGAAGACCCCGGCAGAACACCGTCTGGGGGCAGAGGCAGACACCACGGAACACTTAAGCAGTGCGCAAAAAACTGCGTTCTATCGCAGCGAAATCAGCCTGGAGCAAGCGCGACAACTGTTTTTCGGCCGACCCAAAGACTGACCCGGCTTCTTGCCAGGGCGACGGCATGCAACTTGCTGCACCGCTTGCTCACTCCAGCGCTGAAGACCCCATGCTGCATTCACACCTGACCACCCTCAATGCCGTCTCGCTGGTCCTGGCGACCTTCAACGAGCACGGCTTGCCCAGCGAGGACCTGCTGGCCGGCAGCGGCATCGGCCTGGCGGACCTGCGCCATGCCGACACGCGCATCACCACGTTCCAGGAGATGCAGGTGTGCGCGAATGCCGTGGCCCTGCGCCGGGATATCGGCCTGGAGCTTGGCCAGCGCATGCACGTGTCCGCCTACGGGATGCTCGGTTACGCCCTGCTCACCAGTGCCACCTTCGGTGACGCTTTACGCCTGGCGCTGCGCTACCCGGCGCTGTTGGGAACACTCTTTGAGCTGAGCCTTGAAGAGGACGGCGAATGCCTCTGGTTGACGGCCGGCGACTACCGGGAAAACCCGGCGCTGGCCCAGTTCAATATCGAGTTTTGCCTGATGAGCCTCAAGGTCATCTGTGACGACCTGCTGGGCCACCCGCTGCCGCTGCTGGGTGCACGCTTTGACTACGCGGCGCCGGATTACCAGGTGCGCTACACCGAGCAATTCGGCTGCCCGGTGCAGTTCGAGGCCCACACCAATGCGTTTGCCTTTGAGCGCCGCTGGCTCAATCAGCCGTTGCCCCTGGCCGACACCATTACCCACCGCGCCATGGCCGAGCGCTGCCGCAAACAAAACACCGAGTTCACTGGGCGCCAGGCCTGGCTGGGCCGCGTGCGCCAATTGCTGGCGGCGCAGCTGCATGCAGCGCCGGGCCTCGACGGGCTGGCGGGGCAGATGAACTGCTCACCACGCACCTTGCGCCGGCACTTGCACGCCTTGGGCTGCAGCTATCAGGAACTGCTCGACGAGCTGCGTTTCGAACGCGCCAAACACTGGCTGGGCGACGGCGAGTTGCCGATCTGGCGCATCGCCGAGCAACTGGGCTTCAGCGAAACCGCGAGTTTTCGTCATGCGTTCATGCGCTGGAGCGGTGTCGCGCCGAGCCAGTTCCGCCCCTGAATGGCGCACCAGGGGCGAATAACGGACACAGTGTTTGGCCATATTGATCCCCTTTTGGCCTTTCCCGCCATTCTCCTCACGCCTGCGCCCCGCAACACTGCTCTGCACCCAAGCCTGCGGAGAACAACAAACATGCTGACGATCTACTCCGACGATCACCACTTGCACCACGGCCGTTGCGAATTGATGGACGGGCAACTGATGCCCTGCTTCGAAATGCCCTCCCGCGCCGATCATGTGCTGCAGCGCGTCAAGGACCGTGAGCTCGGCCCGGTGCAAGCCCCGCAGGATTTCGGCCTGGTGCCGCTGCAACGCATTCACAGCCGCGACTACCTGGATTTTTTCCAGGGTGCATGGGCGCGCTGGACCGAATTCGGCCAGGACGGCGACCTGCTGCCCTACACCTGGCCTGCGCGCACATTGCGCCGGATAGTGCCCACCAGCCTGCATGGTCAATTGGGTTATTACAGCTTTGATGGCGGCGCGCCGATTACCGCAGGAACCTGGCAAGCGGCGTACAGCGCGGCCCAAGTCGCGCTCACCGCGCAACAGGCCATCCAGCAAGGTGCCCGCAGCGCCTTCGCGCTGTGCCGCCCGCCGGGGCATCACGCCGCGAGTGATTTGATGGGCGGTTATTGCTACCTCAACAATGCCGCGATTGCCGCTCAGGCGTTTCTCGACCAGGGCCATCAGAAGGTTGCGATCCTCGACGTGGATTACCACCACGGCAACGGCACACAGTCGATTTTCTATGCGCGCAGCGATGTGCTGTTCACCTCGATCCACGGCCACCCGGAAGCGGAGTTTCCGTTTTTCCTGGGTTATGCCGATGAGCGTGGCGAAGGGGCCGGCGAAGGCTTCAACTTCAACTACCCGCTGCCGGCCGGTTCCGGCTGGGACCGCTGGAGTGCCGCGCTGGAACAAGCCTGCGAGGAAACCGAGCGCTACGACGCGGACATCCTCGTGGTGTCGTTGGGCGTGGACACCTTCAAGGATGACCCCATCTCCCAATTCAAGCTCGACAGCCCCGACTACCTGGCCATGGGCCGGCGAATCGCGCGCTTGGGCAAGCCCACCCTGTTTGTGATGGAAGGCGGCTATGCCGTCGAAGAAATCGGCATCAACGCCGTCAATGTCCTTGAAGGTTTCGAAGGAGCTACCCGATGAAGAGGCTCACCACCCTTGCCCTGTGCGCGGCTGTATTGAGCGGCGCGGTACAGGCCGAAGAGAAAACCCTCAAGGTGTATAACTGGTTCGACTACATCACGCCCAAGGCGCTCGAGGATTTCAAGGCGCAAAACCCTGCGATCAAGCTGGTGTACGACATCTTCGACACCAACGAGGCCCTGGAAGCCAAGCTGCTCACGGGCAACTCCGGGTATGACGTGGTGGTGCCGTCCAACGTGTTCCTCGCCAAGCAAATTGAGGCTGGCGTGTTCCAGCCGCTGGACCGCAGCCAATTGCCCAACTGGAACCACCTCGACCCCAAGCTGATGAAGCTGATCGAAGCCAACGACCCGGGCAACAAATTCGCCGTGCCCTACATGTACGGCACCATCCTCATCGGCTTCAACCCGGACAAGGTCAAGGCGGTACTCGGCCCCAATGCACCGGTAGACAGCTGGGACCTGATCTTCAACGAAGCGAACATCAGCAAGCTCAAGCAGTGTGGCGTGGCACTCCTCGACTCGCCCTCGGAAATCCTGCCGCTGGCCTTGCAGCACCTGGGCCTGGACCCCAACAGCAGCAACCCCAAGGACTACGTCAAGGCAGAAGCGCTGTTGATGAAGATCCGCCCGTACATCACCTACTTCCATTCCTCCAAGTACATGGCCGATATTGCCAACGGCGACATCTGCGTGGCCGTCGGGTATTCGGGCAGCTTCTCCCAGGCCGCCAACCGCGCCAAGGAGGCCAAGAACGGTGTGACCGTGGACATGCGCCTGCCGAAGGAAGGCGCGCCGATCTGGTTCGACATGCTCGCCATTCCCAAAGGCGCGCAAAACCCGCAAGACGCCTACACCTTTATCAACTACCTGCTGCAACCCCAGGTGATCGCGCCGGTCAGCGACTTTGTCGGTTACCCCAACCCGAACAAGGACGCGACCGAGTTGGTCGACCCGGCGATTCGCAACAACCCCAACCTGTACCCGACCGAAGCGGCGATGGCCACGCTGTACACCTTGAAACCGTTGGGGCGTGATGCCGAGCGGGCCAGGACGCGCGCCTGGACCAAGATCAAGTCAGGCACGTAAGCCACCCTTACTGCGCCGGGGCGCCCAGGAACATCCGGCGCCCCGCCGCATTGGTGATTGGCGCGCGGTATACCGTGCCACCCGTGCCGCGCTGATACTCGCGGCCCAGCCTGCGCTGGGCCGCGATCTTGAGATGCGCCGCCGTTGGATAGTCGTCGGCGACCTCAAGGCTGGCGTAGTGAAAGTGGGCGTACCACAACGGCCTTTCACCTTCGGTCAGGTCCAGCACCTCGTATTCCTGCAAGTAATCCAGCGCGCCCTCAATGGTTTCCGCCACACGGCCATCGACGCGGCGGATGCGAATCACCTTTTGCTCAAACAGGTACTGCACGTCACCCAATGTCGGCGTGAGCGTGTGCCGCGTCATTTCAATGCGCAGATAGCGCCCACGCGCGCGCAACTGCCGGGCCTCGTCGCGTAGCCGGCTGGTCAACTCGGCACTGCCAGGGTTGCGTTGAATCTCATTGGCCGCGTGGTCAAACTCAAGCGCCTTGCGCTCAAGACCTTCTTCAACCTCGACAGCCAATGTCCCCGGCACCTTGGATGCGCGCTCCGCGTCGCTGAATAGCACCGGCAACGACGCACTGAGGGCGTTGCCAGCGTCTGTCGCTCGGCGGGCTGCCGGGTTCAGCCACTCAGTGTCACGCCGCAACCTCGGCGCGCGTTGAAACCGCCAACGATCACGGGCGTCGCGCGCAATGCCGGGGCCGTAAACAGTCGGGTGCTCGTGTTTATCGACGATTTGGTGCTCCACCACAGTGACATTCACCACGGGCGCAATTCGGATATTCGATAAGACATTGAAGTGGTTGTCGTCCTGGTTGTAGATCAGCGCGCTGTCCAGCCTATACAGACCCTTATGCTCGCCCTCGCCTATCAGCTCGCCCACCGTCGACGCGGCCGGGCGCTGCAACGCCGCCAACCATGCGCCTTGCACCACGGACAACGCCTTGCGGGCACCGGCCCAGGCGCTGTCCAGCCGCTTGACCCTGGGGTGCGCATCCGGATTGTCGGCGGGATGCAGGGTGCCTGGGCACACCAGCATCAGGGCCAGGTTGCGCAGCAGGCTGACCTCACACCGCCAGGTGCGCGTGGCTTCGCAGGCGCCCTGAAGGTTGCCGCCAACTTGCTTGAGGCGCGCCAGGGTGTGCAGCGGTGGCTCAAGAAGCGGCAGCCAACGCGCGAGGCCTGCGCGGTAAAACACCTTGAATGGCTCCACCAGCGCTACCCCGGCATTCGGCGCGACCGCCACTTGCTCAATCACCTGTGACGCTTGCGGCCGCAGCACCAGCCAGGGCCCTTGCGTGTCCGTGGGCGGGCCCACCAGGTATCCACTGCCGTCCAATAACGGCATGAACGCGATGGGCACGCCGCGCAAGCGCCGGTAAGCGAAGGAGCTCACCGAGGCCCGCATCGTTCGATAGCCCTCATGCGTGACATTGGCCTGGTGTTGCAGGCTGCACTCCAGCGTCAGCCGACGCAGTTGCAAGGCCAACTGACCCGCGAACAGCGCCTGGTGCAACGCGCTTTCTTGCGTGTCGACGTCACGTTGTGCAGCGCCTGCAGGTTGCAGGTCATCCAGCACGCTGGCACCGGCGGATTTCTCATGAAACCGCGCTGACACTTCCAGCCATTGGCTGTAGGCCAAGCGGCCGGAGGGCGATGCGTTTTTCAGCCACGCAGGCAACTGCTGTTCCAGTTCAAAGCGCAGGCTGTCGCGCTCAGCTTGCGGCTCAAGCAAATCCCCGAAGCCCGAAGCCCAGGCCAGTTGCCGGTCCAGCGCCGCGAGTGTGGGAAACGCGTTTGGATCGATCGCTGCGATACGTTGCAACGCCTCCTCCAGCGCCCCAAGGGCCCAGCCTTCGAAGACGTCATGCTCCAGGCGCTCTGCGCCTGCGAACAGCGCCGTGTCGTCATCCACACTTTCCAGGCCCCGGGCCAGGGTAAACACCCACGGCGTGCCATTGCCCCCGGTGATCGCCAGCCCCAGGCAGCCGTGCCGGGTAATGAGGTAAACCTGCGGCGAACGCCCAGCGGTTTTTTGTTCACGCTCGCCGCTGTCGGGCCAATCCAGAACCGCTCTGATCCGCCTGCGTGCAGATGCGGTGTCCAGCGTTCTGCGGGCGATGCGCAAGCGCTGCTCCAGCCGCTGCGCCAGGTGCCGCCAGCGGCTGAACCTGCGGGTGTCGCCTCCGGTGAAAAAACCGATCAACTGCTCGCAATAGTGTGCGAGTACGCCCTGATAGTGCTGGTCGAGCTGGGCTTGAGTGATGCCCAACGATTGAAGAGTGGGCCGCAGCGCGAACATCTGGCCGAGCTGCAGCATGAAAGGATCGAACATGATCATTACCTTGGTAGACACGTGAAACGCCGGTCGCACCATGCTGCCGGCCCTGCGTGTTCAAGGTAGGGACCTGAGCCTTTAAGGTGTTGGTAGTTAGTTGACACACCCCCACGCCTGGCGCAAACGCGCCAGCGCCAAGGCAATCCCCGCTTCCGGCACGGCGGCAAAGCCCAGCACCAGCCCGGCGCGCTGATCCTCGGGCGTGGTTGAACTGCCCAACCAATAGGTACTCAAGCCGTTGATCTCGACATCCACCGCGTGCGCCTGCGCCAGCAATTGCTGCTCACGGGCGAGGCTGTCCACGCGCACCGTCACGTGCAGCCCTGCCGCGACGCTGGGCAGTTCGCCCACACCCGGCAACCCGCCAGGCCAGCCGGCCAACAAGGCATTGCGACGGCTCAATGCCGCCCGGCGCATGCGGCGAATATGCCGCTGAAAATGCCCGGCCGCCATGAACTCGGCCATCACCGCCTGGGTGCTGACTTCGGAGTGGCGCATGTCCACGGCACGGCGGCGGGCGAAGGCATCGACCAGGCCCGACGGTAAAACCAGATAACCCAGGCGCAACGCGGGAAAGGCCACTTTGCCGAACGTGCCGACGTACAGCACCCGCCCGCTGCGGTCCAGCGCCGCCAGGGGCGACAAAGGCGCGCCGCTGTAACGGTACTCGCCGTCGTAGTCGTCCTCGATGATCCAGCCGCCCGTGCGCTCGGCCCAGGCGAGCAATTCCAGGCGTCGCGCCAGGCTCATCACCACGCCCAATGGGTACTGATGCGAAGGCGTGACATACGCCACACGGCAGTCATCCAGGGTGTTGAGCACCTGGCAATCAATGCCCTCGCCGTCCACCGGCACGCCGTGCAGCTTTCCGCCGGCCAGGGCGAACGCATGCCCGGCCGCGCGGTAGCCGGGGTTTTCCACCGCCACCGCGTCTCCCGGCTCCACCAGCAACTGTGCACAAAGGCTAATTGCCTGCTGTGCGCCGCAGGTGATCACTATTTGTTCAGCCGAGCACTGCATGCCCCGTGAGCTGCGCAAATAAGCGGCGATCAAACCGCGCAGGCGGCCATCACCCGCCGGGTCGCCGTAGCACAGTTGCTCCAGGTCCGGCTTGCGCCAGAACGCCCCATTCAGCTTGGCCCACACCTCAAACGGAAACAGGTCGAACGCCGGTACACCCACGCGAAACGCCCGGGGCGGCCCCGCGGGAGGCTGGGACAAATGGTTGTTTTTTACCCGCGCCAAGCCCGCGCTGTGGATAACTTCACTGTCGAGATTTTTCGGCAAATCCGCCCATTTTGTGGATAAGGCTGGGGATAAGCCTGTTGATAACCCTGTGGATGGTTTTGTGGATAATTTTTTTGCCGTGGGCAGTTGCGCCACATACGTGCCATCGCCGACCCGGCTTTCAATAAACCCTTCTGCGTACAGCTGATCGTAGGCGCGCACCACACTGTTGCGGGAGATCGACAGCGCCGTCGCCAAATCACGGCTGGCCGGCAAGCGCGTACCGCTGACCAGGCGCCCGTCGAGCACCCGTTGGCGCAGAGCCTCATACAGTTGGCGGGTCAGCCCTTTACGGCGGTCCAACTCAATACCGGCAGGGTTGAAGGACAGGGGTGGCGAGGCAGGCGGCATATTGGACCTATGAAATTGGTGCTAGATGGCTCTTACAACGAACCATTAGCCTGCCTAGGATGCAGGCATTCGCCAAGGAAAATTTCCATGTACACACCCCGCGCCTTTGCTCTCGACGATTTGCCCGAACTGCATCAACTGATCCAGCACACTCGCCTGGCGCAGCTGGTGACCTTTGGCGAGCAAGGCTTGCAAGCCAGCCATTTGCCGTTGCTGCTGAACCCCGATGAAGGCCCGAACGGCACGCTGTACGGGCACCTGGCCAAAGCCAACCCGCAATGGAAGGACCTGCAAAACGGCAGCGAAGCCCTGGTGATTTTTGCCGGTGCCGAGGCCTACATCAGCCCGGCGTTCTACCCGGCCAAGGCTGAGCACGGCAAAGTGGTGCCCACCTGGAACTACATCGCCGTGCATGCCTACGGCAACGCCGAGGTCTTCAGCGACGCCGAGCGATTGCTCAGCGTGGTCACCGCGCTGACGAATCGCCATGAAGCGGGCCGCGCCCAACCCTGGAAGGTCAGTGACGCGCCCGCCGACTACATTGACGGCATGCTCAAGGCCATCGTCGGCTTCGCCCTGCCGATTGATCGCCTGATCGGCAAGCGCAAACTCAGCCAGAACCGCAGCCCGGCCGACATCGCCGGCGTACGCGAAGGCCTGGCCGCCAGCACCGACGTCCGCGACCAGACGCTCGCGCGCTTTATTCCTCAAGGAGCTTCAGAATGAGCCAGATCGAAATCCGCCCCGTCACCGCCGCCGACCACGCCGCCTGGTTGCCGCTGTGGCAGGCGTATTTAACGTTCTACAACACCGAACTGCCGGACGCCGTCAGCCAAAGCACCTGGCAGCGCCTGATCGACGCCCGCGAGCCGACCCATTCCGCGCTGGCCTGGCAAGACGGCAAGGCCGTGGGCATGGTCAACTTCATCTATCACCGCTCCAATTGGAGCATCGAAAACTCCTGCTACTTGCAGGACCTGCTGGTGGACCCGTCCCAACGCGGCACCGGCGTGGGCCGCAAGCTGATCGAATTCGTCTACGCCACCGCCAAGGCCGATGGCTGCTGCAAGGTGCACTGGCTGACCCACGAAACCAACGACACCGCGATCCAGTTGTATGAACGCATCGCCGAACGCCCGGGTTTCATCCAATTTCGCAAAGGTCTTTAAGGAGCACAGCATGTCCACTTCCCTCGCCGACTGGAAAGGCGTCCCGGCGCCCACCGTGCAACTGCTCGAAGGGCGCTTTATCCGCCTGGAAAAACTCGACCCGGCGCGCCACGCCGATCAACTGTGGCAAGCCCTCGAAGGCCCCGGCGCCGACCCCAAGCTGTGGGACTACCTGCCTTACGGCCCGTTTGCGGAGCGCGCCGCGTTCGATGCCTGGCTGAACAACCACGCGGCCAATACCGACCCGTACTTCTTCAGCGTCATCGACCGCGCAACCGGCCAGGTACAAGGCATCCTCAGCCTGATGTCCATCGTCCCGGCCCAGGGCCGCATCGAAATCGGCCACGTCACCTTCGGCGCCCCGATGCAGCGCTCGCCGAAAAGCACCGAGGCGGTTTACCTGTTGGCCAAGCATGCGTTCGACCAGGGTTACCGTCGCCTGGAGTGGAAGTGCAACAACGGCAATGCCCGCTCCAAATACGCCGCCGAGCGCTTGGGCTTCAGTTTTGAGGGCGTGTTCCGCCAGCACATGGTGGTCAAGGGCCAAAACCGCGACACGGCGTGGTATTCGATTCTGGATTCGGAATGGCCGAAGGTCGGGGCCGGGTTTGAAGAGTGGTTGTCCGAAGCCAACCAGAGCGGTGACAGCCAGGTAAAAAGCCTGGCCCAGTGCCGAGCCTGAGTGTCACCCACAACACAAAACAAATGTGGGAGCGGGCTTGCTCGCGAATACGGAGTGTCAGCCACCTTATGTGTCTCTGACACTCCGCCTTCG
>NZ_JBARTQ010000522.1:0-10133 GCF_049645325.1 Pseudomonas sp. | reverse complement strand
CATCGCGGGCAAGCCCGGCTCCCACACGAGCCAGCTTTCGCAGACATTTTTGCAGCGACGTTCTGTCACTGTTACCAGATCTGAAATGATGCATCTCTCGATTTACGCTTTCTCAAAACGAGAAGGCGCTTTATCCTTGCCGCAACAAACTGAAACGTTTCACTCCCGCGGTCGACCCCATCTTGCTGAATTTTCCTCTTCTCAAAGACAGCGCTGTCTTACACCGACCTGCGCCTGGGAATAAATCGCCCGCCTGTGGATAACCCGGTTATCCACAGAAAAACCCAAATAACGCTGAACCAAGCCCGCGCCGAATCGTCATCTACAGTGAAGCTCGGGGTTACATAATTATTCCAACGTCACGGAGATACACACTATGAGCACTGATGGTGCCTCAAGCCCAAGCCGCCTGCTGCCCAGGCTGCTAGGCGTCTTGTTGCTGATCATGGGCCTGGCCTTGCTGGCCGGCGGCGTCAAGCTGAGCATGCTCGGCGGGTCGCTGTACTACCTGCTGGCCGGTATCGGCATCGCCCTCACCGGCGTGTTGCTGCTGGCCACCCGCCGCGCTGCGCTGGGTCTATACGCACTGGTGCTGTTCGCCAGTACCGTATGGGCATTGTGGGAAGTCGGCCTGGACTGGTGGCAGCTGGTGCCGCGTCTGGCCCTGCTGTTCGCCTTGGGCATCGTCATGTTGCTCCCGTGGTTCCGTCGTCCGCTGCTGCGTGGCCAACCGGCCCCGCTGGGCACTGGCGCGTTGAGCGTGGCCGTGGTGCTGGCAGGCGCTGCCGCCCTCGCCAGCCAATTCACCAACCCGGGTGAGATGGTCAAGACCGGCCAACTGGACCGCGACGCTGTACCTGGCATGGCCAGCGCAGCACCGACCCAAGCCGATGGCGACTGGAACTCCTATGGCCGTTCGGCCTTTGGTGACCGTTACTCGCCACTGGCGCAGATCACTCCGGAAAACGCCCACAAGCTGGTGCCGGCGTGGACCTTCCGTACCGGCGACATTCCTGGCGCAGGCGACCCCGGTGAAACCACCGCGGAAAACACCCCGCTGAAAGTCAACGGCATGCTGTACGTGTGCACACCGCACAGCCAAGTGATTGCCCTGGACCCGGACACCGGCAAGGAAATCTGGCGTTTCGACCCGAAGATCAGCACCCAGGGTGCGCAGAACTTCAAGGGTTGGGCGCACATGACCTGCCGTGGCGTGTCGTATCACGATGATGCGGCCTACGCTTCCGAGCAAAGCCCGACCGGCAGCGCCAGCCCGGCTGCCGCGCCGACTGCCTGCCCGAAACGCATCTTCGTGCCGACTGCCGACACCCGTCTGATCGCCCTGAACGCCGACACCGGCAAGATGTGTGAAGACTTTGGTGACAAAGGCCAGGTCGACCTGCGTGCCAACATCGGCAGCTTCGCCCCAGGCGGTTACTACTCCACGTCGCCACCGGCAGTCACCAAGAACCTGGTGGTGATCGGCGGCCACGTGACCGACAACGTCTCCACCGACGAGCCTAGCGGCGTGATCCGTGCGTTCGACGTGCACACCGGCAAGCTGGTGTGGAACTGGGACAGCGGCAACCCGGACGACACCACCCCGTTGGCCGAGGGCAAGACCTACACCCGCAACTCGCCGAACATGTGGTCCATGTTCAGCGTCGATGAAAAACTCGGCATGCTCTACCTGCCGATGGGCAACCAGATGCCCGACCAGTACGGCGGCGACCGTACTCCGGACTCTGAAAAATACAGCGCCGGCCTGACCGCCCTGGACATCGACACTGGTCACGTGAAGTGGACCTTCCAGTTCACTCACCACGACCTGTGGGACATGGACGTGGGCGGCCAGCCGTCGCTGATCGACATCAAGACCGCTGACGGCGTCAAGCAAGCGGTAATGGCATCGACCAAGCAAGGCAGCATCTACGTGCTGGACCGTACCAACGGCCAACCGGTGGTGCCGATCAACGAAATCCCTGTGCCGCAAGGCGCGGTGGCCGGTGATCACACCTCGCCTACCCAGCCGAAGTCCGACCTGAACTTCATGCCGCCGCCGTTGAAAGAGCGCGACATGTGGGGCGTGACTCCGTTCGACCAACTGATCTGCCGGATCGACTTCAAGTCGATGCGCTACGACGGCCCGTTCACTCCGCCATCGCTGCAAGGCTCGATCGTTTACCCGGGTAACTTCGGTGTGTTCGACTGGGGCGGCATTTCCGTCGATCCGGTACGCCAGATCGCTTTCGTGAACCCAAGCTACATGGCGTTCAAATCGAAGCTGATCCCGGCTGCCGACATCGCCAAGCAAGGCCCGCGCGTCAGTGAAACCGAAGGTGTACAGCCGAACAAAGGCGCGCCGTACGGCGTGATCCTCGAAGCGCTGCTGTCGCCAATGGGCCTGCCGTGCCAGGCCCCGGCGTGGGGTTATGTAGCGGCGGTCGACCTGACCACCCACAAAACCATCTGGATGCACAAGAACGGCACCGTGCGCGACAGCTCGCCGGTTCCAGTCCCGCTGACCATGGGCGTGCCTAGCCTGGGCGGTACGTTCACCACCGCCGGTGGCGTCGCGTTCCTCAGCGGTACCCTCGACCAGTACCTGCGTGCCTACGACGTGAAAAACGGCAAGCAACTGTGGGAAGGCCGCCTGCCAGCAGGCGCGCAAACCACACCGATGACCTACACCGGCAAGGACGGCAAGCAGTACGTGCTGGTCATGGCCGGCGGTCACGGCTCGCTGGGCACCAAGCAGGGTGACTATGTGATGGCGTTCAAACTGCCGGATTAAGCAAGACTGGCGGTAAAAAAAGGCGGCTACCCTCAGGGGTAGCCGCCTTTTTTCATGTTGTGGGTGGGTCGGTGGGTAGATATCCGTTGCCAACCACCCTGCACCTCCATGCCAGCGACGCTCAGCGCCCGATCACCTCACCCCGCATCACCGCCAACCGCGCAATCAAGCGATTCTGCACCGGCACCGCAATACCTTGACTGTCCATCGCCTTGATCAAATCCTCCACCAGCGCATTAAAGTCACTGCGGCTTATGTGCTGCCCCTTGTGGCTCTCGGCCATGCTGTCACCGGTGTACGTACACGGCCCACCCGCCTCGACACAGAATTGTTCGATCAACTTGTTACGCAAACGCTGGATATCCACACGACGAAACCGCTCAACGATACGTTCATCACGCGCGATGTTGAGCAGCATGCCTTCAACGATCCGCGTAATCCCCGGCATGGCGCCGAGGTCGCGATAAAGGCTGTCGTTCTTCGGCGGCTGCTGGGCGCAAGCACTGACCAGCACCATCAGAAACACGAGTAAAAAACGCATCAAAAACTCCCCTGCAACGACAGGTAAGTACCATTCTGGTTATCCAGCGTGGCAATCGCCCCAAGGCGTGCGTAAGCCAATACAAACGACACATGCTTGTTCGGAAAATAGCCGACAAACACATCCGCCCAATCACTCTCACCGGCAAACGAAAGGTTATCGGGCTTCTCGCGGTACTCAACGCCTACCGCCCAGCGCGGGTTGAGCAGCAGCGCCACCGAGCCTTCCTTGAGCAGGCTGCGGCTGTCACGGCGATCACCGCCAAAGCCGAGCAAGCCGGTCTCATTGGCCCGGCTGTAGCGCAGGCTGCCATTGACCAGCACGTTGTAGCCAAAGGCGGCGCCCATGAACAAACGGCTGGCGGCGAGGTAGCCCTCAACATCGCTGTCGCGCTTGGCACCGACCAGGCCAGGGATATCAAAATTGGTCTGGTGCTTGTATTCCAAACCGAGGGACACCTGGGGCAAACGGTCGTAAATCACATCGCCGAACACGCGTACCTTCAGTCCCAGCACATCCTGCCCGAGGTGGTCTTCGGGCAAATTGAGGGTGTGCACCAAGGTGCCGAGATCGAAGCGCTGGCGGGCGAAAGACACTTCGACACGGTTGTCGTAGGCCAACGCCAGGCCCGCCACATCCAGCCGGTAGTCTGGCAGGTTGACCGTGGTGGCGAAGGCGGTGGCGCCCCACTCGTGCTGTTCACCGTAACCCGCCAGCACTGCCCAAGGTGTGATGCCGCCGCCCGCCGCACCCTCAAGGCTGCTGCCGCCGCCGGTGGCGATCAAGCGGCCGTTATCGGCCAGCGCCGTTTGCAAAGTCAGCGCGGCGAGGCCACCAATCAGTAAAGAAGAACGCAACGTCATGCCACTCAATGAACCAAGGAAGTTTGCGCACTGAGAGGCAAGGCCACCCAGGCTTCGAACGCGTCGGCACTCAATGGCCGACTGATCAGGTAGCCCTGGGCCGTGTCGCACTGCCAGCGCTCCAGCAGGCGCAGGCTGTGGGCGTATTCGACGCCCTCCGCCACGACTTTAAGGCCCAGGTTGTGGCTCATCTCGATGGTGGAACGCACGATCACTGCGTCTTCACTGGTTTCATCAAGGTTGCGCACGAAGGATTGGTCGATTTTCAACTCTTGCACCGGCAGGCGCTTGAGGTGCGCCAGCGACGAATACCCCGTACCAAAATCATCTACCGACAGGCTGATCCCGCAATCGCGCAGCAGATGCAGGACTTTCAGGGCTTTTTCCGGCTCGCGCATCACTGCGCTTTCGGTAATCTCAAACAGCAACTGTTCGGCCGGCAAACCATAGCGACGCAGCAATGCAGAGACGCGATGCGCCAGCTCATCGTCGAGCAAATCATCCGCCGAGATGTTCAGCGACAGTTGCAGGCACAGCCCACGCCGGTTCCATTCGCACAACTGGCGTATTCCCTCCTCGACCACCCAGTGAGTCAGCAACTGGATGCTGCCCGAGCGTTCGGCCAGCGGGATGAATTCAGCCGGCGAAACCATGCCGAACTGCGGGTGCTGCCAACGCAGCAAGGCTTCGGCCTGGCGCACATGGCCCTGGCGAATGTCCAGCTTGGGCTGGTAATGCAACAGCAGCTGGCCTTGGCTCGGCGCGTGACGCAAGTCGCGGATCAGCGTGATCTGGCGACGGTGCGCGAGGTCGCGGCCGTGTTCGTAAACCTGCAAGCGGCCAGGCATTTGTGCTGCGTCCTTCATTGCTATCGCCGCCCGCTCCAACAAGGTGTGGGCGCTTTCGCCATCGGCCGGGTACGCGGCAATGCCCAGTCGGCAATCCAGCGCCAGGTCATGGCCACTGATGCGCTGCGGACGCAGCAGCAGTTGTTGCAGCTTGTCGGCCATGCCCACCGCTTCGTCACTGCCCGCGCCTTGCAACAGCAAAAGGAATTCGTCGGCGATCAAATGCGCCACCGTATCGCCGGGACGCAAGGCGGCTTGCAGGCGGTGGCTGACATCCAGCAGCAGTTGGTCCACGGCAGCCGGACCTGCCGCTTCACTGGCGGCACGCAGGTTATCAATCCCCAGGTAGATCAGTGCTATCGGGCGTCGGGTAGCGATGGCACTGCCAAGACGCTCCATCGCCAATGCGCGGTTGGGCAAACCCGTGAGGCGGTCGTGCAAGGCGTTGTGCGCCAGTTGCTGTTCACGTTCGGCGATGCCGCTTTGCATCGAATTAACCGCGTGTGCCAGCCGCCCAAGCTCGTCGCTGCGCGCAAGCATCACAGGGGTCTGGTAATCGCCCTGACCAATACGCTCAGCAGCCAGGGCCAGGGCCTGTACCGGTCGTGACACGCCGCGCGCCAGCAGCAAGGCGCCGATCAGCGAGGCAACCAGCGCAATCAGGGCAATGCCGAGGATCTTTTCATCCAACGGCGCAAACGCCTGCATCGCCGTATCCAACGGGCTTTGCAGCAACGCCAATACCTGGCCGTCCTGGTCACTGGCCAACACCAACGACTGGCTGAGAAAACGCTGCGCCAGGTGTTCAGTGGTGGACACGCCATGGCGCATCGCGCCCCCCAGCATCAAGTTGACGATGCTGTCGCGCAGCACCTGGGGCTGCGTGCTGACCAGCTCGCCCGGCTGCTGGCGATCAATGGTCAGGAACGACACCTCCAGATTGCTCAGCGAGCGCAGTTCATCGGCAAATGCGCTGTCCATGCTGAACCCCATCACCACGCGGGCAATCGGCAACGGCGCCAGCACCGGCGCCTCCACCAACAGGTGCGGCTTGCCTTGCAGCGGCACCATCAGCATGGTTTGGCGGTTGCGCCGCGCCTCGCGCAGCGCCTGGTCATAACGAAAGGTCGATCCCTCGGGCACGTCATCAAGGGTGCTGGCAAGGACTTTGCCGTCCATGCCGAGCAAAATCATGTCGCTGGCATTGATGCGCTTGCCATGGTTAAGCAGCACGGAACGCAGGGTTGCCGAATCGCCACTGGCCACCGCATCGCGAAAGCCGAAGTCCGCCGCCAGCAATTGCACACCGTCGGCCAGGCGGCGGCCGCGTACTTCCAGCAAGCGTTCGAACACCCGCGTACCCACTTGCAACTGGGTCATAGCCTGGCCATGCACGGCCGAACGGGTCGCGGCCTTGACGCTGAAGTACAGCGCACCGATTACCACCAGCAACAGCAGGATCAGAACGCTGGCGACCCGCGCCTGAAAGCTACTGCGCAGTTTCACGGGCAGCTCGATTAAAGGCATCGCCAAACGTTGTCGGCGCTGGTGCGCTCGGCACATCAGCCGAACGCGGCTCCAGGGCCAACTGCACAGCATGGTTCAAGCCGCTGGCAGGCACATTCACCGTGCCGCCATCCAGCGGCTGCATGTCGGCCAGTTGTGGGTGCCACACCGTGACGTGGTAGGTACCCGCCGGCAGCCCGTCCAGACGCACCCGGCCCTGGGCATCACTGACGCCAAACCGCGGGTCGTCGGTGACGTAGACATAGCCAAGCATCCAATCATGAATATTGCAGCCCAGCACCACCACACCGGGTTTGTCGAACAACAACGGGTCGGCAGGTGTGCCTTCGTAAAGACGCAGTTCGAAGCGCTTGGCGGCCGAAAAGGAATACACCTGGTGGCGAATATTGTCGCTGTTGGGAAAGCGAATCTGGGTGCCGGTGTGCACCGCCAGAACACGGGGCGCGAACTGCTGGCCGCGCTGGTCCATGTCGGCCTTGAGCGTACCGGCGGGTACACCGACCGGACCTTGCAGGGTCACGACCGCATCACTCACTGCGGTGCCATCCGCCTGACGCGTGAACACGTCCAGCGTTGCCGCAGCGACCACGTTACAGGCTGAGAGCAACAGGAAAACAACGGATAACTGCTGGAAAGTCCTGGGCATTCGGGGTCCGCACGAAATAAAAAAAGGAGGCGGCCTGCCTTGGCACAGAAATGGGCAACGGATGCTGCGGGTTGAATAATGCCGCAAGCAAGGCCAATTGCCATCATTGAATTTACGCTCAGGACAAACCGTTGGTCGGCAAAAAACCTATGCAAACGGTCAGGCTGTGTAGAAGGTATCGACCACACCTGGAAAAGCTGTAGCAACAGGCTGGGATTTCAGACGGGCGCACGCTCACGCCGCATCCACATTTCGAACGCCATTGCGTTCAATGGCCGGCTGATCAAATTTCCCTGGGCCGTGTCGCACTTCCATTGTTTGAGCAGCGCCAGGCTGGGTTCAAATTCCACGCCCTCGGCCACCACCCTGAGGCCCAGGTTATGGCTCATTTCGATGGTCGAACGCACGATCACGCCGTCACCGCTGGCGCTGTCGAGGTTGCGTATGAACGACTGGTCGATCTTCACTTCTTGCACCGGCAGGCGCTGCAACTGCGCGAGGGATGAATAACCTGTGCCGAAGTCGTCCACCGACAAGCTGATGCCGCAGCGGCGCAGTTGCTCCAATACGTTGAGGGCCTGTTGCGGGTTGTGCATGATCGCGCTTTCAGTGATCTCGAAAATCAGCTGCTCGGCCGCGACGTTGTATTGCATCAACAAGGCGGTGACGCGAATGGCCAGGTCATCATCCGCCAGGTCGTCCACGGAAATATTCACCGACAGCTGAATGACCAAACTGCGCTTTACCCATTCGGCGATTTGGCGAATGGCGGCTTCAATCACCCACAGGGTCAAGCCGCCGATGCTGCCGGTGCGTTCGGCCAGCGGAATGAATTCGCTCGGTGACACCTGCCCAAGGGTCGGGTGCTGCCAGCGCAGCAAGGCTTCCGCCTGGCGCACGCGGCCGTCCTGCAGGTCGAGTTTGGGTTGGTAACACAGGAACAATTCGCCCTCGACCACGGCGCGGCGCAGGTCGCGGATCAGTGTGATCTGGCGCTGGTGAGCGAGGTCGCGGTCCTGTTGGTAGATCTGCAAATGCCCGGGCAAGGTCGCAGCATCATGCCGGGCAATGGCCGCGCGGCTGATCAACTCTTCCACCTGCTGGCCGTCCGCCGGGTAGGCGGCGATGCCGATGCTGACCTCGTGGCGCACTTCGTCGTTGCCGATGCGCTGGGTTTCGGTGAGCAGCGCATACAGGCGATCAGCACGGGCCACGGCGCGGTCGATCTCGGTGTTTTCCAGCAGCAGCAAGAATTCACTGCCGGCGATACGCGCGGCGGTGTCGCTGGCCAACAGGCTCATGGACAAACACCGGCTGGCTTCACGGAGCATGTCCTCGACACCCTGGGGGCCAAAGCCTTCATTGATCACCCGGTAATTCTCGATGCCCACGTACAGCAACACCACCGGGCGCTGCGCGCTGATAGCACTGCCCAGGCGCTCCATGGCCAGGGCACGGTTGGGCAGGCCGGTGAGCGGGTCATGCAGGGCGTTATGCGCCAGTTGCCGCTCGCGCACGGCGATGCCGCTTTGCATGGCATTGAACGCGCGCGCGAGCAGGCCGAATTCGTCGTGGCTGCGCACCCGCACCGGCGTGCGGTAGTCGCCGGCGCCAATCCGTTCGGCGGCCTGCACCAAGGCGTTGAGCGGGCGCGACACGCGGCGCGCCAAAAACAGCGCGGCGGCCAGCGACACCAGCAGCACCGCCAGGGCAATCGCAAGGAATTGCCGGTCCAGTGGCGCAAAGGATTCCAGCGCGTGGTCCAGCGGGCTTTGCAACAACACGCGCACTTCATCGCCATCGCCGGTGTTGGCCAGCGGCAGCACCTGACTGAGCATGCGTTGCCCATAAAACTCCGTGAGCTGCGCCTCAGGGTTCAGGTGTTCCTCGCGCAACGTGCGAATAATCGCGGCCTGGTGGGCATCCGGCTGGGTGCTGAACAACGTTCCGACGTGGCCGTCCTGCACGCTGAGAAACGACACTTCAAGGTTGCTCATGGAGCGCAGTTCATTGGCGAACAGCCGGTCCATGGGAAAGCCCATCACCACGCGGGCGATGGGCTGCGGGTCGAGCACTTCCTCTTGCACCAGCAAATAGGGCTGCTTGTCCAGGGCGACGATCAACATCTGCAGGCCGCTGCGCCGTGCATGGTGCAAGGCCTCTGCATAGGGAAACGGCTGGCCCTGGGCCAATACGGGCAAGGTGCTGACTATCACCGTGCCCATCAGGTCGAGCACAAACACTTCGCTGGCGCGCAGGCCGGTGCCATGCCGACGCAGCGCCGCCAGAATCGGCGCCGTCTGGCCCTCGATCACGGCGTGTTTGAACGGGCCATCGACGGTCAGCCAGTCGAGCCCGTATTGCAGACGGCGCCCGCGCAGGTCCAGCAGGCGTTCGAACACTTGGCTGCCGGTGTTGAGTTGCACCTGGGCCTGGTTTTCCACCGCACGGGTGGTGGCGGCCTTGACGGCGAAGTAGGTGGCGGCGACGACCACCAGCAGCAAAAGCGCCAGCACCCCGGCAATGCGGGTTTGGAATGTGTGGCGCCACTTCATGGCCGAGCCCTCTGGCAGCGTGTGCGTCTCTCTGCCGCTGGGTCCCTTTGTCATACGCCTCCCTGGCGACTGCTGACTTGGCGTCAAAAAAATATCGATCTTTAGGGGTTTATTGGTTTTAGGAGAGTAGCTGGGGGATTGGATATGTACACCCAATAGTTGCTGGCATTTCAATGTCAGTTTATTGGCGGGTTGTTGTGTGGATATCCGTTATTGGGGGGTGGCTTATATAGGTTCCGCTCTTACAGCGGCTCACTTTTGGTGGAGCGCAAAAGTAAGCAAAACGCTCTTGCCCCTCCACTCGGCACCTCGCCTAGGCTCGGTGTGCCCTCACTCCGGCTTGAATCCGTGGGCCGCCG
>NZ_JBARTQ010000521.1:0-10860 GCF_049645325.1 Pseudomonas sp. | reverse complement strand
CTGCGGTTGTCGCCCAAGTCCGTAAAAGCCCTCGACGATTAATAGGTCGGGGTGGGATAGGGCTTGTGTGGGAGCGGGCTTGCTCGCGAATGCGATGGGTCAGCCAATACGTCTTTGACTGACACACCGCATTCGCGAGCAAGCCCGCTCCCACACAAGCCCTATCCCACCCCGACCTATTAATCGTCGAGGGCTTTTACGGACTTGGGCGACAACCGCAGGCTGCGCAAGCTGCGCTTCACGCTCTTGAGGTGGTTCACCAGGCTCGGCCCGCGTGCCATGGCCACGCCCATCGCCAGCACGTCGATCACCACCAGGTGGGCGATGCGCGAGGTCAGCGGGGTGTAGATCTCGGTGTCTTCGTGCACGTCGATCGCCAGGTTGACCGTGGACAGTTCCGCCAACGGCGTCTGGCTCGGGCACAGGGTGATCAGCGTCGCGCCGCTTTCACGCACCAGGTTGGCGGTGATCAGCAGGTCTTTGGAACGGCCGGACTGGGAAATGCAGATGGCCACGTCAGTGGGCTTCAACGTGACTGCCGACATCGCCTGCATGTGCGGGTCGCTGTAGGCCGCGGCCGTGAGCAGCAGGCGGAAGAACTTGTGCTGGGCATCCGCGGCCACTGCACCCGAGGCGCCGAAGCCGTAGAACTCGACGCGCTGGGCCTGGGACATCGCCGTCACAGCCTTTTGCAACTCAACCGGGTCGAGCTTCTCGCGCACTTCCATGAGGGTGTGCAACGTCGTGTCGAAGATTTTCAAGCTGTAGTCGGCGACGGAATCGTCTTCGTGAATCGCAAACTGCCCGAAGCTCGCGCCGGCGGCCAGGCTCTGGGCCAGCTTGAGTTTCAAATCCTGGAACCCGGAGCAACCGATGGCGCGGCAGAAGCGCACGATGGTCGGCTCACTGATGCCCACGCTGTGGGCCAGGTCGGCCATGGAACTGTGCATCACGGCCGCAGGGTCAAGCAGCACGTGATCGGCAACCTTGAGTTCCGATTTGCGTAACAGGTGGCGCGACTGGGCGATATGTTGCAACAGGTTCAAAGGGCAGGACTCTTGTTATTGGCAGGTGCCAGGGGATGTAGCAAGCTTGTAGTTATACTACAAGAATTGTCGTTTTGCCCGTCCGATGCATCACTAAATCGCCCTGATGCCCTCTGATTCAGCGGGCAGGCGCCATGTAGCCATAAAGGCCGCCCAGACGGCATCAGGGAAAATCTGCATTTTTCCGTAACAACTCTGCCAGCCCTTGCGCCTGCATCGGCCGGCTGATCAGGTAGCCCTGCACTTCATCGCAGCGCTCCGCGCGCAGGAAATCCAGCTGCTGCTGATCTTCCACACCCTCGGCCACCACCTTGAGCGCCAGCCCGTGGGCCATGGCGATGATTGCCCGGGTAATCGCCGCGTCTTCGCGGCCCTGGCCCAGGCCGCGAATAAACGTCTGGTCGATTTTCACGTAGTCCACGGGGATGCGCTTGAGGTAATTGAGCGAGGAATAACCGGTGCCGAAATCGTCGATGGCCAGCTTCACGCCCAGGTCGCGCAGTTGCTGGAACGTGGCGATGATGTGTTCGACGCTGTCGAGCAGTTGGCTCTCGGTTAGCTCAAGCTCGAGGTATTGCGGGTCCAGGCCGGTTTCCTCCAGCACCTGGCGCACCAGGCTGACCAGTTTGCCTTGGCGCAATTGATGCACCGAAAGGTTCACCGACACCCGAATCGGCGCCAGCCCCTGGCGCTGCCATTCGCACGCCTGCCAGCAGGCCTGGCGCAGCACGAATTCGCCCAGCGGCACAATCAGGCCGGTCTCTTCGGCCAAGCCAATAAAGTCGCCCGGCGGCACCATGCCCCACTGCGGATGCTCCCAGCGAATCAGCGCCTCGGCGGCGTTGAGCTTGCCGGTGGCCAGGCACAGTTTGGGTTGGTAGAACACCGTGAGCTGGCGCTCGTCGATGGCCTTGCGCAGGTGGTTTTCCAGCTGCAAACGCTCCAGCGTGCTGGCTTGCAGGCTATCGGTGTAGAACTGGAAGTTATTGCCGCCCAAATGCTTGGCGTGTTGCATCGCCATGTTTGACTGGCTGACCAACGCGGAAATTTCTCGCGCGTTGTCCGGCAACAGGCTGACGCCTATCGACGCACTGACCACCAACTCATGCCCCTCCACCGTCACCGGCACGCGCAGCTTGGCGAGCAACCGCGTCGCTACCCGCGCCAGGCTGGAAAGGTTGCCATAGGCATCGAACAACACTGCGAACTCATCGCCGGAAAGCCGCGCAATGGTGTCGGCTTCGGGCAAGGCATTGATCAGCCGGCGGGCCATTTTCTGCAACAACTGGTCAGCCACTTCATGGCCGAGGCTGTCATTGAGCAGCTTGAAACGGTCGAGGTTGATATGCAGCAACGCCAGGCTGCGTCCGCCCTGGCGCACGCGGGCATGGGCTTCGCGCAAGCGTTCGCGGAACAATGAACGGTTGGCCAAGCCGGTCAGTTCGTCATAGTGAGTGAGGTAGCGCATGCGCTCTTCAGACTCACGCCGAGCGGACAAATCAGCGAAGAAGCCGACGATATGGCTGACGTTTCCCCGAACATCACGCACGACATTCAATTGCAGCCATTGCGGGTACAGCTCGCCGTTCTTGCGCGTTTCCACCAACTCGCCCTGCCAGGTGCCATGGCTGAGCAGCGCCTGGCGGATCACCGGGAAATGGCGCCGGGCATCGCGGCTGCTGGGCAACTCCACGACGTTGCGGCCGATCATATCGTCTATTTCAAAACCGGTGACGCGGCTGAACGCCTGGTTCACGGCGATCAACACGTACTCCGGGTCGAGGATCACAATGCCTTCGCTGGCCGCCTCGAACACCGTTGAGGCCAAGCGCAGCTGTTCTTCCAGGGCTTTGCCGGCGCTGATGTCGCGACGGGTGCCGAGCATGCGCGTGACCCGCCCGCTCGGTGCACGCTCCACGGCGCGCCCCCGGTCCTCGATCCAGACCCAGTGCCCGTCGCCATGGCGCACGCGGTATTCCACCTGATAGTCCTCGCTGCGGCCTTTGAGGTGCTCCACCAGCGCGCGCTTGAGCAGCGGCAAGTCGTCGGGGTGCAGGCGCGGCTTGAGGTGGCTGAGCATCGCCGTGACGTACTCGGGCTCCAGGCCGAACAGCTCTTTGAGCTGGGTGTGGTGGACTTCATCGGTTTGCAGGTTCCAGTCCCACAACCCCAGCTCACTGGCCTGCAGGGCCATGGCCAGGCGCGCTTCGCTTTTATTCAAGGCCAGGCTGGCGGCGTCGAGTTCCTGGCTGCGTTGCGCCACCCGGTCTTGCAGGCCGATTTGCGCGTCGCGCAGTTCCTGTTCGATTTGGCGACGCTGTTCAACTTCGCGCACCAGCGCTTGATTCAGTTGCTCGCTGCGTTGCTGCGCCTGCTGCAAATGCTCGATCAGTGCCTGGTTCTGGAAGCGTCGCAGTAGCCCGCGCTGGATCAGGCGGTTGACCTGCCACGCCACCAGGCTCAGGGAGGCCAGCAGGATCAACCCCAGCACGCCCCAGCCTTGCTGCTGCGAGGTGCCATCCCAGAACAGATAGACGATGGCCGGCACCAGGCACGGCAAGGCAAAGGACAGGAACGCGGGCAGGCTCACGGCGTAAGCCACGCTGGCCGACAGCGTCGCGGCGCCGATCAGGCCGAACACCCACGCCTGCTGCATGAAGCTGTCCGCCGGCACCAGGGCGATGGCGGCGGTGGCCAGGGTCAAGCCGCTGACCGCCGAGCCGAGCATGAACATGCGCCCCCAGACCGGCTGGGCCTGTCGGCTGGGCATGGCCGAATCAAAAGCGGCCACCTGGATCACGCGCATCGCCACCAGGGCCAGCAGCCAGACCAGCCAGATGCTGTCCACCACGTATTGCTTGGGGTTCCACAGCAACCACGCACAGACCAGGCCATTAACCAACATCAATAACGTCGGCAACAATGAACCTTGGTACAACAGGCGAGTGCGTTCGACCGCCATCTCGGTTGCGTAGTGTTTACGAATGACCTGCGCGGGCGCCACCGAGGGGCCGAGCAGGTCGGTGCTGAGGGTCATAGGCAGTGTTCTTATAATGGTGAGCCCGAAACGTCGACGGAGCATACACAAGCAAACGCGTGGGCCAAACTGCTCCACGTCATAAAATCTGTACGACTTTTCGCCCTGAACCTTTGGGCCAGACAGCTTGAGCGAGGCGCTGCGCGGGCTGCGGCCGATGACCAACCGGTCATCCCTCCCGGCAGAATCTTCGCCCCGCCGCGATCACCGGTGACGTTTTCCGTCGGCCACCCGGCATTGGTATTTGCCCCACTCCCCCGAGGGCCATAGAATGCGCCGATGCGCGATGATCTCTCCCTTTTGCTGAACTCCCTCAACGATGCCCAACGCCAGGCCGTAGCGGCCCCCGTTGGCCGTCAGTTGGTCCTGGCCGGTGCTGGCTCCGGTAAAACCCGAGTGCTGGTGCACCGTATCGCCTGGTTGATCCAGGTCGAAAACGCGTCCCCGCATTCCATCCTGTCGGTGACCTTCACCAACAAGGCCGCTGCCGAGATGCGTCACCGCATCGAGCAGTTGATGGGCATCAGCCCGGCCGGCATGTGGGTCGGCACCTTCCACGGCCTGGCGCACCGCCTGTTGCGGGCCCACTGGCAGGAAGCGGGCCTGAGCCAGACCTTCCAGATCCTCGACAGCGATGACCAGCAACGCCTGGTCAAGCGCGTGATCCGCGAGCTGGGCCTCGACGAGCAACGTTGGCCGGCGCGCCAGGCGCAATGGTTCATCAACGGCCAGAAAGACGAAGGCCTGCGCCCGCAACACATCCAGGCCAGTGGCGATTTGTTCCTGGCCACCATGCGCAGCATCTATGAAGCGTACGAAGCCGCCTGTGTGCGTGCCGGCGTGATCGACTTCTCCGAACTGCTGCTGCGCGCCCTCGACCTGTGGCGCGACAACCCAGGCTTGCTGGCCCATTACCAGAAACGCTTCCGCCACATCCTGGTGGACGAGTTCCAGGACACCAACGCCGTGCAGTACGCCTGGTTGCGCCTGCTGGCCAAAGGTGGCGACAGCCTGATGGTGGTCGGCGACGACGACCAGTCGATCTACGGCTGGCGTGGCGCGAAAATCGAGAATATCTACCAGTATTCCGACGATTTCCCGGACGCGATCACCATCCGTCTGGAGCAGAACTACCGCTCCACCGCGGGCATCCTCAAGGCCGCCAACGCCTTGATTGCCAACAACACCGGGCGCATGGGCAAAGAGCTGTGGACTGACGGCGGCGAAGGCGAAGCCATCAATTTGTACGCCGCGTTCAACGAGCACGATGAAGCGCGCTACGTGGTGGAAACCATCGAAAGCGCGCTGAAAACCGGTTTGGCGCGCAGCGATATCGCGATTCTTTACCGCTCCAACGCCCAATCGCGGGTGCTGGAAGAAGCCTTGCTGCGCGAACGTATTCCGTACCGCATTTATGGCGGCCAGCGCTTCTTCGAGCGGGCGGAAATCAAGAACGCCATGGCCTATATGCGTTTGCTGGAAGGCCGTGGCAACGATGCGGCGCTGGAGCGAGTGATCAATGTCCCGGCGCGTGGCATCGGCGAAAAGACCGTCGAGGCGATTCGCGACCATGCGCGCCATTCCGACGTGTCGATGTGGGAAGCCATGCGCTTGCTGATCGCCAATAAAGGCCTGACCGGGCGTGCCGCCGGGGCGCTGGGCGTGTTTGTCGAGCTGATCGAGAACCTCGCCGCCAAGTGCATGGAAATGCCCCTGCACTTGATGACCCAGACCGTAATTGAGCAGTCCGGGCTGATTGCCTACCACGAAGCGGAAAAAGGCGAGAAAGGCCAGGCCCGGGTAGAAAACCTTGAGGAATTGGTCAGCGCCGCCCGCGCGTTCGAAAACACCGACGAAGATGAAGAGCTGACCCCGCTCGCCGCCTTCCTTGGCCATGCGTCGCTGGAAGCCGGCGATACCCAAGCCGACGAGCATGAAGACAGCATCCAGCTGATGACCTTGCACAGCGCCAAGGGCCTGGAGTTCCCCTATGTGTTCCTGGTGGGCATGGAAGAAGGCCTGTTCCCGCACAAGATGAGCCTGGAAGAGCCCGGCCGCCTTGAAGAAGAACGCCGCCTGGCATACGTGGGCATCACCCGCGCCATGCAGAACCTGGTCATGACCTACGCCGAGACCCGACGCTTGTACGGCAGCGAGACCTACAACAAGGTGTCGCGCTTCGTACGTGAAGTGCCGAAGGGGCTGATTCAGGAAGTGCGTTTGTCCAACAGCGTGAGCCGACCGTTCGGCGGCGGCCAGCAGCAGAACTCCAGCAGTATGTTTGCCGGCTCCGAGATTCCGGAAACCCCGTTCAGCCTTGGCCAGCAGGTCAAGCATGCGATCTTTGGCGAAGGCGTGATCCTCAACTTCGAAGGCGCCGGTGCCCAGGCGCGCGTCCAAGTGAACTTCGCCGAAGGCAGCAAGTGGTTGATGATGGGTTACGCGAAGCTCGAAGCCGTCTGATTGCCACCGCTGATCGTTCCCACGCTCTGCGTGGGAATGCATCAAGTGACGCTCTGCGTCACACCTTCAAAGCGGGACGCGGAGCGTCCCAGGCGGCATTCCCACGCGGAGCGTGGGAACGATCGGTGGACCAGCCCTTGTATTTCGCCCGCGCGGGCCAATATCTGTAACTAGTCCTACAGACCCTTCGGAATCGGTCTTACGCAAAAGCCCGAAACACTCTGCCGCTAGCCACTGTCACTGCACCTGTGCAACATGGCGCGCGTGCAATCCACAAATGGGAATTCCCTTTATGAAACGTTTTCTTAGCATCGCCATGGCGTTGTGCATCGGCCTGACGATGAGTCTCGACGCCAATGCCAAGCGCTTCGGTGGCGGCAAAAGCATGGGCTCGGCGCCAACTCACCAAACCAGCCAAATGGCGCCTTCCGCCGGTGGCATGGGCGGCGCAGCCGCGACCGCAGGCGCAGCCGGTGCTGCCGGCGCCGCAGCCAAGGCCGGCGGTGCTTCGCGCTGGCTGGGCCCTCTGGCCGGCATCGCCGCCGGTGGCCTGCTCGCTTCCATGTTCATGGGCGGCGGCTTCCAGGGCATGCAGATCTTCGACATCCTGATCATGGCGGTCATCGCCTTCCTGATCTTCCGCTTTATCGCCGCCCGTCGCCGCAAGCAGGCCGAGCACATGGCGCCAGCCGGCGCGCCGATGCAGCGTGAAGTGTTCGAGCAAAAACCTGCCATGGGTTCGATCTTCGGTGGTTCGGCCGCTCCTGCTGCCGCCCGTCCGGTAATCAATGCTCCGGCCTGGTTCAACGAAGAGCGTTTCGTCGAAGCGGCCCGCAGCCACTTCCAGTCCCTGCAGCAACACTGGGACGCCAACGAAATGGACAAGATCGCCGAGTTCGTGACCCCGCAACTGCTGGAGTTCCTCAAGCGCGAACGCGCTGACCTGGGCGACGCTTTCCAGTCGACCTACATCGACGACCTGCGCGTGCAGCTTGAAGGTGTGGATGATCGCGCCGACAAGACCATCGCCACCCTGACCTTCAGCGGCGTGTCGAAGTCCTCGCGTTTCGACCAGGGCGAAGTGTTCAGCGAAAGCTGGAACATGGAACGTCCGCAAGGCGATAACCAGCCTTGGCTGGTCGCCGGTATCCGTCAGAACGGCTGATACCCGCACGCTTGAGCCACTGGTAATAAAAACCCCGGACATGTTCCGGGGTTTTCTATTTCACGGTTGCACTTATAGCGAGCTACTGTATAAAACGCCCCTATAAACCGCGCCATCAGCAAGAGGATCCCGGCCGTGGAAGAAATCATCGAACAATTGCGTGAAGCCAACGAACCGGTTCCGGTTCCTCTGGAACTGCCCGACGAAGACCAACTGGTGGAAATCGAAGAACAACTGTTCATCGACATCCCGTTCGTCTTCCGTGAATTCCTGCTGACCGTCAGCGACGTGGTGTACGGCAGCCTGGAGCCGGTGACCGTCACCGACCCGCAGTCCCACACCTACTTGCCGGACGTGGCCGCCAATGCCTGGGATGCAGGCGTGGATCGCAGCATGATCCCGATCTGCCAGGACGGCGACGACTACTACTGCGTCGAAGAAGACGGCACCGTGGTGCTGTGGTCCGGCGAAGAAGAGCTGGTCACCGAAGAAACCTGGGAATCGGTGTGGCACTGGGCGCGGGACGTCTGGCTGGAAAGCTGAGTCCCCACCCAGGCTTTCAGTGCTCCGGCGTATCTTTGTGGTTATCCAGGGTCTCCAGCAAGGCGACCTGCATCCGCGTATGCACGCGGATGAACCAGCGCCAGAGCACGGCCGCCACCGCCGCCGTGACCACGGCGATCAGCACCAGCAACTTGTTGGTCGGCAGAATACTGGCCGACAAGGCTGCCAATAGCAGGAAGATCACCAGCAGCGAAAGAAGCGGGATTACTTCGGCGATCACCCGTCGCACCCGCTGGGTATGCCGCCCGGCCATTTCCGGCTTCACGCTCATCTCGGCCAGCAGCATCGACAGCGCCTTGAGCTTGCGGTACGCCGCAATCAGGAACGGCAGCGACAGCAACAACGCCCCGCCCCAGATCAGCGCCTTCTGCCAGCTTGGATCACTTATCCAGCCCTGCAGATACCCACCGATACGCGCCGCAAAAAAGCTGCCGGCAAAGAAAATCGCAATCACCAGCGCCAGGTTCACCCCCACTTGCAGGATGATCTTGCGGATCATCGACGCCAGCATCGCGCCCTCGCCCTGCGGCTGAATACTGCGCAGCCATTCGCCATACAGGCCGAATACCCGGCTCATGCGCTTGGGCATCACCGCCGCAATCTTCAACGACAACGGGTCGGCGCCACGAATCAGGTACGGCGTGAGCAAGGTGGTGATCGCCGACACGGCCACCGCCACCGGGTAGAGGAAGTCGCTGGTCACCTGCAAGGTCATGCCCAGTGCGGCGATGATGAAGGAAAACTCGCCAATCTGTGACAGGCCCATCCCCACACGCAGTGAGGTACGGCCGTCGTTACCGGCGATAAACGCGCCCAGCCCGCAGGACAACATCTTGCCCAGCACCACGGCCACCGTGATCACCGCGATTGGCCAGGCATATTGCAGCAAAATCTGCGGGTCAATCATCAAGCCGATGGCGACAAAGAAAATCGCGCTGAACATGTCGCGCACCGGCTCGATCAGGCGCTCGATCTTAATCAACTGGCGGGACTCGGCCATGATCGCGCCAATCAGGAACGCGCCGAGCACCATGCTGTATTCCAGCTTCACCACCAGCAGGCAGAAGCCGAAACACAGGCCCAGCACGGTGATCAGCAGCATCTCGTTACTTTCGAACTTGGCTACGTAGGCCAGCAGGCGCGGCACCAGCAAAATGCCGATCACCAGCGCGACGATCATGAACAGCGAGAGCTTGCCGACCGTGGAGAACACCTCGCCGGAGCTGACCGTGCCGCTGACGGCGATGCTCGACAGCAAGGCGATGATGCCGATGCCGAGTATGTCTTCGACGATCAGCACGCCGAAGATCAACTGGGCAAAGCGCTGGTTTTTCATCTTCAGGTCATTGAGCGCCTTGACGATGATGGTGGTCGAGGAAATCGCCAGGATCGCGCCCAGGAACAGTGAATCCATGGTGTTCCAGTCGAACCAGCGGCCGATTTCGTAGCCGATCCAGATCATCAGGATGATTTCCAGAAAGGCGGCGATAAACGCCGTGGCGCCGACCTTGAACAGCTTGCGCAGGCTGAACTCCAGCCCTAGGCAGAACATCAGGAAGATCACCCCCAGCTCGGCGAGCGTCTTGATCGTGTCTTCGTCGTGGATCAGGCCGAATGGCGGGGTGTGGGGGCCAATGATGAAGCCGGCGACAATGTAGCCCAGCACCACGGGCTGCTTGAGGCGGTGAAACAGGATGGTGACTACCCCTGCCACCAGCATGATCACGGCCAAGTCCTGGATAAAGCTGATGGCGTGCATGGCGAGGGGCTCCTTGAGGGTGCTGGCGCTTTTCCCACTTCCGCCCGCGCCTCTGAAAGATCGCAAAGAGCAGAAGGAAAAGTCGGCCTTGATCGTAAGAAATGCCCTGAGACGGGCTTTTGAAGGTTAACACCGCGACTTCCGGCAGAAAGCCGGTGCAATATATGGAAACAGATCGGTGCAGGCGTGACGGCAAGCCGCCCGCTGGCGTCCCGTTAGGGATAGCGCTGCAAAGATTCCAGCACCCGCAGAGGTGCCTCCCCAACCGATGCCTACAACGTGAGTGTGTTATGGAACCCGGAAACGCCCAGCTGTCGATGACGGTATTGATGACCCCTGACATGGCCAACTTCTCTGGCAATGTGCACGGTGGCACGCTGCTCAAGTACCTCGACGAAGTGGCCTACGCCTGCGCGAGCCGTTATGCCGGCCGCTATGTCGTCACATTGTCGGTAGACCAGGTGATTTTTCGCGAACCAATCCATGTCGGTGAGCTGGTGACCTTCCTCGCGTCGGTCAACTACACCGGCAATACGTCGATGGAAGTGGGCATCAAGGTGGTGACCGAGAACATTCGCGAGCGCTCGGTGCGCCATACCAACAGCTGCTTTTTCACCATGGTCGCCGTCGACGACCAGCGCAAACCGGCCGCCGTACCGCCACTGCAACCGCAGAACAGCGAAGACAAGCGCCGCTTCGTGCAAGCCCAACAGCGCCGGCAGATTCGCCAGGAGTTGGAAAAGCGCTACCAGGAAATCAAGGCCGACGGGCCGTAAATTCCGAGCTGTAAACTCAATAAGAATGTGGGAGCGGGCTTGCTCGCGAA
>NZ_JBARTQ010000520.1:0-8337 GCF_049645325.1 Pseudomonas sp. | reverse complement strand
CACACCGCCATCGCAGGCAAGCCAGCTCCCACACTTTAGTCCGGGTTACGTCAGATGATCCGTGAGAAACCTGAAGTACTCCTCACGAATCTCGGGAATCTCATTCGCCAAATGATGCCTGCCGCGTGGAATCATCAGCACTTCAGGCTGATCGAACTTGGCGCGCAGCACCTTCAAGTTGTGCTGCCAATCCACCGTCATGTCCTCCTCGCCCTGCACGATCACTGGCCGCCGAGGGCTGCGCGGGGCGGCTTCGATGCGTTTGATCCAGCGTGCCAAGGCGCCCACCCAGGCGGTGGGCAATTGGCGGGGCTGCAGCGGGTCGGCTTCGAGGAAGGGACGAAAAGCCGGGTCGTGGGTGTTGTCGCTGAAGCGCCGGGCGATGCCTTTGACGAACGGGCGCAGCGCGTAATAACTCAACTGCGACCACCCCCACGCACGCGGCCGCACCAAGGGTGACAGCAGGAAGGTCTTGCCCTGGGCCGGGCTGTCGGCGCCATGGTTGAGCACGTGGTCCACCACCACCGCACCGCCGGTGCTTTGCCCGAACAGGTGCCAGGGTTGCGGCAACTGCAGCGCCTTGGCCTGGACGAACAACGCCTGCACCACGTCCTGATACACCGCAAAGTCATCGATGCTGGCGCGCGGGCCGCTGGACAAGCCATGGCCGGGCAAGTCGCCGGCGATCACCACAAAGCCCTGGTCCAGCGCCCAGTCCACCACGTTGCGGTACAGCCCCATATGGTCGTAGAAGCCATGGAACATGAACATCGTCGCCACCGGCGTTGGCGGCCACCAGACTTGCGCCACCACTTCAAACCCATCCACCTCGAAGCGCCCCAGGCGGCTCACCGCCGCAGCCTTGCGCGCCGGCAGGTCCAGCCCGTAAAAACGCTGGTAGACCCGTGCTTCGGCGCTGAGCGGTTGCGCATCCACCAAGGGCCGCAAGCTTTCGCGCAGATGATCGGGGTCAAAGCTGACAGGCATAAAGGGTTCCAGACTCACGGTGAAGATGAATATCGAGCTGCGATATTCATCTGTCAGGGCAAGCATGGCAAGCTACGCGACCTTCGAGGATTGATCTGAATGCGACAGCCCTACCGTTCCGCCTTGTTCGCCGGCCTGCTCGTGGTTATCTGCGCCGGCGTGCTGTGGGCGGCGTATGACTGGTTCCAGGGCCGCTACCTGCGCGCGTTCAGCGAGCACACGGCGGTATTTTCCGGCGACGCTTTGCGCCTGCCCGCCGAACTGGCAGGCCCTGGCCCGATCCGCCTGGTGCACTTCTGGGACCCGGCCTGCCCGTGCAATGTCGGCAACCAGCAACACTTGGGCGAGCTGATCGAGCACTACGCGCCCCAGGGCGTGGAGTTCTATGCCCTGCAAAAAGCCGGCAGCCACGGCAAGCTGCCGGATAATTTGCGCAAGATGAAAACCCTCACCACCCTGGCCGGTGCCGAGCAGGTACCGGCCACACCGGCCGTGGGCATCTGGGACCGCACAGGCAAACTCGCGTATTTCGGCCCCTACAGCGAAGGGCTCACGTGCAACTCCAGCAACAGCTTTATCGAGCCGATCCTCAAGGCTTTGGAGGCCGGGCGCGAGGTCGATGCCACCCACACCCTGGCGGTGGGCTGCTATTGCCAGTGGGGCAATGCGTCAAACTGAACACAAGCTGTTCGACCGGCAAACTCCAATCACCCCTTCGGCGCGCTGCTGTATCGTACGTTTTCAGCGGGATTGCGAGCACACGACAGGAACACATGAGCCAGTTAACCTTCATCCTCTGGATACTCAACGTGATCGTTGATACATCCGGCCAACTGGCATTCAAAGCCGCCGCGTCAGCCAGCGCCGAACATGACGGCATCGCCCACTGGAAGCACATGCTCAAGCGCCCGTGGATCTGGCTGGGTGTGATCTGCTACGTGTTCGAATTCGTGTTGTGGCTGGCCTTCCTGTCGCTGGTGCCGCTGTCGGTCGGCGTGATGCTGGGCTCGATCAACATTGTCGTGATCATGATTGCCGGGCGTTTCCTGTTCAAGGAAAGCCTGAGCAAGTGGCGGTTGATCGGCATCATGCTGATCGCCTGTGGCGTGACCGTCGTAGGGTTTGAATGATGAAACGGTTTTATATCCTCGGTTTTCTCGCGCTGATCATTTTTGACACGTTGGCGCAGGTCAGCTTCAAATTCGCCTCGGTGCATGCCGAACCCTTGGCCATGGACACCGCGTGGCTGGTTCGCGTGTTTGGCGCCCCCTGGATCTACGGCGCGTTCGTCGGTTACATCGGCGCCTTCTTCACCTGGATGACCTTGCTCAAGTACGCCCCCGTGGGCCCGGCGTTCGCGGCGTCGCACCTGGAGCTGATCAGCGTGACGCTGATCTCCGTCTGGTTGTTCGATGACAGCCTGACCCTGCCTAAAATCATCGGCGGCGCCCTGATCATCGCGGGCATCCTCTGCCTGGCGCGCAGTGAAGACGAAGCCGAAAAGGTCGTCGACGCCGACCGCCCGGAAACACTCGCTTAATGACCGGCCTCGCCGGCCAAAGGGAGATCCCGCCCACCGCGGGCTTGCCTTTGCGCTGGCGCGATTTGCTCGGCCTCGCAGGCGACCTGGCCCCGGCCCTGGCCCGCCAACTCTCGATTCCCCTGCCGGCGCTGCCCTGCTCCGGCACGGCCGCGCTGATCATCGCCCTGCGCGTGTTGCAGCAACGCATGCCCGGCCGTACCCGGCTCATCGTGCCGGCCTACACCTGCCCGCTGGTGGCCTTGGCCGCCCACTACTGCCCGCCGCTGCGCGTGGTGCCCTGTGATCTGCAGCCAGGCGGCATCGACCTGGACGAAACGCAGCTGGAACAGCTGTGCGACGATAGCACCTTGGCCGTGGTAGTCACCCATTTGGCCGGGCGCGTGGCCGATGTGGATGCCGCCAGGCGCATTGCCGGGGCGGTCGGCGCGGCGGTCATCGAAGACGCCGCGCAAGCCATGGGCGCACTGGACGACGGCCATAGCGTCGGGCTCAAGGGCGACATCGGCTTTTTCAGCATGGCGCTGGGCAAAGGCCTGACAACGGCGGAAGGCGGCGTGCTGTTCAGCCGCGACCCGGTGCTGCACCAGGCGCTGCACCGCCAGTGCCGCCACGACCTGCCGTTCAGCCTGACTTGGGAACTGCGACGCAGCGCTGAACTGTGGGGCTACGCGCTGGTGTATCAGCCACGCGGTGTGTACTACGTGTATGGCAAAGGGCTGCGCGCGGCGCTGGCGCAGGGCGATGAAGTGGCCGCCGTGGGCGATGATTTTTCTGTCAACGATATTCCGCTGCACCGCCTCGGCGGCTATCGCCGCAAAGTCGGCGCCGCCGCACTGGTGCGCCTGCCCGACTACCTGCAGCAAGGCCGCGCCCGTGCCTTGCACCGCGCGGCACGCCTGAACGCCTTGCCCGGCGTTTCGGTGGTCATGGACCGGCCGGGGCAGCAAGGTACCTGGCCGTTTCTGATGGTGGTGATGCCGTCTGCCCGCACCCGCGATGCGGCGATGACGCAGCTGTGGACCTCGGGGCTCGGCGTAACACGCCTGTTTATCCACACCTTGCCGGGCTACCCCGCCGTGGCCCCGCTGTTGCAGCCCGGCAGCGAGATTACCCAAGCCGAGGCCTTCGCCAGCCGCACGTTGTCGATCAGCAACAGCCATTGGCTGACCGACAAACACTTCGAACAGGTACTGAGTCAGCTCAAGGCGATTGTTGCCAACCCTGATTGATGCGCGCCACCAAGCGACCGTTCAGCGCGTTCTGTTGCTGCTGCCAGATCTGCACTTGCGCCTCGGGCAATTGCTCCTGGCCGTCGGACGCACTTAACCAGCGCTTGAACGCGCTTTCATAGCTGTAGGCCGACACATCCCCGGTGATGTCCGCGCCGATGATCCGGCCTTCGCAGGCACTGATCAGGTCATTCAAGTGCTGCTCCAGGAACTCGCCCTGGTCCCAGTTGGTGTTCACCACCTGCGGGCTCAGCACGTCTTTGTCGATGGACAGGTAAACCGGCAGCGTGCGATCGAACTGCGCCAGGAACGCCTGCATCAGGTCATCAGGGTTGCTGAAGGCACGATTGCTGCGCCCGGCGCCGACCCAGTTCATCCAGCGCGTATCAACGTTGACGTTCCAGTAGGTCAACTTGCGCTTGAGCAGCGGCGACCAGTGATTCTCCCAGGCATGGCCCAAGGCAATGTCCTGGGAACCGATGCCCAGCACATGCACGTGCTCGACCTGCGGCAAACGGCTGGCCCAGTAGACCCACGAGCCGCAGTGGATGCCGAAGGGGTAGCGCATGTTGTCGGGGTGGTTGTCGCAAATGATCAGCTGGAATTTCTGCTGCGTGGGCAGGCGGTTCAGCAACAGTTGGCTGAGGTGGTGATAGTCGCCGCTGCCGGTGAACACACAGCCGTAATCACTGGGCATCTGTGCGTGCAGGGCGCTTTCCAGTTCCCTGAACTGCGCCCAGCGGCAGCCGAAGCGAATTTTTTCCTGCCAGGCCTGCAGCGCCAGAATGGTCGCGCCAGGGATATCACTGACGGCGCCATCAAAGTCCAGCACCAACGGCGCTCGGGCCACGCTCATGAGGTTTGCTCCTGGTGCCACTGGTTGTCGCTTTCAAAGTGATGACGGAACCGGTTGCCCAGCTTGCGCAACAACGGGTTGCGCACCCAGACCAGGTGGCGAGTGAAGGTAAAGTCCGCGCCGAGGCTGGCCTTCACCTGCGGGTCGGTCCAGCCCGCCACATAAAACCTAAGGCCGTTGGCCACGGCGTACTCCAGGTTGATGAACCAACTGACGAAGTACAGGTTGAACTCCAACGCCTGCGGGTAATTGAGGCCAATGTACTTGTCGAGCAGCTTGTCGCCCTCCACGTAGCACAGGTTGTAACCGACCAGTTCGTCACAGTGCCAGTAGCAGAACACGCGCCCGTTGCTGGCGGCGTCCCTAAGCAGACCGCTGAAAAACGCCGGGGTCAGCAGGTCGAAATGGATCTCGCTCTGGTCGTACACCGCCCTGTACAGCGCATACAACTGCGCCAGCCAGGCGTCGTCGTTAAACCGCGCATCGCCGGTCTCGAGGATTTCCACCCGCAGCGCCTCGCGGCTGCGCAATTTGCGTCGGATATTTCGGCGACGGCTGTGGGACAAGCGCGCCAGGTATTCGTCGACAGTGGTGAAGTTGATCGGCACATACGCCAGTGCCTGGCCTTCCAGGCAGATGAAACCGCGCTGCGTACAGTCATCGACCAAGGCTTGCGCATAATGATTGTCGGCGTCACTGAGCAGCGGCGAGTTGAACGGTACGTCTTTGACGATGGTGAGCGCGCGCTGCGGCGCGCATTCTTCCTGCAGCCATTGCGCAAGCGCCTGGGGCGACACGCCCTGGGGGAACGGTGCGTATTCACTGACCGTGGTGCCGACAAAACAAGCGTCGATGCGCAACCAGGATTGCCACAGGCCGTACCCCGGCCAGCCGCGCACGCGCTTCACAAATTCATCGTCGGCGGTGGTCAACAGGTCGAACGGAGTGAAGAAATACGGCAGGCCATGCTCGGACAACCGAACGTCAAAGCCCACCGGCGGGTGCTGCAAAAAGCGCCCGATCAGCGACTGCGCTTCCAGGCTGCACGCGTAGGCAACCTCGGGGCGGCTGGAGTCTGGCATAGGTTGCATGGCGCAGGTCATGGCAAAAAGCTCAAAGATGACAGGTGGAATAGTAGCCGCTTCGGGGGGTTCTCCGCTTGAACCTCGGCTGTCGGGGTGGCGTATCGTGGCCGGCATCAGCATTTCCCTCAGCCTGCGCCAAACCCATTAGACTCCGTTGACCTTCAAGGTGACTGACTCAAGGACCGTCCATGAAACGCAGCCTGACCGTGCTCGCTCTGCTGATTGCCGCCCTCATGGCCGGTGCCGGCTGGTATGTCTACAGCAAGCAGCCCACTCGCCAGGGCTCTGAAACACTGGCCAACCTGCAAGGCACGGTCACCGTGCGCTACGACGACCGTGGCGTGCCGCACATCCGCGCCGAGAACGAGACCGACCTGTACCGCGCCCTCGGCTACGTGCACGCCCAGGACCGGCTGTTCCAGATGGAAATCATGCGCCGCCTGGCCCGTGGCGAGCTGGCCGAAGTGCTGGGCCCCAAAGTGCTGGAGACCGACAAGCTATTCCGCAGCCTGCGCATTCGCGAGCGTGCCTTGAGTTACGTGGAGCACATGGACCATGAGTCTGCCGCGTGGAATGCCCTCCAGGCCTATCTGGACGGGATCAACCAGTATCAGGATACGCACCCCAGCCCGATGGAATTCGACGTGCTGGGCATCCCCAAGCGCCGGTTTACCGCTGAAGACACCATCAGCGTTGCCGGGTACCTGGCCTACAGCTTCGCCGCCGCGTTTCGTACAGAACCTTTGCTGACTTACATACGCGACCAGTTGGGCGGCGACTACCTGAAAGTCTTCGACCTCGACTGGCAACCCAAAGGCGCACTCAACCTCGCGGCCAGCGACTGGAAGACCCTCGGCGCCCTCGCCACCCTGAGCGACCAGGCCCTGGCCGACAACGGCTTGCCGCAGTTCGAAGGCAGTAACGCCTGGGCCATCAGCGGCAGCCGCACCAAGAGCGGCAAGCCGTTGCTGGCGGGTGACCCGCATATCCGTTTCTCGGTGCCGTCGGTGTGGTACGAGGCGCAGCTGTCGGCGCCGGGCTTTGAGCTGTACGGCTACCACAACGCGCTGGTGCCGGTGGCGTTCCTGGGGCACAACCTGGATTTCGGCTGGAGCCTGACCATGTTCCAGAACGATGACCTCGACCTGATCGCCGAAAAGGTCAACCCGGACAACCCCAACCAGGTCTGGTACCACGACCAATGGGTCAACATGACCAGCAGCGATCAGCAGATTGCGGTCAAGGGCCAGGCGCCGGTCACCCTGACGCTGCGGCAGTCGCCCCACGGCCCGATCATCAATGACGTGCTCGGCGAAAACGGCGGCAAGACGCCGATTGCCATGTGGTGGGCGTTCCTCGACACCCAGAACCCGATCCTCGAAGGTTTCTACCAGCTCAACCGTGCCGACACCCTGGCCAAGGCGCGCGCGGCGGCAGCCAAGGTCTCGGCGCCGGGCCTGAACATCGTGTGGGCGAACGCCAAAGGGGATATCGGCTGGTGGGCGGCGGCGCAACTGCCGATCCGTCCGGCCGGCGTCAATGCCGGCTTCATTCTCGATGGCAGCACGGCCCAGGCCGACAAGCTGGGTTTCTATCCCTTCAGCGCCAACCCGCAGGAAGAAAACCCGGCGCGGGGTTATGTGGTGTCGGCCAACGCCCAGCCGGTTTCGCCCACCGGCATGGAGATTCCCGGTTATTACAACCTGGCCGACCGTGGCCAGCAGTTGAACACGCAACTGAGCGATAAAAGCGTGAAATGGGACGTGACCAACAGCCAGGCCTTGCAACTCGGCACCACCACGGCCTATGGCCCACGTTTGCTGGCGCCCCTGCTACCGGTGCTGCGCGAGGTGGTCAAAGACCCGGCGCAGTTGAAGCTGGTGGAACAACTGGCGAGCTGGAAAGGCGACTACCCGCTGGACTCCACCAGTGCCACGCTGTTCAACCAGTTCCTGTTCAACCTCACCGACGCGGCCTTCCACCCCAAACTCGGCGATAACCTATTCAAGACCTTGCTCGGCACCCGCGTGATCGACGCCGCGCTACCACGCCTGGCCGCCTCAGCGGATTCACCGTGGTGGGACGGCAAGCGCGCCGAGACCGTCAAGCTCGCCTGGGACAACAGCCTGGCGCACCTCAAGGCCACCTTCGGCGATGACCCGAGCCAGTGGCAGTGGGGCAAGGCCCACACCCTGACCCACGGCCACCCGCTGGGCATGCAAAAGCCATTGGACGTGGTCTTCAACGTCGGCCCGTTCCCGGCGCCCGGCAGCCACGAAGTGCCAAACAACCAATCGGCCGCGATCGGCCCGGCGCCCTGGCCGGTAACCTACGGCCCTTCGACCCGGCGCTTGATCGACTTCGCCGACCCCGCCCACGCCCTGACCATCAACCCGGTCGGGCAAAGCGGCGTGCCGTTTGATTCACACTATGGCGACCAGGCGGAAACCTACATCGAAGGCGGCTACGAGCAGGCGCATTTCACCGATGAGGAAGTGACGGCGAATACCCGTGGCACCTTGAAACTGCTGCCGGCCAGATAGCCGCTTGGAACAAGATCAAAATGTGTGTGGGCTTGCTCGCGAAGGTGGTGTGTCAGCCACTCATGCAGTGGCTGACACACCGCTTTCGCGAGCA
>NZ_JBARTQ010000519.1:0-2966 GCF_049645325.1 Pseudomonas sp. | reverse complement strand
GGCGGTGTGTCATTCAACACACCTGGCGACTGATACACCGCTTTCGCGAGCAAGCCCGCTCCCACATTGCTTGATCGGGTTTCCAACCAGGGATCGCCGCTCTCTTCACTCAGCGACGTTCGATTGGCACGAACTTGCGCTGCTCAACGCCGATGTACTCGGCACTTGGACGGATGATGCGGTTGTTGGCACGCTGCTCAAACACATGCGCGGCCCAGCCGGTCAGGCGCGAGCAGACGAAGATCGGCGTGAACAACTTGGTCGGGATGCCCATGAAGTGGTACGCCGAGGCATGGTAGAAGTCGGCGTTGGGGAACAGTTTTTTCTGCTCCCACATGGTTTTGTCGATGGCTTCCGAGACCGGGAACAACACGGTATCGCCCACTTCATCAGCGAGTTTTTTCGCCCAGCCCTTGATCACTTCATTGCGCGGGTCGCTGTCTTTGTAGATCGCGTGGCCAAAGCCCATGATCTTGTCTTTGCGCGCCAGCATGCCGAGGGTGCCTTCGACGGCCTCTTGGGCCGAGCCGAAACGTTCGATCATCTCCATCGCCGCTTCGTTGGCGCCGCCGTGCAGCGGGCCGCGCAGGGAACCGATGGCGGCGGTGACGCAGGAATACAGGTCGGACAAGGTCGAGGCACACACGCGGGCAGTGAACGTCGACGCGTTGAATTCGTGCTCGGCGTAGAGGATCAGCGACACGTTCATGACTTTCTCATGCAGCTCGCTCGGCTTCTTCCCGTGCAGCAGGTGCAGGAAGTGGCCGCCGATGCTTGGCTCGTCAGTCACGCAGTCAATCTTCTTGCCGTCGTGGCTGAAGCGGTACCAGTAGCACATGATCGCCGGGAAGGCGGCGAGCAGGCGGTCGGTGACGTCGTGCTGCACGCTGAAGTCTTTCTCGGGCTCGATATTGCCCAGGAACGAGCAGCCGGTGCGCATCACGTCCATCGGGTGGGCGTCGGCGGGGATGCGTTCCAGCACTTCTTTCAGCGCTTGCGGCAGGTCGCGCAGTTTGGCGAGTTTGGCGCTGTAGGCGGCCAGTTCGGCTTTGGTCGGCAATTCGCCGTACAGCAGCAGGTAGGCGACTTCTTCAAATTGCGCATCGGCGGCCAGTTCGCGCACGTCGTAGCCGCGATAGGTCAGGCCGGCACCGGCCTGGCCCACGGTGGACAGTGCGGTCTGCCCGGCCACCTGGCCCCGCAGGCCCGCGCCACTGAGTACTTTTGCTTCAGCCATGGTTCTTCTCCAATTTTGTAGTTATTCAGGGAGGCCGTTCGTTATTTTTTCGCGGCGAACAGCGCGTCGAGCTTCTGCTCGAAGGTGTGGTAGTCGATGCGATCGTAGAGCTCCATGCGGGTTTGCATGGTGTCGATCACGTTCTGTTGGGTGCCGTCGCGACGGATCGCGGTGTAGACGTTTTCGGCGGCCTTGTTCATGGCGCGGAAAGCCGAGAGCGGGTACAGCACGATAGAAACATCGGCAGATTTCAACTGTTCGGTGGTGTACAGCGGCGTCGCGCCGAACTCGGTGATGTTAGCCAGAATCGGCGCTTTCACACGGGAGGCGAACAGCTTGTACATCTCAAGCTCGGTAATCGCTTCTGGGAACACCATGTCGGCGCCGGCTTCGATGCAGGCCGCCGCGCGTTCCAGGGCCGACTCCAACCCTTCGACCGCCAGCGCATCGGTTCGCGCCATGATCACAAAGCTGTCATCGGTGCGCGCGTCCACGGCGGCCTTGATGCGGTCGACCATTTCCTGCTGCGACACGATTTCCTTGTTCGGGCGATGGCCGCAGCGCTTGGCGCCGACCTGGTCTTCGATATGAATGGCGGCGGCGCCGAACTTGATCATCGACTTGACGGTGCGCGCGACGTTGAACGCCGAGGAGCCGAAACCGGTGTCGACGTCCACCAGCAGCGGCAGGTCGCACACGTCGGTGATGCGGCGTACATCGGTCAGCACGTCATCGAGGCCGGTGATGCCCAGGTCCGGCACGCCGAGGGAGCCGGCGGCCACACCACCACCCGACAGGTAGATCGCCTTGAAGCCGGCGCGCTTGGCCAGCAAGGCGTGGTTGGCGTTGATTGCACCGACCACCTGCAACGGGTGTTCACTGGCGACGGCGTCACGGAAACGCTGGCCTGGCGTGCTCTTATTGTTGGAACTCATGACTCACCTCTTTCGGGAGCGCCACCTGGAAAGTGACGGGCAATGTTGCGTTTCGAAGCGCCGATATGCCGGCGCATCAACAGTTCGGCCAGTTCACCGTCGCGATCGGCAATCGCATCGAGAATGCGGTGATGCTCGGCGAAGGCCTGGCGTGGACGATTGGGGGTGGCGGAGAACTGGATGCGGTACATGCGCACCAGCTGGTACAGCTCGCCGCAGAGCATTTGGGTCAGGGTGCGATTGCCGGCGCCTTGAATGATCCGGTAATGAAAATCGAAGTCGCCTTCCTGCTGGTAATAGCCGAGGCCAGCCTGGAACGCTTCGTCACGCTCGTGGGTGTGCAGCACTTGGCGCAACTCTTCGATTTCCGCGTCGGTCATGCGCTCGGCGGCCAGGCGGCAGGCCATGCCTTCGAGGGATTCGCGGATTTCATACAGTTCAACCAGCTCGGCGTGGCTCAGGGAAACCACCCGCGCGCCGACGTGGGGCACGCGCACCAGCAGGCGCTGGCCTTCCAGGCGGTGGATCGCCTCGCGCAACGGACCACGGCTGATGCCGTAAGTGCGCGCCAGTTCCGGCTCGGAGATCTTGCTGCCGGGGGCGATCTCACCCTTGACGATGGCAGCCTGGATGCGCCGGAAGACGTTCTCGGACATGGTCTGGGAATCGTCTTGGGCCACCACTGGGGTTTCCAGCTGATCCAGCATATTGTCGACACCTTTTAAAAGCAATGTGGCAAAAACTAGCGAATCAGCCCCACATAGTCAAAGAATAAATCCACATTGTCGACAATC
>NZ_JBARTQ010000518.1:0-8918 GCF_049645325.1 Pseudomonas sp. | reverse complement strand
ATCCATTGCCGAACGATATTCCACGCTCATGTCGTCGCGGTTGATCGCCTGGCCGGGGATCACAATCGCCTGCTCGTTGTTGTACGTGACGATGGTCAAGCGCGCGCTCATCCCCAGCCGTACCCGCTGCAACTGCTGCGCCGTCAGCGTGGGAATCGACAGGGTCACCGGAAATTGCGCGCTGCCCTGGCTGTCGCTGGCGATTGCCAAACCGCTGACCACGCTGACGGAACCCGACAGCCGCTCGCCATCAAAGCCATCGCCCATCACCTCCACCGCCTGGCCCTGGTGCAACTGGTTGATGTCCAACTCCGAGACTTTGGCAACGATTTTCAGCCGCTCGATGTTGGCCAGCCCGAACAACACTTGGCCCTGACTCACTTTGCTGCCCGCCTGTACCGGGGCATTGCTGCTGCCGGCGGCTGACGAGGCGTTATTGCCGGGCGCGGGCACCACGATGCCGGAAAACGGTGCCTTGACTTCTTTGCCGTCGAGTAAACTACGCAGGGCGTCATACCTTACGGTAGCGTTGGTCAGCTCCATATCGGCGATCTGCCGGTACTCGCCTTTGCCTTGGTCGAGCGCCTGTTGCAGTTCACTGCGCGCCGACGCCAGGTCCAGCTGTTGCTGCTGGGCTTGCTGCTTGAGGTCATCAAGTTCATTGCGCGGGATGATGCCGCGCTTGAACAGGTTTTCGCTTTCGGTGAGTTTGCGTTGAGTGTTGCCGGCGGTCATTTCCGTGGTGCGCAGGCCGCGGCGTGCGCGGCTGACCGAGGGGCTGCTGTCCCAATCCTGCATTTCCTGCACGGTGCGCCGGGCCTTGAGCTGGGTGGACAGGGCATCGCGCAGTTGCACTTCGAGGGTCGAAGGGTCCATGCGCAGCAGCACCTGGCCGGCGTCGACACGCTGGCCTTGCTCGACCAGATTGGCCAGGACATTGCCGTCAAACGGCGCGGTGAGGATCAGCGTGGTGTCGGGCTCGATCTTGCCCACCAGGCCGATCTGATGCACCAGCGGGTCAGGTTTCACCGCCAGCCACTGCTCGGTCGACGGCGCCTGTTGGGTGGCAGGGCTGCGCAACGCAATTGCCACGCCTGCCAGCAGCACCACGAGCACGGCACCCAACAGGTATTTTTTATCAGTAGTCATTGAGGGCGATTTCCCAACTTTCCAGCGTCATGCCCAGGGTCAAGTCGAGCTGGGTCTGGGCGTTCAAATAAGCGATCAGCGCATTGAGTTGCGCGTTTTCGGCGTTGCGCAGGTCGGTCTCGAAACTCAGCACCTGGAAGTTGGTGGAGCGCCCGGCGCTGAGTTTTTCCCGCTCGATCTCGATCTTGCGCCGCGACAGCTCGACCGCGCGCTGGGAAATTTCATACTGGCGCCAGCGTGTGCCGAGGTCGCGCACCACGTCGTTGACGCTGCGCTCCAGCGCCTGGCGGGCGTCGGTAATGCGAATTTCCTGGTCCTCCACGTTCACCCGCGCGCGCACTTCGGCCTGGCGTGTGCTGATGTCGCCGATGGGGATCTGCACCTGCACCCCGGCGTAACTGTTCCAGGTGCGGTTGTTGGTGTTGCCGTTGTCATTGTCGTAGGCATCGCGTATCTGGTTGGCGCCGGCGACCAGGTCGACCTGCCAGCGGCCCGAGTCCTTGGCGATCACCAGGTTGAGGTCGGCCTGTTGGCTGCCGAGCAGGGCGGCGAGGTATTCCGGTTGCTGAACCTGCGCCAGGTTGAAGGCCTGGCGCTTGTCGATCGTCATCGGCTTGGCCTCCAGGGCCTCGCTGGCGCGGATCGGCGTCGACAGGTCCAGGGCCAACAGGCGCAGCAGGGCCAGGCGGCTGGTGTCGAGTTGGTTCTGGGCCTCTTCAACGCCAAGTTGCTGAGTGGCGATATCGGCCTCGGTCTGCACGATTTCAAATTCGGCCATGCGGCCCGAAGCGATCAACGCCTTGTTGACCTCCAACAGCGTGCCGGAGCGCTTGAGGGCGTCCTGCACGATGCTCAATTGCTCTTGGGCGCGCAGCAATTCGCGGTAAGTGGCGATGATCTGGCTGATGGTCTGCGCCACGGTGGCCTTGAGGTTCAGGCGGTTGGCCTGCTCCGACAGGCGCGACAGGCGCAGCGGCGCGGTGGTGGCGTCCCAACCGGCGCCGCGCATCAGCGGCTGGATCAGCGCCAGGTCGAGGCCGTCGCTGCGGTAGCGGCCGGCGCGGTCGGCAGTGTTCAGTTGTTGGGTCCAGGCCATGCTCAACCGGGTGCCGTACTCGCCGAGCAAGGTTGCGTTCGGGGCCAGGCTGGCATTGCGCGCGTTATCGTCCGAGCCACGGCTTTTGCGGTAGTAACTGTTGAGGGTGAGCTTGGGGTTGAACACGTCCTCGGCCACCCGCAGGTCAAACTTCTGCGCCACCCGTTGCAGGTAGGCGCTGCGGATCGCCGGGTTGTTGCGCAAGCCCAGGTACACCGCGTCGCCCAGGGTCAGGGTGGTGGCCTGGGCATTCAGCGACACGCCGCGGTCGTAACCGCTGCGGGTGGTGCTGGGCGCCGACGGGTTGATCACCACGTCGGCCGCTGCCACGGGCAGGCTGAGCAGCGCGAGCACCAGCACCAGCAGCCATTTATTCATCACGCAGGGCCTCCACCGGCTGCAGCCGTGAGGCCGAGACCGCCGGGTAGATGCCGAAGAACAAGCCCACCAGCAGTGTACTGCCCACCCCTAACGGCAGGGCGGCGGCGGCCAGGGCGAATTCCCAGCCCGACAACCAGGCATAGAGCCAGGCGGCGGTCATGCCCAACACCGCGCCGCAGAGTGCGCCGACGGCCGTGAGGGTGACGGCTTCGAGCAAAAACAGATTGCGGATATCGCGCCGGCGCGCGCCCAAGGCCATGCGAATGCCGATTTCCCGGCGGCGCTCCGACACGTTCATCAGCATCACGTTCATCACGCCGACGCCACCACCGACCAAGGAGATCGCGCCGAGCGCCAGCAGCAGGTAGGCAAACGTGCGGCTTTGGCGGGTCATGCCATCGATCATTTGCTGGGGCACCTGAATGTCGACGTCGTGGTCGCTCAATTGGCTTTTCAGTGCCACCGCGGCGTCGCGGGCGATGCGCTCCATGTCCTGGCCCGGCGCGGCGCGGATGATCACGTTGGCGATTTGCGGGGCAGGGTAGATGCGGCGCATGCCCTCGGCCGGGATAAACAGCGCTTCGTTGGCCTGCACCGGCATCAACATGGCCCGGGGCTGGCTGTGCAAGATGCCGATGATCAGGAACAGGTAGTCGTTGATGCGCACGCGGTCGCCCAATTTCAGCGGGGCGCCGGGCGTGCCCAGGGCCTGGGCGACCTGATCGCCGATCACGCCGTAGGTTTCAGTCGCGTCGAAGGGCGACAGGAAGCGCCCGTCCCGCACGGCCAGGCGCATGGCGTCCTTGATGTCTGGCGTGCTGCCGACAAACGTGGCGCTGACGGTGCGGCCATTGAATACGATCGGCCCGCTGAACTGCGTGAGCGCGCCGATATGGGCGATGCCCGGCACCGCCTGGCGCACGGCTTCAAGGTCGAGGCTGGCGCGCATCGGCGCGGTGCTGTTGCCCTTGGGCGGGAACTGGGCGATCAGGGTGTCGGTGCCCATGTCCTTGAAGATCATCGCCGCGTCCACCGCCGCGTTATGGCCGATATTGATCAATGCCACCACCGATGAACTGCCGATCACAATGCCCAGCAGCGCCAGCACCGAGCGTTTGCCCAGGGTGCGCAGGCTGACGAAGGCTTCATGCAGCAGTTGGCTCACACTTTGTTCGACCCGCAGGCTCATAGGTGCCCGGCCTCATGCACCACGCCATTGCGCACCAGGATCTTGCGCTGCAGGCGCTCGGCGATGTGCGGGTCGTGGGTGACGATGATCAGCGTGACCTGCTGCTCGCGGTTCAGCGCCAGCAGCAAGTCCATGATTTCCTGAGCGGTGGTGCTGTCGAGGTTGCCGGTGGGTTCGTCGGCGAGGATCACCGACGGCGTGCCCACCAGCGCCCGCGCAATCGCCACGCGTTGGCGCTGGCCGCCGGAGAGGTCGGCGGGGCGGTGGTGGGCGCGGTCGGCCAGGCCGACTTGCGCAAGCATGCGCAAGGCTTGTTCGACCGATTCATGGCGCGACACCCCGCGATAACTCAAAGGCAGCGCCACATTGTCGAGTGCGCTGAGGCGCGGCAGCAGGTTGAAGCTCTGGAACACAAAACCGATCTGCTGGTTGCGGATCGCCGCCAGTTCATCGGGGCTGGCGTTGAAAATATCGTGGCCAGCGAAGTGGTACTGGCCGGCGTTGGGCAGGTCCAGCAGACCAAGGATATTGAGCAGGGTACTTTTGCCGGACCCGGAGGCGCCGAGAATGCCGCAGCTGTCACCACGCGCGATGGTGAGGCACACATCATTGAGAATGGACAGGTGCTGCCCGGCCAGCTGATAGCTTTTGCCGATGCCTTGCAGGGAGATCAAGCCTGGGTGCGTGGGAGTATCTGTCATCATGACTACGCCTGCAGTCTCGACGGTGCCGTGCTGCTCCGGTAAAGCCTTGTAACAAGTTCGGGAGCTGCTGGGTACGCGTCACGGACTGGTTTTATTTCTTGTTTTTAAAATATTGTTTGAATAGTACCCGCGTTCAATCGGCTTCGCCAGCCATGGATGTAGAGCGGTTTAACCCTTTGAAACGATTTTTCTGCCATGCATTCCGGGCGCATAAAAATGCCTTCGACTACCCTCAACAGGCCCGGTTATACGGGCCTTTAGGTGGATGGCGCACTGTCACCACTTGCTTTCGAAGGGCCGCCCCGGTATAAAAAATCAAATTATTTTTTAAAACAATATTTCCCCCGTGGAACTCTTATGGTCGCGAAGAAACTCAGCGCTCCAAACGTTACCAAGACTCGCTTGCTGGATGCGACAGAGGCTCTCTTCATCAAATACGGCTACGACGCCGTGCTGCTCCGGCAGATCACCGAGCGTGCCCAGGTGAACCTGGCCGCCGTGAATTACCACTTCGGGGACAAGGATTCCCTGATGAAAACCCTGCTGATGCAACGCCTGGAGCCGCTCAACGAGCAGCGCCTGGCATTGCTTGCGCGCTGCGAAGCCGAAACCGACGGCCCCCTTGACTGCGACACCTTGCTCGGCGTGCTCTTCGCCCCGGCCATGGGCCTGGAGCGCAGCGACCCGGCCAGCGGGGAAGGGCGTTCGTTTATTCGTTTCCTCGGCCGCGTGTACAGCGACACCTCGCCGTTCATCCAGGAATACCTCAAGGTGCATTACCAGCCGGTGTTCCAGCGCTTCTTCGAAGCCTTCGCCCTGGCCCTGCCCGACCTGCCGCGCAACGAGCTGGGCGTACGCCTGCAATTCGCCCTCAAGGCGATTTCCGGGGTCATGGCCGGCACCGAACTGCGCCTGCTGATGAACTCCATGAGCCTGGGCCGCCCGGCGACGGACGCCGAAGTGATGGCCAAGTTGATCACCCTCGTTTCGGCAGCGATCCGTGTGCCGCAGCAAAGCCCCGAAGCAGAAACCGCGCTGGCCAAGGTGTTGGACACCCAGCGCGCCATTCGCGAACAAGCGGCAGCCCCCACCGCCAAAGCCTCGCGCTGAACCCAAATCCCAGGCAAAAAAAAGCCCGCTGGGGCGGCGGGCTTGATGTGCAACGTTTGTAACGGATGAGGCTTTACCCTACGTCTGTGGATGTGAATAAAGCGTGAAAAATATGTAGGAAAAGACGTAGGTTGCGGAGAATCACGATTGTCTGGATGGCAGTCGGATTCTGCGGTAGCTCTACCGCTCGTCGCCACTGTCAATTCTGACAGTAGATTCGGATATTGCCTCAAGCGCTTTATTACCTTGCCCGTCGCGCGATGCCCGCGCGCTCTAATCCAGCAAGGTGATGGCTATGTCTACTCCTCCTGATGACTTTGACGAACTCGATGACCCGGCCTTTCCGGCGTTTGGCTTCGTAGATTTAAGTTCAAAAAAATATCCTGAGTCCGCAGTCATAGGGTTGGGGCGTCCATCTTTAATACCATGGTCATTCTGGGGTGTATCAAGTTGGCGTAACAAGAATTTGCTTGATACCTACTTCCTTCGCTTTGACGACATTACTCGGCCAAGAGCCTCTGGCACTGTCACTGAAGATTTACCTCTTTACCACTTGGCTTTTCGTGGAGATGACAATATAGATAAAGTTGTTAAATTTTTTACTCGGGTCGTAAGGTTCTCAGGCCAGGAAAGTCGCTCAAAGACGAGTGAGTGTTTAGTTTTAACGACAATTCCCGCAGGGGAGGATCCCAACGAAAATGAGCCTTGGCACAGTGGATTGTTCGGAAGGCTTAAAGACATACCGGAAGGCGGAGTGATTACACAAAGCACTCTGAAAAATGAAGTTTTATGGGAGGTATCCCCATACCTGAATATACGGAAGAATGATGAAAATATAATCGAGGTTGACGGGGTTTCTTTTATACATATCGTGAGTCCGGAACAGGCCTCTAGTAAAAAACCCTACAGCGTGCCAATTCCCCTCGACATATTCGACAAGATTACAAAAAATGGGCTGATCGGTGTTCGTATGAAGGTCAGGAATGTGATGGGCTACGAGACCGAAGGCCGGTATAAGTATTCGAAAGCCTTTTCTGTATACAGCGAGTTGGATTTCGGAAGACTTTCCCAGCTCGTCTTGACGAAAGATGTCGAAGAGGTATTCGAAATTGACCTTGATTTTGAATCTGAGAGCAATTATGCGGGGCAGCTCTATCCTGATCGTCTGCCGAAGCCGTTTCCTTCTCCACGCCACACGCTTGAGCTCTACGCCGACGTCACTCCCGACAATGGGAGCACGGAGACCCTACTCGTCGGAGTTATACCTGACAAAAACCAGGGTTTTGAGTCTATTCCAATTCCGAAAAATTTCTTTAATGATAAAGTTGGACCTGGCAAGGTGCGTTTTTACTACCGGACAGTCTCTGCGAATGGAACGGTAGTTAATGAGTCTTACAGTAACTTGATTTACATAACAGGTCAACAGAAGTGGATGCCGAAGCTGGCGCTAAAACCTTTTACAGGTGGGCTGATACCTCCCAATAAAGATGTGGAGGCCGCGTTCCCAAAATACCGACCCTTTAACGCAAAGAGCATTGTAACGATCATTGCTCGCACGAAGGGTAATAACAATGGGGCTTATGTATATACGTCAAAACAATTAGCAATGATAGAAGAGAGCAAGCGACTTTTACCCAGTAATTCCTTGAAAATGTTTGAGGGTAAGGGGGATCTTGATGTGCTTTACCAAGTTGATCAAGGCAACCAGAAGCCTCCTCGGACATCCGAGATAGAGATTGCCAGAATTGGTGAAGGCGAGGCAGAGATGCCTGCATTATATATTGATCTGTTAAAAGAGAATTATTCGAATTATAATTTGAATCCGAGCGAGCTTACCGGTTATGGTTTGATTTCCAAGATTCCATATTCTGGTACGGTGTTCGGCGATCAGGTACAGATGAGTTTAGAGGGGGGGAGTCCAAAAACCTCGTTTAAATACAACTTTGATATTGATAGTTCGACGGAAGGTTTGAAGTTGTTTGACGTGGAATTGCCTATGCCTGAAGATATTGTTCGTGCGAATAAAGATAACATAGTGACTGCTCGCTACAGTGTGATTAGTAAAGGGGCACCGCCAGTAATTCGCCATTCGGAGGTATTGATCTTCAGTATTGGCGCTCCAGTGGAACTAAAAACCGTCAAGCTCCGTGAGGCTGATACCGACCAAGCGACAGTCAACCCATTAGCTGTGAGCAAAGGTGGCACTCTGGAGGCAGAGATCTTAGAAGTGCGGAAAGACGATATGGTGTATTTCGACCTGCAAGGCGAATGGGCAGTCGCCCAGCATACTGATGCGGTAAAGGTCGATCCTAAATCGACGGTTTTCAAATCAGCGGTACCTGTAGACTTTTTTTCGCGGGCGCTAAGGGCTACGGGTAATAACTTGCTCCTAAAATGCTGGCTGAAACGAGGGCCGTTTAAATACGAATTTGAGCCTCAGCAACTTCGGCTGGCCCCTAGTGATTTACCGGCTATTTACATTGAAGGCTTCAAAGGCGTGCCTACGTTACCCGTTTACCAGTTGAAAGAGATTAATGTTATATTTCCTGGGTGGCTGTTCGCTCGTGTTGGGCAATTTTTTTGGGCAGAAGTGACTTACACGTCATTAGACGATGCACTGATTATCGTTAATCTCGCGACTGCTCTCGAGATTAACGCCAGCCACGTAAGCGCGGGGATTGTCATTCAGTTTCCATTAGCAACAGCAATTAAGATTAAAGATTGTACGGCCCTTAAAATAACAGCCAGGGTGAGTTTTCCAGGTATTGCCTCTGAGCAAACGGCAACCCCGTTTCCAGAGGCGAGTTACGTTGCCCAGCAACTACCCCCTGTTCTGGATCCTCCAATCTTCAAAAGTGCTGCAGCTACTCCGGCAGTGACGATTAATCCGGTTGCGAATCAAAATAACGTGGTTGTTGTGGCGAATGTCAAGGGAATGCTCGCAAATGACGTGGTTACAATGACATGCATTATCGAGGGTGCCTCTCCTTTTATGATGACTGCGAAGGGCCAGGCGAGTGGTACGCTTGAGTTTGACTTTTCCTCGCAAAGAATAATACATAACGCGGTAGGCAGATCAATGCGATTCTCCTATACGCTGTTGCGTAATGGGAAAACAACGCCCTCCAACGTGTTGACGGTGACGGTGAGTTCCATTCCCTATACCAGCAACCCGCAGGCAACCATCAATAATCAAGGTTCTGGTACTACTCTCGATTTGAATCTAATATCAGGAAGTACTTTCTATTCGATGGGTAGACCTCTTTTGCTAAAGGAAGGGCAAACGCTC
>NZ_JBARTQ010000517.1:0-10626 GCF_049645325.1 Pseudomonas sp. | reverse complement strand
GGCATGCCGAGCCACAGCGAGGCACCGAGTGGAGGGGCAAGAGCGTTTTGCTTACTTTTGCGCTCTATCAAAAGTGAGCCGCTGTAAGAGCGGAACCAATACCCGCCTCGACCAAAAAAATGGATATGCCCCCGACCCACTCGTCAAACCGAAAGCAGCCATCCCAGGCAAGCCAGCTCCCACAATTGATCACCGGTACGAAAAAAAACGCGCCCCATAAAAAAACCGCCTCCGGTGAGGGAAGCGGTTCTCTATCTACAACGCTGCTATCAGAACAACTTCAACGGCGGCGCTTGCTCTTTCAACGGCTCATTCTTGGCCGTCTGCTCGTTCCAGCCACCACCGAGGGCCTTATACAAATTGACCTCGCTGTTGAGCTGCGCCAGACGATCAGTGATCAGCGATTGCTGGGCACTGAACAACTGACGCTGGGCATCAAGGAACGTCAGGTTGCTATCCACACCAATGCGGTAGCGACGCTCAGCCAGGCGGTAGTAATCCTGGTTGGCCGCAACAAAGCCACGCTGGGCATCCAGCTGCTGCTTATAGGTCTCACGCGCGGCAAGGCCGTCGGACACTTCCTGGAAGCCGGTCTGGATCGCCTTCTCGTAGTTGGCCACGTTGATCTCTTTCTGAATCTTCGAGTAGTCCAGGCTTGCGCGCAGGCTACCGGCGTTGAAGATCGGGATGTTGATCTGCGGGGCAAACGACCAGGTACCCGAACCGCCTTTGAACAGGCCGCCCAGGGTAGGGCTGGCGGTACCGGCACTGGCCGTCAGGCTGATGCTCGGGAAAAACGCCGCACGGGCCGCGCCGATATTGGCGTTGGCTGCCTTGAGGTTGTACTCGGCCTGCACGATGTCGGGACGACGTTGCAGCAGGTCCGATGGCAACCCGGCCGGCACTTCGCTGAGCAGGTCATCCGCCAGCGGTTCGCTGGTGATGTTCGCCGGCAGGCCGGTGCCCAGCAGCAGGGTCAGGCTGTTTTCGTCCTGAGCCACCTGGCGGGTGTAGCGCGCCAGCTGTACGCGGGCATTTTCAACCGAGGTACGCGCCTGGCTGAGGTCGAGGGCCGAGGCCACGCCGACTTCATTGCTGCGCGAGGTCAGCTTGTAGCTCTGCTCGAACGCGCCCAGGGTGTCCTGAGTCAGCTTGAGCAGTTCCTTGTCGGCCTGCCAGGTCAGGTAGGCGTTAGCCACGCTGGCCACCAGGCTGATCTGGGTGCTGCGACGCGCTTCTTCAGTGGCGAAGTACTTTTGCAGTGCTTCTTCACTCAGGCTGCGCACGCGGCCGAACAGGTCCAGCTCATACGAGCTGATCCCGAGGCCGGCCGAGTATTGGCTGGTGATGCCCGCTTCGCCGGTCTGCGACAGCTTGGCCGGGGTACGCGAACGGCTGCCGCTGCCCGTGGCCGAGACGGCCGGGAACAGGTCGGCACGCTGGATCTGGTACTGCGCCGCATAGGCGTCGATGTTCAGGGCCGCGACACGCAAGTCACGGTTGTTGACCAACGCAGTCTGGATCAGCTGCTGCAGGGCAGGGTCATGGAAAAACTGCTTCCAGCCCTGCTCGGCAGCGGCCTGGCCCGGCGCCTGGGCCGACGAATACGCCGGCCCCTGCGGGAACTGCGCTGCCACCGGCGCTTCGGGGCGCTGGTAGTCAGGGATCAGCGAGCAGCCACTGAGCACGAAGGCGGTGACGGCTAGGGAAAGTAGCGACTTGCTCATTGGCCAGCCTCTTTAGGAGTTTCAGTAGTGTCTTTCTTTTTACGCTCGCCGGCCGAGGACACGGTTGCATAGAACAGTGGCACCCAGAAGATCGCCAAGACGGTGGCCGTGATCATACCGCCAATTACGCCGGTACCGATCGCATGCTGGCTGCCTGAACCTGCGCCCGTGGACACTGCCAGTGGCAATACGCCGAGCATGAACGCCATGGACGTCATGATGATCGGGCGAAGACGCATGCGGGACGCTTCGATAGCCGCCTCGACGATGCCTTTGCCCTGCTCGTGAAGCTCTTTGGCGAACTCCACGATCAGGATGGCGTTTTTCGCCGCCAGGCCCACCGTCACCAGCAAGCCCACCTGGAAGAACACGTCGTTGGACAGCCCGCGCAGGCTGGTGGCGATCAATGCGCCGATCACACCCAGCGGCACAACCAGAATCACCGCGATCGGGATCGACCAGCTTTCGTACAGTGCCGCGAGGCACAGGAACACTACCAGCAGCGACAGGGCGTACAACGCCGGTGCCTGGGAGCCGGACAGACGTTCTTCGTACGACAGGCCCGTCCAGGAATAACCAACGCCAGCCGGCAGGTCTTTGGCAATGCGCTCGACTTCTGCCATCGCGTCACCGGTACTGTAGCCAGGCGCCGGAGTACCGAGGATTTCCATCGCCGCTACACCGTTGTAACGCGAGAGCTTCGGCGAACCGTAGATCCACTTGCCCGATGAGATGGCCGACAGGGGCACCATCTTCCCGGAGGTGCTGCGCACGTACCATTTGTCCAGGTCTTCCGGGGACATACGGCTGGCAGCGTCACCTTGCACGTACACCTTCTTCACCCGACCGCGGTCGATGAAGTCGTTGATGTAGCTGCCACCCAAGGCAATCGCCAGGGTCTGCTGGATATCCGCCAGGCTGATGCCTTGGGCACTGGCCTTCTCGTCGTCAACGGTCAGCTCGTACTGCGGCTCATCGTTCACGCCGTTGGGGCGCACGCCCGCCAGGATCTTGCTTTGCGCCGCCGCACCGAGGAACTGGTTACGTGCAGCCATCAGCTTGTCGTGGCCAACGCCACCCTGGTCTTGCAGGAACACGTCGAAGCCGGTGGCGTTACCCAGTTCGAGCACCGAAGGCGGCACGATGGCAAATACCATGGCGTCCTTGAAGGCCCCGAAGAAGTAACCCTGGGCACGCTTGGCCACTTCAAATACCGATTGGGTCGAATCACGCTCGCCCCACGGTTTGAGCATCACAAACGCGAGGCCAGAACTCTGGCCACGGCCGGCGAAGTTGAAGCCGTTAACGGTGAACACCGACTTCACGGCCTTGCCTTCGCCTGGCTCGCCTTCCTTGTCGTGCAGCAGGAAGGCACGCATGTCGTCGATGACTTTCTGCGTACGTTCAGCCGAAGAACCGACCGGCGTCTGCACCTGGGCAAAGATCACACCCTGGTCTTCCTCAGGCAGGAACGCGCTTGGAATACGGGTGAACATCCAGATCATGCCGGCAAGGATCAGCGCGTAGACCAGGAACGCCGGGATCTTGTGCTTGATCATCGCGCCTACGCCGCGCTCGTACTTGAGTACGCCGCTGTCGAAGGTGCGGTTGAACCAGCCGAAGAAACCGCGCTTGGGTTGGCCGTGTTTTTCCGGGTCGATCGGCTTGAGCATAGTGGCGCACAAGGCCGGGGTGAAGATCAAAGCAACCAGTACCGACAACGCCATCGCCGAAACAATGGTGATCGAGAACTGCCGGTAAATCACACCGGTGGAACCGCCGAAGAACGCCATCGGCAACAGTACCGCCGAGAGCACCAGGGCAATACCGACCAGGGCGCCCTGGATCTGGCCCATGGACTTGATCGTCGCTTCTTTGGGCGACAAGTGCTCCTCGGCCATCACCCGCTCGACGTTTTCCACCACGACGATGGCGTCATCCACCAGCAAGCCGATGGCCAGGATCATGCCGAACATGGTCAGGGTGTTGATGGTGAAACCGAACGCCGCGAGGATCCCGAAGGTACCCAGCAATACCACCGGAACCGTCATCGTGGTGATGATGGTGGCGCGGAAGTTCTGCAGGAACAGGAACATCACCAGGAACACCAGCACGATCGCTTCGACCAGGGTGTCAACCACACCGGAGATCGATTCGGTCACTACCGGGGTGGTGTCGTACGGCACCACAGCCTTCATGCCAGGCGGGAAAAACGGCTCAAGGGACGCCACGGTGGCGCGAATCGCCTTGCCGGTGTCCAGTGCGTTAGCACCGGCGGCCAGCTTGATCGCCATACCGGAAGCCGGCTTGCCGTTGAACTGCGCACTGATGCTGTAGTTCTGGCCGCCCAGTTCGATCCGCGCAACGTCGCGCAGGCGAACCTGCGAGCCGTCGGTATTGACCTTCATCAGGATCTTGCCGAACTCGTCAGCCGATTGCAGACGGGTCTTGCCGATGATGGTGGCGTTCAGCTGAGTGCCGGGCAGGGCAGGCAGGCCGCCCAATTGGCCGGTGGCCACCTGGACGTTCTGTGCCGAGATGGCGGCGCTGACGTCGACCGGGGTCAACTGGTAGTTGTTCAGTTTGGCCGGGTCGAGCCAGATACGCATGGCGTACTGGGAACCGAAGACCTGGAAGTCACCGACACCGGCAGTCCGCGAAATCGGGTCCTGGATGTTCGACACGATGTAGTTGGAGAGGTCGTCCTTGGTCATGCTGCCGTCTTCCGACACCAGACCGATCACCATCAGGAAGTTCTTCACCGACTTGGTCACGCGGATACCCTGTTGCTGCACTTCTTGCGGCAGCAATGGGGTCGCCAGGTTCAGCTTGTTCTGCACCTGAACCTGGGCGATGTCCGGGTTGGTACCCTGGTTGAACGTCGCGGTGATGGTCATGCTGCCGTCGGAGTTACTGTCCGAGGCGACATAACGCAGGTTGTCGATACCGTTGAGCTGTTGCTCGATCACCTGCACCACGGTGTCCTGCACGGTTTGTGCGGACGCGCCTGGGTAGGTCACCTGGATGTCGATGGCGGTTGGCGCGATGGCCGGGTATTGGTTGATGGGCAACTTCAGGATCGACAGTGCCCCGACCAGCATGATCACCAGGGCAATTACCCAGGCGAAAATGGGACGGTCGATAAAAAATTTCGACATGGATTACTCCCCTTTACCAGCATCGGCAGCAGGTGCTGCAGCAGTGCCGGCGGGTTTAGCGTTGTCAGCGTCCTTGACCTTGACTTCGATGCCCGGCTTGATGAACTGCAGGCCTTCGGTGATCACGCGGTCACCGGCGTCCAGGCCTTTTTCCACCAGCCAGTAGGCGCCGGCAGTGCGGTTGGCAACCAGGACGCGTTGCTCGACCTTGTTGTCCTTGTTCACGATCAGCGCAGTCGGGATGCCCTTGAGGTCACGGGTCACGCCTTGCTGCGGCGCCAGGATAGCCTTGCTGTTCACACCGGCTTGCAGTTGGGCGTGTACGAACATGCCCGGCAGCAAGGTGTGGTCAGGGTTCGGGAACACGGCGCGCAGGGTCACGGAACCGGTGGTCTGGTCGACCGACACTTCGGAGAACTCCAGCTTGCCGTCCTGGCCGTAAGGCGTGCCGTCTTCCAGGGTCAGCTTGACCTTGGCGGCGTTTTCGCCGGCCTTTTCCAGCTGGCCGCTTGCCAGGTCGCGGCGCAGCTTCAGCATTTCTGCCGAGGACTGCGTGACGTCGACGTAGATCGGGTCCAGTTGCTGGATCACGGCCATGGCGTCGGTCTGGCCATTGCTGACCAGTGCGCCTTCGGTCACCGAAGAACGGCCAATGCGCCCGGAGATCGGCGCGAACACTTTGGTGTAGCGCACGTTGATCTGGGCGGTTTGAACGTTTGCTTCGGCGGTCATGCGGTTGGCGACGGCGGTGTCGTATTCCTGACGGCTGACGGCTTGCTCATCGACCAACTGCTTGTAGCGGTCGGTGATGGACTTGGTCTGGGTCAGGCTTGCCTGTGCGCTTTTCAGGGTGGCGTCATACACCGACGGGTCGATCTGGTAGAGCTGTTGCCCTTCCTTCACGTCGGCGCCTTCCTTGAACAGGCGTTTGAGAATGATGCCGTTGACCTGAGGGCGAACTTCCGCAATGCGGTAGGCGGTGGTGCGGCCTGGCAGTTCGGACGTCAGGGTAAAGGCTTGCGGTTGAATAGTGACCACGCCGACCTGAGGGGTTTGAGCGGGCGGAGCCGCTTCTTCCTTTTTACATCCGCTGAGCAGCGATGCCAGGGCGACGGCAGTGACCAGAGCGGTAACAGCTGGCTTAAGTTGCATGAAGATCCTCGGGTCAGGCGCGCAGAGTGCGCACAAGAAGTGTGGAAGGGTAAAAAACAAGCTGTGAGTAGATAAGTAGCTTGCTACGCAATATACTTACGTTCATGGTTGTTTGTAAACTCTTGACAGGCTTCGCGAAATGTTGACAAAGCAACGCCCGAAGCCTCGATTTTAGTACGTTCGGTGCCCATGACGGTGCCGTCCCACAATTATTCAGATGATGGTCCAGCACCATCCACAGTGTCCTGATTGAGGTTTTACTGCCATGGTTCGTCGCACCAAAGAGGAAGCTCAGGAAACGCGCAGCCAGATTCTCGAAGCCGCCGAACAAGCCTTTTATGATCGCGGCGTAGCACGCACCACGCTGGCGGACATCGCCGCCTTGGCCGGGGTGACGCGTGGCGCTATCTATTGGCATTTCAGCAACAAGTCCGACTTGCTCCAGGCGCTGCTCGACACGCTGCACGAGCCTCTGGACGAATTGGCCAGGGCGAGTGAGAGCGAGGATGAAGTCGACCCGCTGGGCTGTATGCGCAAGCTGTTGATCCATCTATTTCACCAAGTGGCCCTGGACCCGAAAACCCGGCGCATCAACGAGATTTTGTTTCATAAGTGCGAGTTCACCGATGAAATGTGTGACATGCGTCGCCAGCGCCAGACTCACAGCCTGGAGTGCAACCTGCGTATCGGCCTGACATTGCGTAACGCGGTCCATCGCGGGCAACTTCCGGAAAATCTCGACACGGCCCGTGGTGCGGTGTGCATGCATGCCTACATCAACGGGCTGATTGGCCAGTGGCTGCTGGTGCCCGACAGTTTTCAGCTCCATCAGGACGCCGAGCGCTGGGTTGACGCAGGGCTGGACATGCTGCGCCTGAGCCCCAGCCTGCGCAATTGAGACAAAATGCGTAATTGCGTCCAGTTGTGTCAACAGTAAAGTCTAGAGACAGTCAATCGTCCCTTCGCCTTATGGGTGGGGTGACTTTATATACGGGCTGGCGGGTGGTTGATAGGTAGCCGCCTAAGTATTTTGTAGCAATATTGTTGCAAGCCTGTGAAGGAATGTTTCCTGAGGCGTCGCAAATTCAAAATGTGGGAGCTGGCTTGCCTGCGATGGCATCACTGCGGTTTGACTGAGACACCGCGGTGCCTGCATCGCGGGCAAGCGCGAATCCCACATTCGATCTCTGGTGTTTTCCAGCGTGCAGTAAAAAGCCCCGGTTCTTGCGAACCGGGGCTTTTTGCGTTTCAGGCGATCAGAGCGCCAGGGTTGGGTAGTCGATGTAACCGACCGGGCCCTTGGCGTAGAAGGTTTCCGGATGCGCTTCGTTCAGCGGCGCATCGGCCTTCAGGCGAGCTGGCAGGTCGGGGTTGGCAATGAAAGGTACGCCGAACGCCACCGCATCCGCCTTGCCCGACGCCAGCCAGGCGTTAGCGCTGTCTTTGGTGAAGCGTTCGTTGGCGATGTACGGGCCGCCGAAGGCTTTTTTCAGTTGCGGGCCAAGACTGTCGCCGGCTTCTTTCTCGCGCGAGCAGATGAAGGCGATACCACGTTTGCCCAGTTCGCTGGCAACGTAGGTGAAGGTTTCCGCCAGGTTGTCGTCGCCCATGTCATGGGAGTCAGCGCGCGGTGCCAGGTGCACACCCACGCGGCCGGCGCCCCAGACGTCGATGGCGGCGTCGGTCACTTCCAGCAGCAGGCGAGCACGGTTTTCCAGGGAGCCACCGTAGATGTCGGTGCGCTGGTTGGTGCTGCTTTGCAGGAACTGGTCGAGCAGGTAGCCGTTGGCGCCGTGGATTTCCACGCCGTCAAAGCCTGCGGCCTTGGCGTTTTCGGCACCGACGCGGTAAGCGTCGACGATGTCGGCGATTTCAGCGGTTTCCAGGGCGCGCGGGGTTGGGTAGTCGGCCAATGGGCGAACCAGGCTGACGTGGCCTTTAGGCTGGATGGCGCTCGGCGCCACCGGGGTTTCGCCGTTCAGGTAGGACTCATGGGAGATCCGGCCGACGTGCCACAGTTGCAGCACGATCTTGCCGCCCGCGCCGTGTACGGCCTTGGTCACATTGGCCCAGCCACGCACCTGGTCGTTGGACCAGATGCCCGGGGTGTCCGGGTAGCCCACGCCCAGCGGCGTCACGGAAGTGGCTTCGCTGAGGATCAGCCCGGCGGAAGCGCGTTGTACGTAGTACTCGGCCATCAGCGCGTTGGGCACGCGACCGGCGTCGGCACGGCAGCGGGTCAGCGGCGCCATGATGATGCGGTTCGACAGTTCCAGGTCGCCCAGTTTGATCGGATCGAAAATAGTCGTCATGAAAAACACCTTTCTCTTTGAAGTTGATCAGTTGGTCGCAGGGGCCAGGTCGGCATCGCCGCTCTGACGGAAAGTAATCAGGGTCACCAGCAGGGCCAGAATCGCCAGGGCTGCGGCCGCCAACGGCACGCTGGTCAGGCCGAAACCGTGGGCAATTACGCTGCCGCCGATCCAGGCACCGAGGGCGTTGCCGACGTTGAAGGCGCCGATGTTCAGGGTGGACACCAGGTTGGGCGCCGCCTTGCCGAAGGTCACCACGTTGATTTGCAGCGCCGGTACGGCGGCGAACGAGGCAGCGGCCCACAGGAACAGGGTGATTTCAGTCGGGATCACCGCGACGCTGGTCCAGGTCAATACCGTGGAAACCACCGCCATGCTGATGAACACGCCGATCAGGGTGGCCGCCAGGCGTTTGTCCGCCAGTTTGCCGCCGATGATGTTGCCCACGGTCAGGCCCAGGCCGATCAACAGCAGGGTCCAGGTCACGCCTTTGGGCGACACGCCGGTGACGTCGCCGAGCAGCGGCGCGACGTAGGTGAAGAGGGTGAACATGGACGCTGAGAACAGCGCGGTCATGGTCAGCGACAACCAGATACCGGCCCCCTTGAGGGCTTTAAGCTCGGCGCGCATGTCGAGTTTTTCTTCGTCACGCTTGGCCGGCAGGAAGCGGATCAGGCCGATCAGCGCCACCACACCAATCACGGTCACGGCCCAGAAGGTCGAACGCCAGCCAGCGGCCTGGCCCAGCGCGGTGCCCAGCGGCACGCCGAGCACGTTGGCCAGGGTCAGGCCGGTGAACATCAAGGCCACGGCTGACGCACGTTTGTTGGCCGGCACCAGGTTGGCAGCAACCACCGAACCGATACCAAAGAACGCACCGTGGCACAGCGCGGTGACCACACGGGCAAACATCAGCACGTTGTAGTCGCTGGCCAGGGCGCAGAGCAGGTTGCCGACAATAAAGATGCCCATCAACGCTACCAGGGCGGCCTTGCGGGGCAGCTTGGCGGTGGCCAGTGCCATGAACGGCGCGCCGATGGCCACGCCCAGGGCGTAGCCGGTCACCAGCCAGCCGGCGCCGGGAATCGATACGCCCAGGTCCGCCGCCACATCGGGCAGCAAGCCCATGATGACGAACTCGGTGGTGCCGATGGCGAAGGCGCTCAGGGCCAGTATGAGTAGCGAGAGGGGCATTATCGTTTCCTTGGTTACAGCGGTTCGATGATTTCAGCGCTGAGTTCAGTCGTGAGCGCCGTGAGGAAGGCTTGGATCGCTTCCTCATTGCGTTTGAAAAAGTGCCACTGCCCGGCCTTCTGGCTGCTGATCAATCCCGCCCGCTGCAACGTGGCCAGGTGGGCCGACACGGTCGACTGGGACAAGCCGCAGCGCTGGTCGATCTGCCCGGCGCAGATGCCGTATTCGTGGTTGTGCACTTGCTCGGGGAACTGCACTTTCGGGTCTTTCAGCCAGGTGAGGATGTCTCGTCGTACTGGGTGCGCCAGGGCTTTTATTATTTCGTCGAGGTCGATGGACATGGCAGGTGCTCGGTTTCTTAAAACGTTATATCGCGATGAGGCGAACTTTAAATCGGTCTATCCCGATATACCAATATGATTTTGGTCTTAAGCCAGGCTAAATCGGTATATCGGGTTATAACGATACGTTTGCGGCAGTGATAGACTGCGCGCCATGAATTATCTCGCACATCTGCACCTGGGCGGCCAACTTCCTGCGCAACTGCTGGGCAGCCTCTATGGCGACTTCGTCAAAGGCCGCCTGCTGGGCCACTACAGCCCGCAAATCGAGTCGGCGATCCAGCTGCATCGCTCCATCGACCGTTTCACCGACAGTCACCCGTTGGTGGGGGAGGCGTTGTCACGCTTCACGTTGACCCGAAAGCGCTACGCGGGGATTGTCCTCGATGTATTTTTCGATCACTGCCTGGCGCGGGATTGGGCGCTGTATGCCGACCAACCGCTGGAGCGCTTCACGTCGCAGGTGTACCGCGTACTGGCCGCCGAACCGCAGTTGCCGGGGCGGCTGGCGCAGATTGCACCGTATATGGCGGCGGATGATTGGCTGGGCTCGTACCGCGAGTTTGAGGTGATGGAGCAGGTGTTGCGCGGGATTTCGCGGCGCCTGACACAGCCTGAGGAACTGGGCCATGCCATGCAGGAGTTGCGGGTGTTGTATGAGCCGTTGAGTGAAGATTTTCGGGTGTTCTATCCAGAGCTGCAGGCATTTGCACAGTCCCACCTGGCTGCCGGGATCTAAAAG
>NZ_JBARTQ010000516.1:0-14615 GCF_049645325.1 Pseudomonas sp. | reverse complement strand
GGGCTGCGAAGCGGCCCCAACAAAGACTCCGCCGAGTTCCAGATAGAACCAGGTTGCCTGGTTTGGGGCCGCTTCGCAGCCCAGCGCGGGGCAAGCCCGCTCACTACAACGATGTGTAGATACTTATGCTGCGATAGCGGTGTGTCAGCCAGCAACAATGTGACCGACAGACCGCTATCGCAGGCAAGCCAGCGCCCACATGTGCCTGTGTTTATTCAGAAGTAATCGGCGTGGACCTGGCAACAATCGCCGCCACGTCCACCCCGCGCGGCAGCGTGCCGTACACCCGACCGGACGACTCACCCAGGCGGCTGGCAATAAAGCCATCGCTGACCGCCGCATTGCCGGCCTCCAGTAACAGCTTGGCCTGCAACGCCACAGCAATGTCCTCAGTGAGCTGGCGTGCGCGGTACTGGATGTCCTGGGTGTCCATGAATGCGGCTTTCAACTGCTCGATATGCCGCGCCAGTTGCTTGTCGCCATGGCCGTCGCCCAGTTCGACAAACAGCGCCTCCAGCACACCGGGCTCTTTCGACAGTGCGCGCAGCACGTCGAGGCACTGCACGTTGCCGGAACCCTCCCACGTCGAATTCACCGGCGCCTCACGGTAAAGGCGCGGCAGGATGCTGTCCTCGACATACCCCGCGCCGCCCATGCATTCGGCGGCTTCGTTGATCATTGCCGGCGCGAGTTTGCAGATCCAATACTTGCCCACTGCCGTCACCAGCCGGGCGAATTTGGCTTCCTGCCCACTGTCGAGGTGATCCAGCGCCCGGCCCATGCGCAGGCTCATGGCCAGTGCGGCCTCGCTTTCCAGGGCCAGGTCGGCCAACACGTTTTGCATCAGTGGCTGCTCGCTGAGCACGCGCCCGCCGACCAGGCGATGGGCGCAATGATGGCTGGCCTGGGTCAGTGCCTGGCGCATCAGCGCGCTGGAGCCAACCATGCAATCGAAACGGGTCATGGCGACCATCTCGATAATGGTCGGCACGCCACGGCCTTCTTCGCCGATCATCCACGCCAGGGCGCCGCGAAACTCCACCTCGCTGGAGGCATTGGAGCAGTTGCCGAGTTTGTTCTTCAGGCGCTGTATGTAGAACTCGTTGCGCGTGTCGTCCGGGCGGTGCCGGGGCAGCAGGAAACAGGTCAGGCCCTTGTCGGTCTGCGCCAGGGTCAGGAACCCGTCGCACATCGGCGCCGAGCAGAACCATTTGTGGCCCACCAGCTCATAGGCTTGGCCGGGGCCGCCCGCCCCCACGGGATAAGCGCGGGTGGTGTTGGCACGCACGTCGGTGCCGCCCTGCTTCTCGGTCATGGCCATGCCAATGGTGGCGCCGCCCTTGTGGGCGATGCCGACGTTGCGCGGGTCGTACTCGGTGTTGAGGATTTTCGGCAGCCAGGTCTGCGCCAGGTCGGGTTGCAGGCGCAGGGCCGGAACGCAGGCGAACGTCATGGTCAGCGGGCAACCGGTGCCCGCTTCGGCCTGGCTGTGCAAGTACGTCATGGCGGCGCGGGCCACGTGGGCGCCGGGCTGCGGATGCGCCCACGGCAGCGACGGCAGGCCGTGTTCGACGGCCGTGCGCATCAGTTCGTGATAGGCCGGATGAAACTCGACCAGGTCAATGCGATGGCCGTAACGGTCATGGCTGTGGAACACCGGCTTGTTTTCATTCGCCAGAAACCCCGCCTGCATCAGCGGCCCACCGGCCAGCGCGCCATAGGCATCGATACGCGCCTCGGCCCAGCCGGCGCCGAAGCGGCGCGACCAGTCCTGCAGTGGCAAGTCGATGCGGTACAGGTTGGTGCCGTCCAGGGACGGTGGCTGGTTGGTGACGTCGTGGGTTTCGGCAAACTGATGCAGGTTCATGACGGGCCTCCTGGAAAAAAGGCCACGTGCGGTTGAGGCCTGAATTTCAGTTAAGCACCGTCAACCGGCTTAAAAAAGTGGCATACGCGCCGAATGTTCGGCGCTTTCACCCTCTAGCGGACACAACAGCCGGCGCTCCAGCACTGCCTGCAACGCCTCGAAACGCACCGGTTTGGCCAGCCGATCAGTGATACCAACGCCATGGCAGCGCTCGCGCTCGGGCGCTTGCATTGATGCGCTCAGGGCAATCACCGGCAGCTCGCCACACCCGGGCAGTGCACGGATCTGGCAGCACAACGAGAAGCCGCCTTCAGGCACGTCCAGCAGCACGGCATCGAAGGTTTCTGCCTGCAAGGTCGCCAGCGCCGCCGGGCCGCTGTCCACGGTTTTGACCCGGTAGCCGAGCTTGAGCAGCATGCCGCGCACGGCCAGTTGGCCGACGCTGTTGTCGTCCACCAGCAACACTGCGCAGTCCTGGGGCGCGCGCTGGGCGTGGGGCGCTTGCGCCGGCGGCTTGACCTCTTGCGGCACTGGGCTGACGTGCATTTCCAACTGGAAACGGCTGCCCTTGCGTGGCTCGGAATGATGGGTCAGGCGCCCGCCCAGCAATTCGATCAGTTGCCGGCAAATCGCCAGGCCGATGCCCAGCCCACCGTATTCACGGGTCATCGAACCGTCGAGCTGGAAGAAGCGCTGGTACAGCGTGGCCTCGTCGAGGAAGGCGAAACCGATACCGGTGTCCGTGACAATAAAGCTCAGGCGCAGCGAGCCGTCGCTGTGGGGCACACCGACCACGCGCAGGCGCACGGCGCCGTCGTGGGTGAACTTGAAGGCATTGTCGAGCAGGCAATCCAGGCACTGCGTGAGCTTGCCGGCATCACCGATCACGCGGTCCGGCAGTTCATCCGCCACGTCGATGGAAAACGCCAGGCCTTTGCTCTGGGCGCTGGCGTTGAACTGCTGGCGCAGGGCGTCGAGCGTGCCGCGCAGGCTGAACACTTCGGGCTGCGCCGTGAGGCGCCCGGCCTGCAGTTCGGTGAGGGTCAGGATGCCGTTGACCATGCGCATCATGTCGCGCGCCGAACCGGCGGCGGTTTGCTGGTACTGCGCCAGGTCGTCGTCCAGCGGCAGGGTTTGCATCAGTTCGAGGGAGCCGATCACCCCGTTCATGGGCGTGCGCAACTCGTGTGTCAGGGTCGCGAGGAATTCGTCTTTGAGGCGGTTGCTGCGGGCCAACTGCTGGTTGAGCACTTCGAGCTTCTGGCTGGCGTCCAACAAAATCTGTGCCTGTTGCTCGCGCATGCCGTTGATACGGTCGGCCAGGGCCAGGGACAGCAGCGCCACTTCGATGGCCGAGCCGAGCTGGCTGGCGTACATGGTGAGGAACATATTGGGCAGGTAGCCCAGCACCATCAGGGTGTTGACCACCCCGCCCAGCAGGAACGCCGACCAGGCGATGATGAAGTAGCGCGCCATGCGTTGGCCGCAATACCAGGCCTTGATCGCCGCGACGAAGATGGTCACGGTGAACACCAGCGCCAAACCGGTGGCCAGGCGCAGCGCCACGGCGTAGCTGGTGAGCAAGGCCAGCGCCATCACCACGGCGCCGCAGGCCGCCAGCGCCAGCAATATCCGGTTGAGCCAGCGGCTGTGTTGCGCGGTGTGCAGGAAACTGCGGGCGAACAGGCTGCCGAACAACGCCGCCGAGCCGATCAGGAACGGCACCGCCGCATTCGCCCACCACGGGTTATTCGGCCAGAAATACTCCACGGCCACGCCGTTGACCGACAGCTGATACAGGCCGAACGAGGCGATATAAAGGATGTAATAGAGGTAGCTGGTGTCGCGCACACTCAGGTAGATAAACAGGTTGTAGATCAGCATCCCGAGCAATACGCCGTAGATGGCGCCCAGCACATACAGGCGCAGCGGTTGCTCCTCCAGGTACGCAGTGCCGGCCCACAGGGTCAGCGGGGCCTGAATCGACCCTTCGCTTTGCAGGCGCAGGTAAATGGTTTCCTGCTGGTCGGGCACGAAGTTGAGCTTGAACAGGTAATTGCTCTGGCGCACTTCACGGCTGGAGAACGGCAGCGTGCTGCCAGTGCGGGTGATCAGTCGATAGCCGCCGGCGCTGTCACGCTGGTACAGGTCCAGACGGTTCAGCGGCGGGTAAGCCAGTTCCAGGAACCAGGTACGCGGTGCGCGCGGGTCTTGGGCGACGTAATGCAGGTCGACCTTGAGCCAGAACACCGAGCGCGAATATCCGGCATTGAGGGTGGCTTTGTCGTGGGTCTTGAATTTGGCGGCGTAGGCGGGGGAGCTGACCTCGGTGATGGTCAGGGCATCGGTGGGGTCTTCGAGCACTTGCATCAGACGGCCCAGCGGCAGGCTTCGAGTGCTCTGATCAAACTCGATGGCGCTGGCGAGCATTGGCAGCCCGCACAATATAAAGATCAGCAAATAGCGCATAGAGCCCCGGCGTGGCCTGTCCGGTTATGTCAAAAGCCCCCATTCCTTTTGAGATGACGTACACCGGCGATACAGTAAGTTGTTTGGATCCACTCTAGCATAGCCGGTAAAGGCCATTGGACACTACCGGATTAATTTTTTGGAAGGCTCTAGATCGGGGCTTTCATGGAGTTTCCCTGACTGTCGCGGGCACTAGCCAAAAGCCACGTTTGCGCAAAGGCACAGGCAAAATTCAGCCATCGCCAGACGGCCACGCAAAAAGCGTTTGGTGGTAAGCTCGCGCACCATGAATATCTACAGCTCTCGCCCCGTTGTCCTCTGTCTCTCCGGCCATGATCCCAGTGGTGGCGCCGGCTTGCAGGCAGATATCGAAGCCCTGCTCGCCCAAGGCTGTCATGCGGCTCCGGCCGTCACCGCCCTGACCGTGCAGAACACCGTCAATGTCAGCGATTTCCGCGTGCTCGACCGCGAGTGGGTGCTGGCTCAGGCCAATGCCGTGCTCAGCGATTCCGACGTCGCGGCGGTCAAGCTGGGCATGCTCGGCTCCACCGCCATGGTCGACACCGTGGTCGAACTGCTACAGGCGCACCCGCACCTGCCGGTGGTCTGCGACCCGGTGCTGCGTGCCGGCGGCGGTGGCAGCCTGGGCAAGGACGAAGTCGGCTACGCCATGCGCGAGCGGCTGTTGCCCCTGTCGCTGATTGCCACGCCTAACCTGCCTGAAGCGCGCATCCTTGCTGAATTGCCCAACGGCACGGCAGACGAATGCGCCGACAAACTGCTGCCGTTTATCAAGCACCTGTTGATCACCGGCGGCCATGGCGACGAGCATGAAGTGCACAACCGCTTGTACAGCCGCGACGGCACGCAGCAGACCTTTACCTGCCAGCGCCTACCCGGCAGCTATCACGGTTCGGGCTGCACGCTGGCCAGTGCGCTGGCCGGGCGGATCGCTCAGGGCGAAGGCTTGGTCAGCGCCGTGCAATCGGCGCTCAACTACACTTGGCGCACCCTGCGTGACGCCGAACAACTCGGCCAGGGCCAGTTCGTGCCGCGCCGTCTGCCGCTGGATTTCTGCTCGTAAGACGACAAAGGGGCCTGCCCGATGAAACTACGTGGCCTTTACGCCATTACCGACAGCCAACTGTTGGCCGGTAAATTCCTCGCCTACGTCGAAGCGGCGCTGGACGGCGGTGTGACCCTGCTGCAATACCGCGACAAAAGCAGTGACGAGGCCCGCCGTCTGCGCGAGGCCGAGAAACTGCGCGAGCTGTGCTCGCGCTACAAGACCCAGTTGATCATCAACGACGACGCCGAACTGGCCGCGCGCCTGGGCGTCGGCGTGCACCTGGGCCAGACCGACGGCCCATTGACCCCGGCCCGCGCGCTGCTCGGTTCCAAGGCGATCATCGGCGCCACCTGCCACAGCCAGATCGAACTGGCCGAGCAGGCCGCAAAAGAAGGTGCCAGTTATGTCGCCTTTGGCCGCTTCTTCAATTCCAACACCAAGCCCGGCGCGCCCGCCGCCACCGTCGAGATGCTGGCCGACGCCCGCACGCGCCTGCAGTTGCCGATCTGCGTGATTGGCGGCGTCAGCCTGGAAAACGCCGAACCGCTGGTGGCCCACGGTGCCGACCTGCTCGCCGTGGTGCACGGCCTGTTCGGTGCCGACAGCACACAGGAAGTCACGCGCCGCGCTCGCGCCTTCAACGACCTTCTTAAATATTCAGTTTAGAGAGCCTGCTCATGTCCCGTTCCGAAACCCTGTTTGCCAATGCCCAGAAACACATCCCCGGCGGTGTGAACTCCCCCGTGCGTGCGTTCAAGAGCGTTGGCGGCACGCCGTTGTTCTTCAAGCACGCCGAAGGCGCCTACGTCACCGACGAAGATGACAAACGCTACGTTGACTACGTGGGCTCCTGGGGCCCGATGATCCTCGGTCACAGCCACCCGGACGTGCTGGACGCGGTGCGCCAGCAACTGCAACACGGTTTGTCCTACGGCGCCCCAACCGCCATGGAAACCGAGATGGCTGACCTGGTGTGCTCGATCGTGCCGTCGATGGAAATGGTGCGCATGGTCAGCTCCGGCACCGAAGCCACCATGAGCGCGATTCGCCTGGCCCGTGGTTTCACTGGCCGCGACAGCATCATCAAGTTCGAAGGCTGCTACCACGGTCACTCCGACAGCCTGCTGGTCAAAGCCGGTTCCGGCGCCCTGACCCAAGGCGTGCCGAGCTCGGCCGGCGTGCCGGCAGCGTTTGCCAAACACACCCTGACCCTGCCGTTCAACGACATCGCTGCCGTCGAGCAGATGCTCGATGAAGTGGGCGAAGAAGTTGCGTGCATCATCGTCGAGCCCGTGGCCGGCAACATGAACTGCGTACCGCCGGCGCCAGGCTTCCTCGAAGGCCTGCGCGAGCAGTGCGACAAGCACGGCGTGGTACTGATTTTTGACGAAGTGATGACCGGTTTCCGTGTCGCCCTCGGCGGCGCCCAGGCTCACTACGGTGTCACGCCGGACCTGAGCACCTTCGGCAAAATCATCGGCGGCGGCATGCCGGTAGGCTGCTTCGGCGGCAAGCGCGAAATCATGCACCACATCGCACCGCTGGGCCCGGTGTACCAGGCGGGCACGTTGTCGGGCAACCCGTTGGCCATGGCCGCCGGCCTGACCACCTTGCGCCTGATCAGCCGCCCGGGCTTTCATGCCGAGCTGACCGACTACACCACTCGCCTGCTCGATGGCCTGCAACAACGTGCCGATGCAGCGGGCATTCCGTTTGTGACCACCCAGGCGGGCGGCATGTTCGGCCTGTACTTCAGTGGCGCCGACGACATCGTCACCTTTGATGACGTGATGGGCAGCGACGCCGACCTCTTCAAGCGCTTCTTCCACCTGATGCTGGAAGGCGGCGTCTACCTGGCACCGAGTGCCTTCGAAGCCGGCTTCACCTCGATCGCCCATGGCGACGCCGAGTTGAAATTGACCCTGGATGCTGCCGAGCGCGCCTTCGCGGCCCTGAAATAGGTGACGTAACTCTCTGACGTTGCCCACGGCGACGTCAGATTTGCTACTTTGCTTACAGAGATTTCCTGCATTTTCCGAGAAATCACCTGCAATCCGGCAGATAACTTGCCCACGCAGCAGAAAAACGAGTAAAGACTTTGTAAGCAGGTGCCTGCTTATTTCATAATGCGCGCTTATTGGACTCCCCGAGGGTCCGCGTGCCCCGTCAGAGGTAAGTCGATTCCCATGAAACGCACCGGCCGCACCCTGGTTCTGGGCTGCCTGTTGCTCCTTCAGCCGCTGCTGGCACATGCACAAGCAGGCGGCAACTCGTTGTTAATCCCAGCGATGGGTCGTTGCACCCTCAATACCCAGCCAGACAGCCAGGCCGAAGCCCTGAGCGCGTGCCAGAAACAGGCCGATGACGGGGATGCGCAGGCGCAATACGAGTTGGGTGAGTACTTCCACGACAGCAAAAACCCCGCCCGCGACCTCAACAAAGCCTTGAGCTACTTCGAGAAAGCCTCGTTGCAGGGCCATGCGCAAGCGCAATTCCAGCTGGGCACTATGTTCTTTCACGGCGAAGGCGTGCCGGCCAACAACGTGCAAGCCTACATCGTGCTGAAAATGGCCGCGGTCAACGGCGCCGAAGATGCGCTGGACACTGCCGACGAAGTCGCCGAGCACATGCAGCGTGATGAACTGGAAGTGGCCACCCAGGTGTTGGGGCAGATCTTCCGCAATTACTTGCAGGAATTGCAGAGTGCCGACGGGCGCTCGCCCTTTTCGCCCCTGCCCTGATTTCAGCTAAACCCTTCTATTGCTATCGCAGGCAAGCCAGCTCCCACATTTTGATTGTGCACACAGTCAAATGTGGGAGCTGGCTTGCCTGCGATGGGGCCAACCCGGTCTAAAACCCTACTTCTCAGGCATCGGCATCGGGAACGGCATCACATTGCTGGTGCCACGCGCCTCGCTGATCTTCGGTGTACCCAGGCGCTCGACCTCATCGATGCGCACAATCGAATGCATCGGCACAAAGCTGCGCACCACGCCTTCGAACTGCGCCTTGAGTTTTTCTTCGCCCGGGTCGACGACCAACTGGGTGCGCTCGCCAAAGACGAACTCTTCCACTTCCAGGAAGCCCCACAGATCACTTTGATAGATCTGCTTGGCGTACATTTCGAACACCTGGCCCTGGTTGAGGAAAATCACCTTGTAGATTGGAGCTTCACGTTTGGTCATGGTGGGCGAATAACACATCGGGGATATAAAAGAGGGCGCGAACTATAGCATGGCACCCGATGCACAACGCTAGGAACCAATGGACATGGCCCCTATAATGCGCGGTTCTTTACCACCAGTTGATGATTCCCATGGCCAAGAAGCTTTACATCGAAACCCACGGTTGCCAGATGAACGAGTACGACAGCTCGCGCATGGTCGACTTGCTGGGCGAACATCAGGCCCTGGAAGTCACCGCCCGCGCCGAAGATGCCGACGTGATCCTGCTCAATACCTGCTCGATCCGCGAACGGGCCCAGGACCGTGTGTACTCCCAGCTGGGCCGCTGGCGTGAATTGAAACTGGCTAACCCGGACATGGTAATCGCCGTCGGCGGTTGCGTGGCCAGCCAGGAAGGCGCCGCAATCCGCGACCGCGCACCCTATGTCGACGTGGTGTTCGGCCCGCAAACCCTGCACCGCCTGCCGGAAATGATCGACGCCGCGCGCCTCACCAAGTTGCCGCAGGTCGACGTCTCGTTCCCGGAAATCGAAAAATTCGACCATTTGCCCGAGCCCCGCATCGACGGGCCGAGCGCTTATGTGTCGGTGATGGAAGGCTGCAGCAAGTACTGCACCTTCTGCGTGGTGCCCTACACCCGTGGCGAAGAAGTCAGCCGGCCGTTTGACGATGTGATGTCGGAAATTATCCACCTGGCCGAAAACGGCGTGCGCGAAGTGACCCTGCTGGGCCAGAACGTCAACGGCTATCGCGGCCAGACCCACGACGGTCGCCTGGCCGACCTCGCGGAGCTGATCCGCGTGGTAGCGGCGGTGGATGGCATCGAGCGCATTCGCTACACCACCTCGCACCCGCTGGAGTTTTCCGACAGCCTGATCCAGGCCCACGCCGACGTGCCGGAGCTGGTCAAACACCTGCACTTGCCGGTGCAATCGGGCTCGGACCGCATTTTGTCGGCGATGAAACGCAACCACACGGCCCTGGAATACAAATCCAAACTGCGCAAATTGCGCGCAGCGGTTCCGGGTATCTGCATCAGTTCGGACTTTATCGTCGGTTTCCCGGGCGAGACCGAGAAAGACTTCCAACAGACCATGAAGCTGATTGAAGACGTCGGTTTCGACTTCTCCTACTCGTTCGTCTATAGCCAGCGCCCGGGCACCCCGGCCGCAGACCTGCTGGATGAAACCCCGGAAGCGCTGAAAAAAGAGCGTTTGAACGCACTGCAACACCGCCTGAACCAGCAAGGGTTCGAAATCAGCCGACAAATGGTCGGTTCGATCCAGCGCATCCTGGTCACCGACTATTCGAAAAAAGACCCGGGCGAGCTGCAAGGCCGGACCGAGAACAACCGGATCGTCAACTTCCGCTGCGACACCCCAACGCTGATCGGCCAATTCGCCGATGTGCACATCGATGCGGCGCAACCGCATTCGCTGCGCGGGTCGTTGGTCAACTGACCTCTAGACCTGATGAAGATCAAAATGTGGGAGCTGGCTTGCTGTGGTGAGCAGGCTTGCCCTGCGCCGGGCTGCGGAGCAGCCCTACTGGATCTACAGTGAACTCGGTGGTGGACAAGCCCCTCACCACAGCAAGCCAGCTCCCACAGTAGATCTTCATGGTTCTTGAGAGGCTACGCAGTCCATATAAGTGCTTTCGCACACCGACGGCTGGCGTTATCCTCTCTTTCACCTCAACAGCCAAAGGGCGGCTAAAAGCGACCTTGAACGCACCCATCGCAGAACCCCATCGTTTTCTCCTCGAGCCCTTTGAGGCTCGCCGTTTCGCCAACCTGTGCGGACAGTTCGACGAGCACCTGCGCCTGATCGAACAACGCCTGAGCATCGAGATCCGCAACCGCGGCAATCAGTTCGAGCTCATTGGCGAGCCCCAGCACACCGCATCTGCAGAAAACCTGTTGCGCCGCCTCTACCGCGAGACCAAGGGTAGCGAGCTGTCGCCAGAAACCGTGCACCTGTATTTGCAGGAATCGGCTGTGGAAGACTTGGCCAACAACCCTGTCGCTGAAGCCAGCGTGGCCCTGCGTACCAAAAAAGGCATGATTCGCCCAAAGGGCTTGAATCAGCAGAAGTACGTCAAGGCAATCCTCGGTAATGACATCAATTTCGGCATCGGCCCCGCCGGTACCGGCAAGACCTACCTGGCCGTAGCCTGTGCAGTGGATGCCCTTGAGCGCGAGCAAGTGCGCCGCATCCTGCTGGTGCGCCCGGCGGTCGAAGCGGGCGAAAAGCTCGGCTTCCTGCCCGGCGACCTCGCACAGAAGATCGACCCGTACCTGCGTCCGCTCTACGACGCGCTTTACGAGATGCTTGGCTTTGAATACGTGGCCAAGCTGATCGAGCGTCAGGTGATCGAGATCGCCCCGCTGGCCTACATGCGCGGGCGCACCTTGAGCAACAGTTTCATCATCCTCGACGAAAGCCAGAACACCACGGTCGAGCAGATGAAGATGTTCCTGACCCGCATCGGGTTTGGCTCCACGGCCATTATCACCGGCGACATAACCCAGGTTGACCTGCCCAAAGGCACCAAGTCGGGCTTGAGCCATGTGATTGAAGTGCTCAAGGACGTGCCGGGCATCAGTTTCACGCACTTCTCGCCCAAGGACGTGGTTCGCCACCCGCTGGTGCAGCGCATTGTCGAAGCCTACGAGCGCTTCGAACACCGTGACGATGGTTTGTCCAAGGACGCCCGCCGCGATGCTTGAGCTAGACCTGCAGCTGGCCACCGAAGCGCCCGCCCCCAGCGAAGAACAGTTCCGTCAGTGGTGCGCGCTGGCCCTGCGCCAGCGCACCGCCGACTCGGAACTGACCATCCGCCTGGTGGACGAGCCCGAAGGCCGTGAACTGAATCACACCTGGCGCCAAAAGGATTACGCGACCAACGTGCTGTCCTTCCCCGCTGACGTACCGGATGAGTTACTGGATATCCCCCTGTTGGGCGACCTGGTGATCTGTGTCGAGGTGGTGGAGCGCGAAGCGAAGGAACAAGGCAAGGAACTTGAGGCCCATTGGGCCCATCTAGTCATCCACGGCTGCTTGCATCTCTTGGGTTACGACCATATAGACGATGACGAAGCCGAGGAAATGGAATCACTGGAACAAACGTTGCTTGCAGAACTGGGTCATCCGGACCCGTATGCCGACGACGACGCTTAAAAAACACTCAACTGAAACAACAAAGGATTCAGAGTAATCGCTATGAGCGAAGACCGATCGAGCAACGGGCAGAAGTCATGGCTGGGTAAACTGACCCAGGCTTTTGCCCACGAGCCGAAAAACCGCCAGGAGCTGCTGGAGCTCCTGCGCGAGGCGCATCAAAACAAGTTGCTGGACAGCGAAGCGCTGGCCATCGTCGAAGGCGCCATCCAGGTGGCTGACCTGCAAGTGCGAGACATCATGGTCCCGCGCTCGCAAATGATCAGCATCAAGGCGACCCAGACCCCTCGGGAATTCCTCCCGGCCGTGATCGACTCGGCGCACTCGCGCTACCCGGTGATCGGTGAAAGCCATGACGACGTCATGGGTGTCCTGCTGGCCAAGGACCTGTTGCCGCTGATCCTCAAAGAGAACGGCGACAACTTCAACATCAAGGATCTGCTGCGCCCGGCCACCTTCGTGCCTGAATCCAAGCGCCTGAATGTGCTGTTGCGCGAGTTTCGCGCCAACCACAATCACATGGCCATTGTGATCGACGAATACGGCGGCGTGGCCGGTCTTGTGACCATCGAAGACGTGCTGGAACAGATCGTCGGCGACATCGAAGACGAGCACGACGTTGAAGAAGACAGCTACATCAAGCCACTGCCCAGCGGTGACTTTTTGGTCAAGGCGCTGACGCCGATCGAGAACTTCAACGAGTTTTTCGACAGCGAATTCTCCGACGATGAATTCGACACCGTCGGTGGCCTGGTGATGAGTGCGTTCGGGCATTTGCCTAAACGTAACGAAACCACCGAGATCGGCGCGTATCGCTTCCGCATCCTGAATGCCGACAGCCGCCGAATTCACTTGATTCGCCTGACACCTATTGCCCGCTAAGGAAAGGGTGGGTCATCAGCTATTTCCTGTGTCGCGTTGCCCCTTAGAGCTGGCCAGGCCAGGCAAGGCGCACGCTGCAGGGAATGGCATTCCCTTTTCAAGGCCTGCAACGCAGCATGGCCAGCGCTAAGGGGCAACCCGAAGGGCCGAGCCTGCTGCGTCACAGGGCTGCGTTACTCGTCGTTCATTTGGAAAAACCAAACCCCACTCCTCGCGCCTTGCCCTGTGCCGCAGCAGGCCCGGCGCGACACAGGAAATAGCTGATGACCCACCCCTACATGCGCCGTTTGATCGCACCCGGCTGGCCCGGTAACTTGCTGGCCGTGGTGGCTGGCGCCATCACCACCCTGGCGCTGGCGCCGTTCGATCTGTGGCCATTTGCATTGGTGGCGATCGGCCTGTTTTATGTCGGCCTGCGCGAGCTGACGCCACGCCAGGCCCTGGGCCGTGGCTGGTGCTTTGGCTTCGGCCTGTTTGGCGCCGGCACCAGTTGGATCTACTACAGCATTCACCACTTCGGCGGCGCTTCGGTGCTGCTGGCTAGCTTCTTGATGCTGTTGTTTACCGCCGCCATCGCCTGGTTCTTCGCCCTGCCCGCCTGGCTCTGGGCGCGCTGGCTGCGCCGCAATGAAGCGCCGCTGGCCGATGCACTGACGTTTGCAGCATTGTGGGTCGGTCAGGAAGCGTTTCGCGGCTGGTTCCTCACCGGTTTTCCCTGGCTCTACTCCGGCTACAGCCAACTCGACGGCCCTCTCACCGGCCTCGCGCCATTGGGCGGGATGTGGCTGATTTCCTTCGCACTGGCGCTGACGGCGGCTGTGCTGTGCAACCTGCCGCGCCTGCTGGCAAGCAAGCGCAACGGCTTTATAGGCGCAGGCCTGGTGTTGCTGGTTGCGCCCTGGGCCATCGGCCTGGCGCTCAAGCATCACGCCTGGACCACGCCATCCGGTGCACCGCTGACCGTGGCGGCGATCCAGGGCAACGTCGAACAAAGCATGAAATGGGACCCCGAGCAGCTGAATGCGCAGCTCGCGCTGTACCGTGACATGAGCTTCAGCTCCAAGCGTGTCGACCTGTTGGTGTGGCCGGAAACGGCGGTGCCGGTGCTCAAGGAGTCCGTCGAGGGTTACCTGGGCATGATGGGCAAGTTCGCCGCCGACCGGCACACCGCGCTGATCACCGGCGTGCCGATCCGCCAGGAAGTGCACCACCAGAAGCGCTACTTCAACGGCATCACCGTACTCGGCGAAGGCGAAGGCACTTATCTCAAGCAGAAACTCGTACCGTTTGGCGAATACGTGCCGCTGCAAGACCTGCTGCGCGGGGTGATTGCCTTCTTCGACTTGCCGATGTCGGACTTCGCCCGTGGGCCGGCCGACCAAGCGATGCTGCAGGCCAAGGGCTATCAGATTGCGCCGTTCATTTGTTATGAAGTGGTGTACCCGGAGTTTGCCGCAAGCTTGTCAGCCCAGAGCGACCTGTTGCTGACCATCAGCAACGACACCTGGTTCGGCCGCTCCATCGGCCCGCTGCAGCACCTGCAAATGGCACAGATGCGTGCGCTGGAGGCTGGCCGGTGGATGATCCGCGCGACTAACAATGGCGTGACCGGGCTGATCAATCCGTTTGGGCAGATTACCGAGCAGATTCCGCAGTTCGAGCGCGGCATTTTGTACGGTGAAGTGGTGCCGATGCATGACCTTACGCCGTACCTGCAATGGCGGTCGTGGCCGTTGATCATTGTGTGCCTGGTGTTGTTTGGCTGGGCGTTGCTGGCGGGGCGGATGGCCAAGACGGTCTAGCGGACTTACCGTTGGCGCGTTTCTGGGTACATATCCGGTCTTGGGGTGATGGCTTGTAGTGGTTCCGCTCTTACAGCGGCTCACTTTTGGTGGAGCGCAAAAGTAAGCAAAACGCTCTTGCCCCTCCACTCGGCACCTCGCTGTGGCTCGGTGTGCCCTCAC
>NZ_JBARTQ010000515.1:0-2203 GCF_049645325.1 Pseudomonas sp. | reverse complement strand
GCCAGGGTCACGGCGGCGATTCCGGCGAGGGCGCCGCTGACGGCATACACCCACAGGGTAATCGCGCGCACCTTGATGCCCGACAGGCGCGCCACTTCCGGGCTACCGCCCATGGCATAGAGGTTGCGGCCACCGGCACGAAAGCGCAGGAACACCCAGGCCACCACCAGCATCACCAGAAACAGCCCGACCGTGGCCGAGAGGAAACCGAAATGGCGCACCGTGGCCAGGCTGGTGAACCAGTCCGGGTAGCCGACGATCTGCCGGCCTTCCGTGAGGATGTTCGCCAAGCCCCGGGCCACCGACATCATGGTCAGTGTGGCAATGAACGGGGGCAGCTTGGCATAGGTGATCAACCCGCCGGACACCAGCCCGGCGAGCATGCCGCTGGCAATCGAGATGGGAATCGCAAAACCCAGCGGCACCGCCTGGTCCTGATACAACCAGCCGAGCATCATCATCGAGAAGGCCAGCACCGAGCCGACCGACAGGTCGATGCCGCCGATCACGATCACCGCCGTCATGCCGATCGCCAGAATGCCCAGCACCGTAACCTGATCAAGGATGTTCAGGCCGTTGCGCAAGGAGAAGAAGAATTCGGAACTGAAGGAGAAAACCAGCACCAGCAGTACAAGGCCGATCAGCGGGCCGCCGATATTGCTGGGGAGCAGTTTTACCAGGCGTGGGCGGTGCGGCGGCTTGAGTTCGGCCGGGTGCTGGACAATAGCTTTGGTGTCCACAGTGTTCTCCTGATTTATTTTTTTTGGAGTGCTTTCAGGTGCTTTGAATATTTATGCGTGCCTGACTGTTAATTCAGATTCCAGTGACACGGTGTCAAAGTCAAGCGCTTAATTTTTCATACATGCCTCTAAATCGGTGTTCTTGCCCGTCGCAAAGCCACGGGATAGATGAGCGCGCGTGGGATTTTGGCCGTCTGTCCGAGGGGCATTTCCTGCTTTTATTTCATTTTTCAGCCGATCACTCACTTGACCTGCTGGAGGAATGGCGCCTAAATAGAAATATATTGTCACTGCTGAATAAATATTCAAAACAGCTTTGGACACATTTACCTCGCGTGGTCAGCCCACAGGAGCCGCTGCATGAATGCCTTCCAGTACGACGCCCCTCAGATCAAAGAACAGGCCCGCCTGATCCGGCGCCACGTGATCCGCCTGAATGCCGATTCACCGGCCGGCGGGCACACCGGGGCGGACCTTTCCGAAACCGACATCCTCGCCACCCTGTATTTCCGCATCCTCAACACTGGCCCGGAACGTACCGAAGACCCTGAGCGCGATATCTACATTCAGAGCAAGGGCCATGGCGTCGGCGGTTTGTATTGCTGCCTGGCGCAGGCGGGCTACATCCCTACCGAATGGCTGGCCACCTACCAACACTTCAACTCGCACTTGCCCGGCCACCCGGTGCGGCAGAAAACCCCCGGCATCGAACTCAACACCGGCGCTCTCGGTCACGGTTTGCCGGTGGCGGTGGGGCTGGCGCTGGCGGCGAAGATGTCCGGCAGTAAAAAGCGCATCTATGTGCTGACCGGCGACGGTGAGCTGGCCGAAGGGTCGAACTGGGAAGCGGCGATGGCGGCCGCCAAGTACGGTCTGGATAACCTCTTCGTGATCGTCGACAAGAACAAGCTGCAGTTGGCGGGGTTGACGGCCGACATCATGCCGCTGGACCCGCTGGACGTGAAATGGGCTGCCTTCGGCTTCCGCGTCAGTGAGTGCGACGGCAATGACGCGGGCCAGTTGATCGAGTCCCTGGAAACCATGCAGACCAAGGCCGGTATGCCCCAGGTGCTGATCGCCCACACTATCAAAGGCAAGGGCGTGTCGTTTATCGAAGCCCGCCCCGAATGGCACCACCGCGTGCCCAAGGGTGACGAAATCAACGCGGCACTGGAGGAGTTGAATCATGGCGAGTGAACATTTGGCGAGCGTCATGGTGGAAGCCTTCATTGCCGCAGTCGATGCCGGGCTGGATGTGGTGCCGGTGGTCAGTGACTCTACCTCCACGGCCAAGATCGGCCCGTTTGCCCAGCGCTTCCCGGAACGCCTGATCAACGTCGGGATTGCCGAGCAGTCGCTGGTCAGTGTGGCGGCGGGCCTGGCCCTGGGTGGCAAGATTGCCGCGACCTGCAATGCGGCGCCGTTTTTGATTTCGCGCGCCAATGAGCAAATCAAGGTCGACG
>NZ_JBARTQ010000514.1:0-3069 GCF_049645325.1 Pseudomonas sp. | reverse complement strand
AAGCCCGCTCACTACAACGATGTGTAGATACTTATGCTGCGATGGCGGTACATCAGTAAAAGAGGCATCAACTGACAGACAGCTATCGCAGGCAAGCCAGCTCCCACAGTTTTGATCTTTGTTGTGTCAGTGTCAGGGCGGGCTGTTTTTCAGGCGTCCGGCGGTGTCGATACTCACGACCACGGACAACCCCGGTCGCAGACGCTCGCTCTCGGCCTGATCCGGGTCAACGGTAATTCGCACCGGTACGCGCTGGGCGATTTTCACAAAGTTGCCGGTGGCATTGTCCGCCTGCAACAGGCTGAACTCCGACCCGGTCGCCGGCGAAATGTGCTGCACGGTGCCATGAAATTTGCGGTGGTTCAGCGCATCGACGGTGAAGGTCACCGGCTGGCCGACCTGTACGTTGTCCATCTGGGTTTCTTTCATGTTGGCAATCACCCACAACTGCGGCGGCACCAGCGCCATCAGTTGCGCACCGGAGTTGACGTAAGCCCCTAACCGCACGCCGATCTGCCCCAACTGGCCGTCACGCGGCGCCGTGATGCGCGTGTTCGACAGGTCGATCCGCGCCAGCTCCACCGCCGCGTCGGCATTCGCCACGGCAGCTTCCAGGGAACCGCGGTTGACGATCACCGTTTGCAAATCCTGCCGGGCGATTTCCAGGCTGGCCTGGGCCTGGGCCACGGCGGCGATGGTCTGCGCATTCGCCGCGCGGGTTACATCCAGTTCACGCTTGGACACCGAGCCATCGCTGATCAGCTCTTCGTTGCGACGCAGGTCCGCCGTGCTTTTGCGCGCCTGGGCCTGGCTGTCAACCAACGCCGCCTGACGCAGCTTGATGGTGGCTTCGGCACTGTTGCGTTGCTGCACCACATTCGCCAACCCGGCCTTCTGCACCGCCAACTGCGCCAGCGCCTGATCGAGGCGCTGCTTATAGATGCGGTCATCCAGCCGCACCAGCAGGTCGCCGGCCTTCACGTTCTGGAAGTCCTGCACCGGCACTTCAAACACGTAGCCACTCAGTTGCGGGCCGATGATCGTCACCTGCCCACGCACCAAGGCGTTTTCGGTGGTTTCCACCGCACTGCTGAACGGTGGCAATTGCCAGGCGTACAGCACGATCAGCACGCCGACGATGGCAATCGCGGCAAAGCCCAGCGAGGAGATGATGCGCACCCGCAACGAGCGCGGCTCAGTGACCGATGCGCCCGGCGGCGTGGTGCCTTCCGGGGTGGACGCGATGGCATTGGTGGTGGTCGTGGTGCTGCTCGGTTCGGTCATGAAGTAACGCCGCTGGGTTGAACGGAAGTGGCTGCTGCCTTGGTGGTGCTCATCAGCCACAGACTGCGGATAAAGATCCAGATCATGGTCAGCATCGCGATGATCGCAATCAGCATGAACACATCGTTGTAGGCCATCACATTCGCCTCACGCGTGGCCGCCGTGGCCAGGCTGCGAATGCCCATCAGGTTGCGCAGTTCGGGGTCGGCGATGATGCCGCCGTAGGCCGAACCGCCGCTCTGCACCCGCGCGGCGACACGCGGGTCGAGCAAGGTCAGGTGCTCGACGATCATGCTGGAGTGGTATTTCTCGCGCACGATCTGAAAGGTCCCCAGCAATGCCGCGCCGATCAGGCCGCCGAGGTTCTGGCAGATGCCGAACATCACCGAAAAGCTCACCAGGTTGCGCGGGTTGGTCAACACGTTGCGCGTGCCCAGCACCATGGTCGGCCCCAGGAAAAAGGTGCCGCCAAAGCCTAGCAGGAACTGGCTGACATACAGGTTCTCGGGGCGCGTCAGGTTGCTGGAGAAACTGTCCATGACCGACCCCGTGGCCATCAGCGCCAGAGAGATGATCAACGGCATCAGCAAGTGCGACGGGTTGATCGTCAGCGCACTGACCACCAGCCCCGCGATCGCCCCGGCGAGCATCACCACGTACAGGGTGTGCATCTGCTGGTAGCTCATGTTCAACATCTGCATGAACCCTACGGCGCCGGTGGACTGCTCCGACAGCACCATGCGAATAAGCACCACGGCGAGCGCCAGGCGAATCATCACGCCGCTGCCCAGCCAGCGCGTCATCAGCAACGGGTTGGTGCGGTTATGCTCGATGGCCAGCCCGGCCATAATCAGCACCAGCGAACAAGCCGAGGCCACGCCGATCCACGGCGCTTCCAGCCACCAGTCGATACGCCCCAGCGACAGCACCGCGCAGAGCAAGGCCACGCCGGTGGCGAGGATGGCGAAGGTGAGAAAGTCGAGTTTTTCAAAGGTCTTGAAGCGGTCGCCCGGCGGCAATTTGAGCAGGAACACGCAGCCCAGGCAGATCAGCGCCAGGCCCAGCTCAAACAAGTACAGCCCGCGCCATTCGGCAATTTGCAGCAAGTCTTCGGAGAACAGCCGTGCCAGCGGCAGCGCCAACTGCGCGGTGCCCAGCCCGAGCACCAGCGCTTTCAGGCGCCACTTCGCCGGGAACGCCTGGATCATGTAGTACAAGCCCAGCGAACTCAGCGCCGCCCCCACCATGCCGTGGGCCGCCCGCACCGCGATGGCCGAACTGAGGTCGTTGACGAACAGGTGGCCGAAGGTCACCAGCGCATACAGCACCAGGAACACCTCGGTAAACGCACGCAGGCCGAACTGCTGGCGAAACTTCACCAGCAGCAGGTTCATGCACACGTTGGTCATCACATAGGCGGCCGGCAGCCAGGCCATCTCGGCGGTGGTCGCGCCCAATGCGCCTTGCAGGTATTGCAGGTTGGCGATAACCAGCGCGTTGCCCAACCCACCGGTAATCGCCACCAGCACGCCCACCAACGCGAACGCCCAACGTTTCTGATTGCTGTGCAACGGCGTCGAGGGCGAGCCGGGCAGGCTCGGCCGCTCGTGGGGCTGCCAGGTGTGGGGGGTGTATTTGTCCATTCGGTGGCCTTGATGAGCCGACGTGCAAGGTCGGTGGAGCGCTTACTCTAGGAGTAGTAAACCTGAGCAGCGTTCATATTGCCAAGTCTAAGGCGGCCGCGGTCAAAACTGTGGGAGCGGGCTTGCTCGCGAAGGCGGTGTG
>NZ_JBARTQ010000513.1:0-22768 GCF_049645325.1 Pseudomonas sp. | reverse complement strand
TACACCGCCTTCGCGAGCAAGCCCGCTCCCACATTTTTTTGGGTGTTAAGACATGGCCCAGCCGGATTACAGCGGTAGCGCCATGTAAAACTGCGTACCTTGCGCCGGCCGCGAATACACGCCCATGCGGCCTCCGTGGAGTTGCACGATTTCCTTGCACAGCGCCAAGCCCAGTCCGGCGCCGCCTTTCTTGCGGCCGACCTGAACGAAGGGTTCGAAGATGCGACCTTGCTGGCCGTAAGCGATTCCTTCTCCATTGTCCTCGACGCTGATAATCACCCGTTCGCCGTGACGGCGCGCCTGCAGGCGAATCTGCCCGCCCTCGGCGGTGTGGCGCAAGGCGTTGGCCAGCAGGTTGTCGAGCACGCGCTCCAGTTGCGCCTGGTCGGCATACAGCCGAGGCAAGTCGGTTTGGGCTTCTACCAGCAGTTCGATGTGTTGCGCATTCGCCAGCTCGGCAAACCGGGCGCGAGCGTGCTCCAGCAAATCGGTGACGTCGCACGGCCCCAGCGTCAGCTTTTGCAGGCCGTTCTGATAGCGCGAAAAGTTGAGGAGGTCGTTGATCAACTGCATCAGGCGTTGCATTTCTTCATTAACGGTATCCAGCAGGTCCGCTTCACGGGACTCCGCCGGAAACTTCGCGCGCTCGCGGAACAGGCCGAACGCCATGTGCATGCCGGTCACGGGGGTACGCAGCTCATGGGAGGCGCGCAAAACAAACTCGCTGCGCACGCGCTCGAAGGCGCGCTGTTCGGTGACATCATGCAGCACCATCACCGCACCCAAAATATGCCCCTGGGTATGGCTGACGGGCGTCAGGCTGTAGGTCAGCAGGCGTAATTCGCCGTCGACTTCCACTTCCAGGTCTTCGGGCGCGCGCTCAAGGTTGCCGCCGCGCAGCACCAGTTGCAGTTGTTCGTCCATTTCCGGGCGGCCCAATGCCTCACCCAAGCCCTGGCCCAGGCGTTCCTCGTCCCAGCCCAGTTGGCGCTGTGCGACGGGGTTGAGGTGCTCCAGGCGGCCTTGGCGATCGATCATCAGCAGGCCATCGTCGATGCTGTCGAGCACGGCTTGCAGGCGTTGCTGGCCGGCCAGCAGTTCGTCGACATTGGTTGCCTGATGTTGGCGCAGCGCCTCGGCCATGATCCCGAAGCGGCGAGTCAGCTGGTTCATTTCCGCCGCCGAGGAGATCGGCAGCGTCACTTCAAAGTCGCCCTGCCCGATCTTGTCCGCCGCTTTGGCCAGCGCTTCGATCGGTCCGCCAAATCGCCGCGCGATACCGTGAGCGGTGACGAAACCGATGATCAATACCGCCAGCCCCACCAGCCCGAGCAGGCCGGCAATCAACAGCGCGCGCTCGCGGGATTTGTGTTCACTGTTGCTGATGTTTTCCAAGGCCATCTTGTGCTCGGCGATCAAGCCGTTGCGCAGCACGTTGAAGGTTTCGGTGAGTTTTTCCTTGCTGCCCGGTGGCGGCGTGGCCTGCTGGGATTCGTCGAATGCTTCCAGCAGATTCTGGTAATCGGAATGGGCCTGGCTGAACCCATGGCTGCCGCCGTCGCTTTCCTCATGGGCAATGCCCTGCGCCAGCAAGTCGAAATAGCGCTGTTTTGACGCCTGAAGCGCGTCGGGGTCAGGGCGCTTTTCCAGCATCATGATCAGTTGGTCGCCCAGGCTCTGACGCAGTTTCAGCCCCAGGTCCAGGGTGATGAAATTGCTGCGTATCAGCGATTCCTGGGTCTTGGCCATTTGCATGACGCTGACCAAGCCCAGGATCAAACCCAGCAGGGCGACGGTGATAAGCGCTGAGATACTCAGGAACAGCCGAGTGCGCAGTTTCATCGCAAGCTTCATAGGGTGCAGCTCACAGGTTGTACTGTTTGCGTTTGCGGTACAGGGTCGATGCGTCGATGCCCAGGGTTCGGGCTGCCTGGTCGAGGGTGTCGCTGGTGGCGAGTACGGCGCCGATATGCGCTTTCTCCAGCTCGTCCAGGCTCAACGCCGCGCCGATACGCGGGGCATTGTTGGTCGGTTGCTCGGCCATCCCGAGGTGGCTGATCTCGACCTTCTCTTGCGGGCAAATAATGCTGGCACGTTCCACCACGTTGCGCAGCTCGCGGATATTGCCCGGCCAGCGGTAATTGAGCAGTGCCTCGCGCGCCTCGTCGCTGAAACCACGAGCGGGTCGGGCGTACTCCTTGACGAAGCGCGCCAGGAAACGGTCGGCCAGGGTCAGGATGTCTTCGCTGCGTTCGCGCAGTGGCGGCAGGTGCAGGGTGATGACGTTGAGGCGGTAGAGCAAATCTTCGCGGAAGCGGCCATCGCGCACCATGTCTTCCAGGTTCAGGTTGGTGGCGGCGAGGATGCGTACGTCGGCGCGACGAGTCACCGGGTCGCCCACACGCTCGTATTCCTTATCCTGGATGAATCGCAGGAGTTTTGGCTGCAACGTGAGGGGAAAGTCGCCGATCTCGTCGAGAAACAGCGTGCCGCCGTCCGCCTGGTTGACACGGCCCAAGGTGCTTTCGCTGGCGCCGGTAAACGCACCGCGACTGTGGCCGAACAGCTCGCTTTCCATCAATTCAGCCGTCAACGACGGGCAGTTAATGGTGACGCAGGATTTCTTCGCGCGCTTGCTCCAGCCGTGGATGGCCCGAGCCAACTCACCTTTACCCGTGCCGGATTCGCCGAGGATCAAGATATTCGCATCGGTGCCCGCCACCTGGCGCGCGGTTTCCAGCACAACCATCATGGCCGGGCTGTGGGAGTCGAGGCCGTCCTTGGGTTTGCGCACTTCACCTTCCAGCGCTTCCAGACGCGCCGAAAGTTGGCGCACCTCCAGCTGCTTGGCGGTGGCCAGACGCAGTTGGTCCGGGCTGCAGGGTTTGACCAGGTAGTCGGCAGCGCCGGCCTGGATCGCATCGACGGCGGTGTCCACGGCAGAATGCGCGGTAACAATCACCACGCGCATCCAGGGCGCCTGAATGCGCATCTGGGCGAGTACGTCCAGGCCGTTGTCTTCGCCAAGGCGCAGGTCGAGGAAGCACAGGTCGAACACTTGGCGCTGCATCAGCGCATCAGCTTGGGCGGCGCTGTTGGCGGTGGCGACGGTGTAGCCTTCATCTTCCAGGCAATAACGGAAGGTGCGGAGGATTGCGGATTCGTCATCCACTAAAAGAATGCGGCCTTGAAGTTCCTTGGCTGATTCCATCTGTCCCGCGCTCCTTAAACTGTGAATGTTGCTGATTAGTCCCGGAATAATCGGGCAAGTTGCATGGTTTATTCTGATTCATAAAAGGCATCTTCGCGCAGGTATCTGCACGTTCTCCTACAAACACGCCCACAGGTGGCGTTTTCATGCCTTCTTGCCACTTCGGCAACGCCTCACCTGCATTCGATCCCTTGACCCGACCACTGACCATCGTGCATTTCGCACGGCCAGGATAGGCCCATCGTGCAGGATGCTGGGCTGGCTAACGTTGATTGATCTTTAACGTATTGATTTTATTGAGTTTTATTTTGTAAAAAATCTGGCATGCAGTCTGCAATACCTCTCCCAACAAACGAATAATCAGAATGCGGGAGAAACGCAGCATGACTCGCCAACGCCTCAGCCAACTACGTGTGTCGCCTCTGCGCTTGCAGCAGGGCCTGTTCGCAAGCCTGGCGTTGATGGTCACGTTGATCGCCGGCCAGCAGCTGCAACATTGGCAGCAGAGTCAGCAACAGATCCCGCAATTTGAACATCCGTCGATGACCCAGACCCATTTCCGTTCCGTTGGCAGTGCTGCTGCCGATGTAACCGCCCCGTCGTTGAGAGTGGCCGACCAGGATTTGTCCCTGGGCGAGCTGCCTGCTCAAGAGCGTTGGGTGTTTTAAGCAAGAAAAGGTCGCTTGGTTAAGCGGCTGCACGGCACTACCGCTGTTACCTCTATAAAAGCGTAAGGAGAATCACCATGTTGAGTTGGGCAATCACATTTCTGATCATCGCCATTGTGGCTGCAGTCCTGGGCTTCGGTGGTATCGCCGGCACCGCCACGGGTATCGCCAAGATCCTGTTTGTGGTCTTCCTGGTGATGTTCATCGCTTCGTTCTTCTTTGGTCGTCGCGGCCGAGGCTGAATATGACCACTCTGTCCCTCAAAACCCTTGCTGCTGCCCTGCTCCTGGGCGGCAGCGGTCTGGTGATGGCCGCCAATGACGGCCAGAGCCGGGCCAACGAATTGCTGACCTCGAACCCGCAGTATCGCGAGACTTGGCAAGGCGTGGTGAAGAAAGAAGAGCGCTTGCCGGAATGGGTGATGAACCTGTCGGGCACCGCCGAACAAATGAATGCCGTGGAAGAAGATGGCGATAAATACCTGGTCGGGCCGCTCTGCGAAACCGCGGACACTTGCCTGAACAAGCGATTGATCGTTGCCTTCAGCTACGACAAGAAAGATGCCTACGCCATGTTGGTACAAGTCCCGGCCGGTTTGCCGTCGGACAAATCGCCGACACGGCACGCCGATTACCGTTTCCTCGGTAAGCCGAATGAAGGCATGCAGAAGCTGCTGATGGAGCAGTTGAAGAAAGATCCGAATTGGTACTAGGTTCCGTCTGACGCGCACCGCGTCAACGGAGCCAGCGTCCATAGAAAGAAGCCCCTCGCTTCTTTCTGTCTGCATCACTCGCCAAGGGTGATGCATGACCAGGGGGCCGGGTTGCTCTGATCGATCCAGATCGGCGTGACCTACGGGTACAGGGAGTGCCTGCGCAAGGGCCGGGTCAGGTGAAAAGCTGCGACGCAAGTTCACAAGTCCTCAAGCTTGCTGAACTTGCGGCGGGCTTTTGAGGTTCCTACCCTGTGTTATACCGTCCATAGCCGATATTTTCCGTTTTGCTTGTGACTAAGCATTACTTGGTGTGTCTGAGTGACCATCTATCGAGAAAGTTTTGTGTGCGCTATAGGACATTTCTGACGCCAATCCCGTGAATTCCCAGGCATTTCTGCCACTCGCTGCGAGTCGTTCAACATCTCTGTGCGAGCCGGGTTTGGCAGGTCCACGGCATATTCACCCGCCTTAATGGCGGAATCGAACTGACCGTTCGGACAGTTAATTTCAAAAAAAGCCATGCCGATTCGGCATAGGGTAGGCGTTTACGGCATTAGACGTCGCTCCCTTGCATGGGAATAGTTGCGCCTTTTTTCGCCTGCCAGTAAGCCATTTCGGCCACGCTGCGGTGACCTTCTACGGAGGCAGATGCACACACTTTTTCGCTTCCGGGCGTTCCAGATGGCGCATTTGCCTTAAGTCCACTTGAAGTAAGGGTAATGACATGAAGAAGGCAAAGCTAAGCCTCGCCTGGCAGATCCTCATCGGTTTGGTGTTGGGGATTGCAATCGGTGCAGTGCTCAACCATTTCAGTGCTGAGAAAGCCTGGTGGATCAGCAATGTGTTGCAGCCAGCGGGCGATATCTTTATCCGCCTGATCAAGATGATCGTGATCCCGATTGTGATTTCCTCGCTGATCGTCGGCATTGCCGGTGTAGGCGACGCGAAAAAGCTCGGTCGCATCGGCGTCAAAACCATCCTTTACTTCGAGATCGTCACGACCATTGCCATTGTGGTCGGCCTGTTGCTGGCCAACCTGTTCCACCCGGGTGCGGGTATCGACATGAGTACCCTGGGTACCGTCGATATTTCCAAGTACACCGCCACCGCGGCGGAAGTGCAGCATGAGCATGCGTTCATCGAGACGATCCTCAACCTGATCCCGTCGAACATCTTCGCCGCCGTGGCCCGTGGCGACATGCTGCCGATCATCTTCTTCTCGGTGCTGTTCGGCCTTGGCTTGTCGAGCCTCAAGCCTGAACTGCGCGAGCCGCTGGTGACGATGTTCCAGGGCGTGTCCGAGAGCATGTTCAAAGTCACCCACATGATCATGAAGTACGCCCCGATCGGCGTATTCGCCTTGATCGCGGTGACGGTCGCCAACTTTGGCTTCGCTTCGCTGCTGCCGCTGGCCAAGCTGGTGATCCTGGTTTACGTCGCCATCCTGTTCTTCGCCTTTGTGGTACTGGGTCTGATCGCTCGCCTGTTTGGCTTCTCGGTGATCAAGCTGATGCGCATCTTCAAGGATGAGCTGGTGCTGGCCTACTCCACCGCCAGCTCCGAAACCGTGCTGCCGCGTGTGATCGAGAAGATGGAAGCCTACGGCGCGCCGAAGGCCATCTGCAGCTTCGTGGTGCCGACCGGTTACTCGTTCAACCTCGACGGTTCGACTCTGTACCAGAGTATTGCGGCGATCTTTATCGCCCAGTTGTATGGCATCGACCTGTCGATCGGCCAGCAACTGATGCTGGTACTGACCCTGATGGTCACCTCCAAAGGCATTGCCGGCGTGCCGGGTGTGTCCTTCGTGGTGCTGCTGGCAACCTTGGGCAGCGTGGGCATTCCACTGGAAGGCCTGGCGTTCATCGCCGGTGTCGACCGTGTGATGGACATGGCGCGTACCGCACTGAACGTGATCGGCAACGCCCTGGCCGTGTTGGTCATCTCCCGTTGGGAAGGCATGTACGACGACGCCAAGGGCGAGCGCTACTGGAACTCCCTGCCGCACTGGCGCAGTAAAGAAGCCTCACCGACCGCCCAAGCCACCCGCGGCTGATCGTTCGCGGCGTGAACACAAACCCCGGAAAATTCCGGGGTTTGTCGTTTCTGTCAGCCCCGCTATCATTCGCCCCATCTTTCGGGGGATTCAACTGATGCTCAATGGCCTGTGGCTTGGCTTCTTTGTCGTGGCAATGGTGTCAGCACTGGCGCAATGGCTGATTGGCGGGAATGCCGGGATTTTTGCGGCGATGGTGGAAAGCATTTTCGCCATGGCCAAATTGTCGGTGGAAGTCATGGTGTTGTTGTTCGGCACCCTGACCTTATGGCTGGGCTTTTTGCGCATCGCCGAAAAAGCCGGGATTGTCGACTGGCTGGCCAAGGCGCTCGGCCCGCTGTTCCGCCGCCTGATGCCCGAAGTGCCCGCCGGCCACCCCGCCATTGGTTTGATCACCCTCAACTTCGCTGCCAATGGCCTGGGCCTGGATAACGCCGCCACGCCGATCGGCCTCAAGGCCATGAAGGCGTTGCAGGAACTCAACCCGATCCCCAACACCGCGAGTAACGCGCAAATCCTGTTCCTGGTGCTGAACGCGTCTTCGCTGACGCTGCTGCCGGTGACCATCTTCATGTACCGCGCCCAGCAAGGTGCGGCTGACCCGACGCTGGTGTTCCTGCCGATCCTGCTGGCCACAAGCGCCTCGACCCTGGTTGGCCTGCTCTCGGTAGCAGTCATGCAGCGCTTGCGCCTGTGGGACCCGGTGGTGCTGGCCTACCTGATTCCCGGCGCGCTGGTGTTGGGCTGCTTCATGGCGTTGCTGGCGACGTTGTCTGCCACGGCGTTGGCTGGCTTGTCGTCGATCCTCGGCAACCTGACGCTGTTTGGCCTGATCATGCTGTTCCTGGTGATCGGTGCGTTGCGCAAGGTCAAGGTGTACGAAGCGTTTGTCGAAGGCGCCAAAGAGGGCTTCGACGTCGCCAAGAACCTGCTGCCGTACCTGGTGGCGATGCTGTGTGCGGTGGGTGTGTTGCGCGCCTCCGGCGCGCTGGACTTCGGCCTGGAAGGCATCCGCCATCTGGTGGCCTGGACCGGCATGGACACGCGCTTTGTCGACGCATTACCGACCGCGATGGTTAAACCGTTTTCCGGCAGTGCGGCGCGGGCGCTGTTGATCGAGACCATGCAAACCAAGGGCGTGGACAGCTTTCCGGCCCTGGTGGCGGCAACGGTCCAGGGCAGTACCGAAACCACCTTTTATGTGTTGGCGGTGTACTTCGGCTCGGTGGGGATTCAGCGTGCGAGGCATGCGGTGGGCTGTGCGTTGCTGGCGGAGTTTGCCGGCGTCGTGGCGGCTATTGCGGTGTGCTACTGGTTTTTTGGTTGAGGCTTAAATAGCTATCGCAGGCTAGCCAGCTCCCACATGTTGAACTGCGAATACATGCAAATGTGGGCGCTGGCGTGCCTGCGATGAGGCCCTCAGCGCTTCGCAGCCATATTGCCCTGAGTCACCACCCAATCCACCACCTGCTTATTCAACTGATCCCCCGCCTGCCCAAACGCGGCCACCACCGCCGGCACCTTGGTCTCACTCACCGGTTGCTTCACCTCAAACCGCCGGCTGGCAATAATCCGCTGGTCACTGCCACGCACCAGCCGGGCGTCCAGGCGAATCACCACCTCCACCGTGCTGCCCCGGTACTCACTCTGGAACGCCTGCAGCTGACCGCCCAGCTCATAGTCGGCCTGCAGGTTGGTCTCGTCGGTACTCAGCAGTGTCACCCGCCCATCGCGCTGGAAGCCATCCATAAAGCGATTGCGCAACAGCACCGGCGACGGATCGCTCCAGCGTGAATTCGCATAGCTGCTGATCAGGTCGCCATTGGGCACCACGGCAATGCGCGGGCTGTCGAGAAACTCGCTGCTCTGCGGCTTGCTCACGCGCAGCGACCAGCTCACCGGTGCGCCCTGGGTGGTGGTCTGGGCGGACGCCAGGCGGTACACGTCCGAAGGGTCTGGCTTGGGCAGGATCGAACACGCGCCGACCAGCACCAGGGCCAGTGGGGCGATCATTTGGTAAGCACGCTTCATGGCGTGAACTCCTTGTTCTTGTCGCTGCCCAGCAAATAACCGCTGGGGTTGGCTTCGAGGCGGCGGGAGATGGCGCGCAGCGAACCGAGGGTTTCGCGCAGTTCGCGCACTGCTGGCGCCAGTTCGTTGAGGCCTTGCAGGCCGCTGTTCACCGAGTCCTTGTTGTTGGTCAGCAAGGTGTTGATGGTCGCGGTGCTTTGCTCAAGGGATTTCATCGCTTGTTCGGCACTGCCAAAGGCCTGCTTGCCTTGCTCGTTGAGCAGGCCATTGGCGCTGCGCATCAACGTGGTGGTCTGCTCCAGCGCGGCGCCGGCCTGCTTGCTCACCTGCATCATTTGCTGCATCACCACCTTGATATCGCCGCGCTGGTCGGCGATGGCGCCGGTGGTTTGTTGCAGGTTGTCCAGGGTGTTGCTCAGGCGCTCGACGTTCTCGCGGGAGAACATGTGGTTGGCGTTGTGCAGCAGCAGGTTGATGCTGGTCATCAGGTCGTTGCTGTTATTGAGCAGGCGCGCGATCGGCGATGGCGAGGCGATGATTTCCGGCAGGTTGCCGTCCTTGCCCTTGAGCTCGGGGCTTTGCGGTGTGCCGCCGCTGAGCTGGATGATCGAGGTGCCGGTGATGCCGGTCAGCGCGAGCTTGGCCTGGGTGTCTTCCTTGATCGGCGTCTGCCCGGCGAGGCGGATGCGCGCCAGTACGCGGCGCGGGTCGTTGGGGTCCAGGCGCAGGCTGGTGACGTCGCCCACCTTGATCCCGCTGTACTGCACCGAGCTGCCCTGCGACAGGCCGCTGACCGCCTCGTTGAACACCACTTCATAGTCCTGGAAGGCGCTGTCGACGCTCGACTTGGCCAGCCACAAGCCAAACAGCATCGCGCCGACCACCACGATCACGCTGAACAGTCCGATCATCACATGATGGGCTCGGGTTTCCATGTCATACCTCGTTGAGCGATTGAGCGGCATCCAATGCCGCGCGGCCCCGGGGGCCGTGGAAATATTCGTGAATCCACGCGTCGTCCGTTTCCGAGACGACATCGATGGCATCGGCCACCAGCACTTTCTTCTGCGCCAGCACCGCCACGCGGTCGGTAATGGTGTACAGCGTGTCGAGGTCGTGGGTGACCAGAAACACGCTCAGGCCGAGCGCGTCGCGCAGGGTCAGGATCAGTTGGTCGAACTGCGCCGCGCCAATTGGGTCGAGGCCAGCAGTGGGTTCGTCGAGAAACAGGATGTCGGGGTCGAGCGCCAAGGCCCGCGCCAGCGCCGCGCGCTTGATCATGCCGCCGGACAGCGACGCCGGGTATTTATCCGCGGCCGACAGCGGCAACCCTGCCAGGGCCAGCTTGACCGCCGCCAAGTGCTCAGCGTCGCGGCGGCTGAGCCCGGCATGTTCGATCAACGGCAGCGCGACGTTTTCAGTGACGGTCAGCGAGGAAAACAGCGCGCCCTTCTGGAACAGCACGCCGAAGCGCCGTTCCACCAATGAGCGTTCATGTTCCGAGAGGTTGGGCAGGTTCTTGCCGAACACCCGCACCTCGCCTTCGCTGGGACGGCGCAGGCCAACGATGCTGCGCAACAGTACCGACTTGCCGCTGCCGGAGCCGCCGACCACCGCCAGGATCTCGCCTTTGTACAAATCCAGGTCGAGGTTTTCGTGCACGCTCTGGCTGCCAAAGCGGTTGCACAGGCCGCGCACTTCAATCACCGCCTCAGTGGGCGCACGGTGCAGACGACTCACCAGCCCATCTCCATAAAGAACATCGCGGCGATTGCATCCAGCACGATCACCACAAAAATCGATTGCACCACGCTGGAGGTGGTGTGGGCGCCGACCGATTCGGCGCTGCCGCTGACCTTGAAGCCTTCGAGGCAGCCAATGGCGGCGATCAGGAAGGCGAAGATCGGCGCTTTCACCATGCCCACCAGAAAATGCTGAACGCCAATGTCCGATTGCAGCAGCGAGAGAAACATCGCCGGTGAAATATCCAGCGCGACGGCGCAGACCACTCCGCCGCCGACGATCCCCGAGAGCATCGCCAGAAACGTCAGCATCGGCAGCGACACCAGCAGCGCCAGCACGCGCGGCAATACCAGCAGCTCCATGGGGTCGAGGCCGAGGGTGCGGATCGCGTCAATTTCTTCATTGGCTTTCATTGAGCCGATTTGCGCGGTGAAGGCGCTGGCGGTGCGCCCGGCGATCAGGATCGCGGTGAGCAACACGCCGAATTCGCGCAGGAATGAGAACGCCACCAAATCGACGGTGAAGATTGTGGCGCCAAAGCTTTTGAGCACCGTGGCACCGAGAAAGGCCACCACGGCGCCGACCAGGAAGGTCAGCAAGGCCACGATGGGCGCGGCGTCCAGGCCAGTCTGTTCGATGTGCGCAACCATTGGCGTGATACGCCAGCGCTTGGGCCGGAAAATACCGCGGGCGAAGGTTTCGAGAATCAGGCCGATAAACCCGAGCAGTTTCTTGCTGTCTTGCCAGACGGTATCCACCGCCCGGCCGATGCGCGCCAGCAGCTGAATGCCGGTGGCTTCTTCCGGCGCTTTGTCGGGTACGCAAAAGTCATTCAGGGAGCGGTAGACGGTCTTGAGCAGCGCGCGGTCGGCGGTGGACAAGCTGCAGTCGGACTGTTCGGTGGACTGTTCGATACGGGTTGGGCCGAGCAGCTCCACCAGCAGCGATGCACCGGCGGTGTCCAAGGCGCCGAGGCCGTTAAGGTCGATGCGGGCGCCTGCGTCGTATTGGCCGTCGAGCGTGTCCGAGAGCTTTTTCAGGTTGGCGTAGTGGGCAAGCGTCCAGTCCCCCGTAATCCGGAGTAACGGCGGTGTGCTAGTGCTATCGAGATGGGCTGCGCCGGCCGTCGTACTGGTGGTCATAAGCTCCGAGCTTGTTTGGCTGTCCACAATTGCTACGTAATAGCACGATACAGGCTACTTTGGGTTGTCCGTTTGTGCTGCGTCAGTGACTTTGAAGCGCAGCACACCAATCACCTGGCCGTCTTCGGTCAGGACCTGCACCTGCCAGCGGCCAATCGCGTCCGGCGGGAAGTTCTGCTTGTGGGTCCAGGCGCGGTAGCCTTCCTTGCGCCCGCCGTGGATATCCAGGGCGATGCGGTCGACCTCTTTGCCGTTGAATTTCCACACATGGTAGATCCGCTCATCCAGCCCGCGCGGCGCATTGATCGCGGTGTAGGCATACAGCCCGCCGCTGCGCAGTTGGGCGGCGGTGACTTCCTTGAGGTCGTCGCCCGGTGTGCGGTCTTGCAACTGGGTGCTGATGGCCACTTCGGTCATCCACAGCGTGGCAGGCGGCACCCAACTGCGCAGGAACCAGCCGGCGCAACCAATGGCGGCCGTGACCCCCAGCAACATGACCCAGCCTTTGATGCTGCGCAGCGGCAGGCTCACGGCCAGGCTCGGGATCGACAGCGCCATGGCCACGCCGAGCGCCAATTTGTAACTTTCGGCGGTGGTCAGGTGCAGGATGATCGGCAGCGCGGTGAGCAGCGCGGCGAACAACGTCAGGGTGTGCAGCGCAAGGAACAAAGAGCGTTTTGGAGCCAGCCACTTGTAGTACAGCGGGTCGGTGATCGACACCAGCGCGGCGGCGCCGAGCAAGCCGGTGAACACTGATTGGCCACTGTTCCAGGCCGTGGTGACGAAAAAGAACGGCAGCACGAAGAACAGACTTTCCTGGTGGATCATCTGGGTGGCGTAGCGCAGCAAGGGTTCGGGGATTTCCCGCTTGAAAACCTTGGCAAACAGCTGGGTAAAGCTGTTTTCCAGCATCAGCCACAGCCAGCTCACCAGCATGATCACCGCGATCCAGCTGGCCATGCCTTGCTGGCGGTCGACCAGGATGAAGCTGCACACGCCCGAAATGAACCCGCCGAGTGCGATCACCCCTGGGTAGCGCTTGATCAGAACGAGAATGCGCTGGATGAGGGGCGGCAGGCTTGGCATGGGCGGTTCACAGTTGGTGTAGGAAAAAACCCAGACAGAATAACGTCTTAGCCCTGTGTTCGGTGTCTCATTGCGAAATCGGTTTGCGATAAAGCCGAATGCCACCCAACACAATGGCGATGAGCGCGAGTACACCGGCGCCGATCCAGGTCAGGGTGTCGTAGCTCAGCAGCGGCTTTTCGATGCGCCAATAGCCGGGCTGTTTGAACACTTCACGCATGGCCTGGTTGGTTTGTTCCAGGTTCACGGCCTTGATGCGTTTGACCGGGTCACTGAAGTGGCCGTTGTTGTAGTCGCCGGCGGCGCTCCAGTAATAGTCGGCCAGCGCGCTGTTGCCCTGCACCGCCCAGGCTTGGCGTGCTATGGCCGCTTGCTGCAGGCGCGCGAAAGTCGCGGGGTCGAGGCCATCCTTGAGCAGTTGCGCCTTGAGGTCTTGCAGCACCTGTTCGGCCTCGGGAATGTTGTCCCGCTCAAGGTCGGCATTCAAGCTGAGGAAACCGACGCCGCCCAGCACTTCGCGCTCGCTCCACGGGCCGTAGGACAAGCCGTGCTTGAGGCGCAGTTGGCGGTACAGCGCCCAGTCGAGGTAATCCTTGAGCAGGTCGTAGGTTTCATCGTGCTGGTCGTCCAGCACCGGTTCGGGGAATAGCCAGTGCAGCTTGGCGCTGTCACCGATCCAGCCATGAATCACGTCGCGGTGGCTGGCGGCGGCGTGCTGGATTTCCGGCAGCGGCAGGTGCTCGCTCGGCTCAACCGGGTCGAGCTGGCCGTAGGTACGCTCCAGGTAGGCGGGAAGCACTTTGTCGAGATCGCCGACGATGATCAGCGTCATGTTGTTGGGCGCGTACCAGTTTTTGCGCAGTGCCTCCAGTTGATCGCGGGTCAGCGGCGCGACCTCGGCACGTTCGGCGCATTTGAGCCCTAGCTCGACGGCCAGCTGATTGCTGGCGGTGTGGCCGAGGTCTTGGCGGTCAAGCAGGCGTTGCAGGTGCGAATAATGGCCGCCGTCTTCGCGTTCGACCACCTGTTTGGCGGCCTCTATATGCGCGTCGGTCAGTTCGGTGCGGGTGAGGATGGCCAGCAGCAGGTCGAGCACCTTGCGCTGATTTTGCGCGGGCGCCTCGATCACGAAGGTGGTGTCGGCGTTGCTGGTGTAGGCGTTCCACTCACCGCCGAGGGCTTGCATGCGCTCTTCAAGGTCGCCTTCACCGCCGCCGTCGATGCCACTGAACAGCAAATGCTCGAGCAGGTGCGGCAGTTCCTTTTGCGCGCAGGAGAAGTCGTCCAGGCCTACGCCCACCACCAGGCGGATGGCGACGTGCCCACGCTCCGTGCCCGGTTTGAGCAGCAGTTGCAGGCCGTTGGGCAAGGTGTAGCCCTCGACTTGCAGGCGGTCAAAGGCAAAGGTGTGTGCCGAGCCCATGAGCAGGCAGGCGAATAACAGGCGACGCATAACAAGCTTCCTGGCGGGTGAGGTCCATTGTTAACTGACTTCACCGGCCATCGTACGTTCAGGGTGAATGCGTGATGTCTGCAATATCTTCAGCGGAGAGTGCGCCGGTGTCGGACGTTTCCAGCACGACATACGCGCTGCTGCAGAACAGCGAATTGAGGCGTTTCATGTCGGCAATCAGTTCCAGGTGCAGGGAGCTGGTCTCCAGGCTCTGGACGATTTTGCGCTGCAAGCGGCTGACGTGGGCATGGGCCAGACGGCGTTCCTGGGCGCGGAAGCGACGCTTCTCACGCAACAACTGGCGCGCGCTTTCCGGGTCGGCGCTGAGGAACACCGACAAGCCCAGGCGCAGGTTGGCAATCAGCTGGGCATGCAGGCCTGCCAACTCTTCCAGGCCGACTTCCGAAAACTGGCGACGCTGCGAGGTTTTCTGCTGCTGGACTTTGCGTAGCATGCGCTCGATCAAGTCGCCCGCCAGTTTCAGGTTGATCGACAGTTCGATGATCTCGGCCCAGCGCCGGCTGTCTTGTTCGCTGAGGTCTTCGCGGGGCATTTGCGCCAGGTAAAGCTTGATGGCGCTGTACAGGGCCTCGACGTCATCGCTGAGGCTGCGCATTTCCTGGGTGATCGCGGTTTGCTTGCCGCGCAGCACTTCGAGCATCGCGGTGAGCATGTTGTCGATCAAGTCACCCAGGCGCAGGGTTTCCCGGGCGGCGTTCGCTAGGGCCAGGCTTGGGGTGGCGAGCGAGGCCGGGTCCAGGTGACGCGGCCTGGCTTTGCCGTTGAGCTCCGGCTGTTCCGGCAACAGCCAGGCACACAAGCGGGCCATCGGGCCGATGGTCGGCAACAGGATCAGGCAGCGGCTGGTGTTGTAGAGCACATGGAAGGTGATGACCATGCCTTGGGCGCTGTAGTCCAGGCCGTCCATCCAGCCTACGAGGGGATCGAGTACCGGAATGATCAGCAGCAGGCCGATCAGTTTGTACAACAGGCTGCCGAGGGCAACCTGGCGCCCGGCGGCGTTCTGCATGTTGGTGCTGAGGAAGGCCAATATGCCGCTGCCGATGTTGGCGCCAATCACCAGGCCGATGGCCACGTGCAGGCCGATCACGCCGGCCCCGGCCAGGGTGGCCGTCAACAGCACGGCGGCCAGGCTGGAGTAGGAAATCATTGCGAACAAGGCGCCGACCAGGGCGTCGAGCAAGATATCGCCGGTCAGCGAGGCGAAGATGACTTTGACGCCTTGGGCGTGAGTAATCGGCCCGGCGGCTTCAACGATCAATTGCAGCGCCAGAATGATCAGGCCCAGGCCGATCCCGACGCGGCCCATCTGCCCGGCCCGCGTCTGTTTGCGCGAGAGGAAGAAAATCACCCCGAGGAAAATCAGCAGCGGCGACAGCCAGGACAGGTCGAACGTCAGTACCCGTGCCATCAGCGCAGTACCGACGTCGGCGCCGAGCATGGTCGCCAAAGCCGGCATCAGCCCCATCAGGCCTTGGCCGACAAAGGATGTCACCAGCATCGCCGTGGCGTTACTGCTCTGCACCATGGCCGTCACCAGGATACCGGCGACAAACGCCAGCCAGCGCTTGGACATGTTCTGGCCGATGACTTGGCGCAAGTTGGAACCGTAGACCCGCAAGATGCCGGTACGGACAATGTGCGTGCCCCAGATAAGCAGGGTCACGGCGGAAAGCAGATTGAGCAAGGTCAGCATGCTCGGCCCCCCGTGTGGGTGTGCTCCAGAAGGAGCGAAGGAAAGTTGCCGCGTGCCGTTCTACGTCTTGTACTTAAGCTGTAGTTGGCGAATGGGCTCCGCGCCAGCATCGCATAGCTAAAGTGGGGATTGAAACAAAACTGTCATGAAATCAGCAAGATCGTTCCCGTGCTCTGCGTGGGAATGTACCCCGTGACGCTCTGCGTCACCACTACGCGTAAAAAAGGGGCTTATAAAAAGCCCCTTTTTCGTCTGACTCGGGTTTATTGACCCGGAATGTCCTTACGCAGTTTCACAGGATCCTGTTGTTTCTTCTTTTTCGCGATCGCGGTGCGCATCTTGATGTTGACCGCTTCCACTGCCAGCGAGAACGCCATGGCGAAGTAAACGTAGCCTTTTGGCACGTGCACATCGAAGGATTCGGCGATCAATACGGTACCCACGACCAACAGGAACGACAGCGCGAGCATTTTCAGCGACGGGTGCTTGTCGATGAATTCGCTGATGGTGCCGGCGGCCAGCATCATCACCAGCACTGCAACGACAATCGCCGCGACCATGACCGGCACATGGGAGACCATGCCGACGGCCGTGATCACCGAGTCCAGAGAGAAGACGATGTCGATGATCGCGATCTGGATGATGGTGTAGATGAACTTGCCACCTTTGCCACCCGGCTCATCGTGGGTTTCGTCTTCGCCTTCCAGCGCGTGGTACATCTCCTGTGAGCTTTTCCACAGCAGGAACAGGCCACCGAAGAACAGGATCAGGTCGCGGCCGGAAATGCCTTGGCCGAACACCACAAACAAATCGGCGGTGAGTTGCATGACCCAGGTGATCGACAGCAGCAACAGGATTCGCGTGACCATGGCCAGCGCCAGCCCGAAAATCCGGGTGCGCGCCTGCATGTGCTTGGGCATGCGGCTGACCAGGATCGAAATCATGATGATGTTATCGATGCCCAGGACGATCTCGAGGGCCGTCAGGGTGAAGAAGGCAATCCAGATTTCCGGATTGGTCAGCCATTCCATGTGTATTCCTTTGAGCAAATGTTAAACCGCGCAAGCTGCAGCGCCGCGCGGTTGGGTGTGTACGATTATAGAGTGCTGAACAGCGGAAAAATCCCCATCAGCAACGCGGCGAACATTATGCACAGGCATACCAGCACTGCCCACTTGAGGGTGAAGCGCTGGTGATCGCCAAATTCGATACCGGCCAGGGCCACCAACAGATAGGTCGACGGTACCAGCGGGCTGAGCAAGTGCACGGGTTGGCCAACGATGGAGGCGCGGGCCATTTCGACGGCGGTGATGCCGTAGTGGCTGGCGGCTTCGGCGAGTACCGGCAATACGCCGTAGTAGAACGCATCGTTGGACATGAAGAACGTAAACGGCATGCTCACCAGCGCGGTGATCACGGCCAGGTATGGGCCCATGGCTTCGGGAATGACCGCCAGCAGGCTCTTGGACATGGCATCGACCATGCCGGTGCCCGACAGGATGCCGGTGAAAATGCCCGCGGCGAAGATCAGCCCGACCACCGCCAGCACGCTGCCAGCGTGGGCGGCAACGCGGTCTTTCTGCTGCTGCAGGCACGGGTAGTTGACGATCATCGCGATACTGAACGCCACCATGAACAGCACCGGCAGCGGCAACAGGCCGGCGATCAGGGTGCACATCAGCACCAGGGTCAGCGCGCCGTTGAACCAGATCAGCTTGGGACGGCGGGCGTCCGGGTATTGCGACACGCTGATTTCGCTGTGGTCGATCTCGTCGCCTTGCAAGTGCAGCTCGCCCAAACGCGCACGTTCGCGCTTGCCGTACATATAGGCAATCACCAGGATCGCCACCACGCCGACGGCCATGGCGGGGATCATCGGTACAAAAATGTCCGACGGGTCCACATGCAATGCGCTGGCGGCGCGGGCGGTCGGGCCGCCCCAAGGCGTCATGTTCATCACGCCACCGGCGAGGATGATCAGGCCAGCCATGATGCGTGGGCTCATGCCGATGCGCTGGTACAGCGGCAGCATGGCGGCGACGCAAATCATGTAGGTGGTGGCGCCGTCACCGTCGAGAGAGACGACCAGGGCCAGCACCGCAGTGCCGACCGAGACTTTCAGCGGGTCGCCCTTGACCATCTTGAGGATCTTGCGCACGGCCGGGTCGAACAGGCCGGAGTCGATCATCAGGGCAAAGTAGAGAATGGCGAACATCAGCATCACGCCGGTCGGCGCGAGCTTGGTGATGCCTTCGAGCATCATCGGGCCGATCTTCGGTGCGAAACCGCCGAACAGCGCGAACAGGATAGGCACGATGATCAGGGCGATCAGCGCAGACAGGCGCTTGGTCATGATCAGGAACATGAACGTGATGACCATGGCAAAGCCAAGGAAAGTCAGCATAGGAGTACTCCAGGCGTAGCGCGGCTAGGGAATGGCGGACCGAGTGCGGGTCAGCGCAGAGCGAAAGGCACGAGGCGTACGGGTGGAGTCGGGGCAAGCAGGCGGGTAGAAACAGACATCAGGAATCACCATTGTTGTTGTTAACAGCCGGTCTGTTGCCGGCAGTGGGGCGATCCTAGACGGGGAAGCTTTCAGCCAGCTTTCGCCGGGCAATCAGATGATGGGAGGTTTTGTAGGCTTTTTCTCTAACGCGATCAGGGCAGTTCGAGGCCGCCGGCTGCTTTGTGCAGTGCGCGCAGATGTTCGCCCATCTGCTTGAGGTTGGCTTCGCAAGCGGCAATCTCGTCGGCGCGGGACGGGTCCAGCAGCGCCCTCACCTCTTTATCCAGGTCGCCGGTCAGCGATTGCAGCTGTTTCTGGCGCTCGGCGCTTTCCGATTCGAGGCGTTTGGATTCTGAGGGTTGCGGCAGCCCGTAGCCGCCGCTGCCGAGCAATTCCGCCGGGCGGCTGAGGAAACCACTGTTGGCGAGGATTTGTTGCAGGGTGTTGTTGGCCTTCTCCATGCCGCCGTTTTTCAGCTCGCGGGCATTCAGGTAGCGCTGTTTGACTTCGTCCTGGGCCAGCATCAGTTGCTTGCGATAGCTGGCCTGCTCCAACAGCAACAACGCGGCGCTGGTGCGTAGGTCTGCTTGGCTGAACCATTGGCGGCGTTCCTGGGCGCTGAGTGAAAGCCACTCTTCGACGCGGGTCTGCTTGATCGGCAGGTGCTTGCGCAATACGTCGAACATCGCCTGGTAGCGCTCGCGGAACGAGTCGAAGTGATAACCCAGGCGCAGCGCCTCACGCTTGTCGTTCAACACACTGGTGTCGGCCAAGCCACGCGCGGCGAGGACTTCCAGCAAGCCGTTGGGGGTGATGTTGTCCAGGCCCGTCAATTGCGGGTTGGCGCTGCCGCTGCGCAGCAGTTTCAGGCTCTCCACCGCGCAGTTGTTGGAAATGAAGAAGTAATTGCCGTCGTAGCTCCAGTGCATTTCGGCGGCATGCTCGACGGTGTCGTTGATCTCCTGGCGCGAGAGCTTGAGCGGCACAGAGGCCAGGCCGCGCAGCTCGGTCTTGGTGTATTCGTCGATCACCTGGGCCAGCGGCAGCACGAACAGGCGTGACGGGTACTTGCCGATCAGGCCGTCCCAGCTCGACAGTTGTACGTCACCGACGAAGGCGCGGTAGGACAGCACCAGATGCTGGTCCAGGTCCAACCGGCAATCCGGGCCACGCGGGCGGCCGGGCGCGCAGATGACCAGGCGCAACATGCTGTGGCCCCAGCGGCTCACCAGGTTTTCGTTGGCTTCGGCCAACAGGTAGTCAATTTCGTAGACGCGCTCCGGGTCGATCTGGCCCAGCGGCGTCTTGGCAAAGTCGTTGCCGGCGTTCAGGAAGGCGTAGGTCTTGGCGCAGGTGTCTTGCTCAGGTGGCGCCCAGCCGAAGTGCTCCTTGTAATACCGGAACAGCGCGGGGCGGCGGCACGCATAGCTGGGGTCGAGGAGAAAGTATTCCATGTTGACCGCCACAAACTCCAGCGGGCTGGTGGTTTCGTAGATGTCCGGGCTGCGCGCAACTTGATGGTTGTGCTGTTCACGCTCGCCGCGACGGCCGACATATTGCGGCCAGCCGGCGAGGTCCAGCAGGCGTGGGTCGTCACTCAAGGTAAAGCGACGGTCGCTCTGGCCACGGCATTGATCGGGCAAGCCAATCAGGCCGGTAATGTTGTTCTGCCGGCTGCACCGATTGATCAGTGCCCGGTCGTCTTTGGACCACAGGCGCGCACGGTCGTAGATGTGGGTCAATTCGTGCAGCACCGTGGCGAGCATTTCGCGGCGTACGGTGCCATGCGGGCGATTGGTTTTCTGGGTGGCGGCGCTGCCGTCGGTCAGGCTGGCGAGCAGGTTCTGGTTGAGGTCGAGTTCGGACACCAGCGAGGCCTGGCCGTAAGCGTTTTCCGGCATCTTGTCAGTCCAGCCGACATCGATGCGCCGGTCCAACTGCTCGATAAAACGCGGCGGCAAGGCGCGCATCGCTTCATCGAGCAATGCCTGGCTGGCCTGCTGTTCGGCCGGGCTCAAGCCATCAGTCTTGAGCCGCAGTTGCAGGCTGGCCTGGGCTGCGCCTGCACAAAGCAGCACAGCACCGGCCAGAAGCCAGGCCTGGAGACGCCTCACAGAGCGAGGATAGCTTCGGCGAGGGTCTGGTCGCTGGCGTCACGGGCTTCCGGTACGCGCGTGCGCAGGGTGTCGAAAGCGGCTTCGAGTTGCGCGCCGCGGATTTCGCCATTGGTGGCGACGAAGCTGGCGGCGTCATCGTGGGCTTCACGCACGACTTTGGAGTCGCGGATGGACGTGGTGGTGTCCGAGGTGAAATCAATGGTGCGCGCCGAGGCACGCACGATGATGTTACTGGTGGCTTTCAAGGTTTGCGCGTGGGCAACATCGGCCAACAACAGCAGGCCGAGAGCGGCGGCGATCAGCGGGCTACGCATGGAATAACTCCAGATACAAAGATGGAAACACAAAGATGATTATTGGACGAGAATTGCCTGCGCCAGTTCAAGGTCGCTGGCATGAAGTTTTGGCTGGGTTCGGCGCAGGTAATCCAGCGCAGATTCCAGACGGGCTCCCCGCCATTGGCCGTCAGTGGCAATAAAAGCGGCAGCGTCATCCTGGGCGGCCAGTACTAACTTTCTGTCAAAGGGTGCAGAGGTCACCTTGCTGGTGGCGTAGGCACTGATGACGGTGCTCTGGGTGGTCGTGTCGAAGGCCGAAGCCAAGGGCGACCAGCAGGCGGAAAAGAACAAGGGAACAAGTAACAGGCGGTATGAAAAAGCCATGGGACTCGACAACTGAAAGCGAGCGCCAAGGCTAGCGTAATGCCCGGGCGAGAGCCAGCGTTGACACATTTGGAAGCGGCTGGCGCTTCCAAATTTCATCTACCGTCAGATAGCCAGAATAGCTTGGGCCAGTTGAGCATCAGTCGCGGTATTCAGTTGCGGAGCCTGTTGGCGGATCTGGGCCAGGGCGCTTTCGAGCTTCACGCCACGAATGGCGCCTTCGCTGGCGACAAAGCTGGCGGCGTCGTCACGGGCGGCTTGTACGACTTTGTTGTCACGCAGGGACGAGGTGGCATCGGAGCTGGCGTCGGAGGTGGCTTTCAGCGCACCAACGATTGAGTCGGTGGTCACGATAAGGCTGGTGGCGTTGGCGTTGGCGGCAACGGCCAACAATGCGGCAGCACTCAGCAGGCGAAGGCGGGACATGGGAAAACTCCTGTAGATAAACAAATAAAGCGGCGCAAAACGGCCACTGTGAAACGGGCATTGCGGCTACTTGAGCATCAGACGCCCGCTCTACAAGGTTCGCCACGTGGTAAATGGATCTTAAGCTGCCGTTTATCCGTTGGGGAAGTTTCTTGGCTGTTCAGTCGCGCCAGAACGGCTTGGACAACTCGGCCATTCGGTCGCCTTGACTGATGCCGGCGTCTGCCAGTTCACGCGGGTCGAGTTGAGCCAGCTGGCGGCGCTCGTGGGCTTGGCGCGCCCACCTGCCCAGCGCGCGGGCCGTACCAACGATCAACTGTTTATACGACGAGGTATTCGTGTTCATGACGGGCGCTTCCATGATGTCTTGGAGCACCATGTTGGCTGGCCGCGCAGGACCGATACAGATACACCAACGTTAACTTGTACCGCTTAACTGTAGTATTTTTTAAACTGTACCTGTCTGCGTGAAAGTCGTCTGTTTTCGGCTAAAGCCCAACCCCAAAAACAACAAAGCCCGCCTCCGGTTTCCCGGGGCGGGCTTTGCTTTGACAAATCAGGTTGCTGGCAGTGGACCCGTCAGGTCAGGGCCAGCGAGCGCTGAATCAGCGCCAGAACGGCTTGCTCAGCTCTTCGTAGCGTTGAGCTTCGCTGATACCGGCGTCAGCCAGCAGACGCGAATCCAGACGAGCCAGTTGATGGCGGCTGGAGATGCGGCGCTGCCACAACATCAGGTTGGCGAGAACGCGCAAAGGCATGGAAGCCTGGGTGTTTACAGCTTTTTCTTCGAAGAACAGATCGGAACTGAGTGTACGTTCCATGGTGACATCCTTCCGCTTGTGGCGGGATTAGGTAGTGGTTTAACTGATGCCAATGATCCTCCTCCTGCGCAAGACTCTCTAGATACAGTTCACCTGTATTGTGAGGGGCCAGTTAACTGTTTATAGGGGCTGTACTGTACGAAATTGAGGCAACTGTACCTGTCGGCACTTTTATGGTGCGTTTTAGGCGTTTATGGAGTTCGAGGTAGGATATTTCAGTAGGAAATGACCGGTACAGCAGTACAGTTTTTTATAAAAGTTGGGCTCGGAAGCTCGGGCTGATGAAACTGTGTTTGCATCAGCCCGAATCTGTATCAATCACGCCTTCAGCATATGCCCGGTTTCTTCCAGGTTGATGTGCCAACTCAGTGCTTCTCGCAGGATATGCGGGGTGTGCCCGCCCAGCACACAGGC